>JAFODV010000003.1 GCA_017380515.1 Alistipes sp.
AGCACCCCAAGACTTCTTCAATACCAAAGTAGTCTTGTCGAACTCGAAGCCGTAGAAACGCTTAGCGTAAGCCTTGATATCCTGTGAGCCACCACCTGTGATAAGCTGGAGTGATGAAGCCTCTGCCTCAGCAGTTGTGTTATCCTCCAAGCCCCAGTTGCAAGTGTCATCCCAACCAGCAACACCAGTAAGTTTGAAGCCGTTAGCAGCCTTATCAGCGAAGTCAACAATACCAGAGTATACATTGCCTGAAGCAGTGTAGTCGAATAGGAACTGAGTCTTATCGTGTGCCCAACCGCAGTAGTCACCAATTACCCATACCTTATCGAACTTCTCGGTAGGAAGAACGTCGGCTACGTATGACTTGAAGGTAGCCTTAACGATGTTTGAGTAAGACTCTGTGCCTGCAACAACAGCACCCTTATCGGTGTTGAGGTTAGCAACAACAGCAAAGTACATATCCACCTCAGCACCAGCCTCAGCGAAGTCCAAAGCAACGACATTAAGGTCTGCCTGAGTGAGAGTGATAGTACCCGCACCGAACGTAGCCTTAGCCTTCTTCATATCTGCCATATCCTCTGACTTTGAGATGTAGAGGTTATGAGTCTTAGCGGTAGCTACACCGAAATCTGCCTCGGTATACTCAATGACGATGTCATTACCGCCCTCTGAGAGTGTGCAACCCTCAATGTTGCCGAGTGTTGGCGCAACAACATTACCAGGGATATACTGCACCTCTACGTGCTCCTGCGTACATGATGTAGCAACCACACCTGCAAGAGCCAAAATGCTATATAATAACTTTTTCATTTTCTGTAAGTTTTATTCGTTTTACGATAAACTACATCTATTAGTAACCTGCGTTCTGCTTAAGATTGCCATTAGCGTTAACATCTGCTGGTGGCAATGGGAAGAGGTTGCGGTGATCCTCAACAGCTGCACCCTCCTTAACAGAGCCCTTGTACTCCCAAAGGTAAGCATCGGTAGTGAACTGACCGAAGCGGATAAGGTCTGAACGACGGTGGCCCTCCCACATAAGCTCACGTAAACGCTCGTCGAGAACATCCTGCAAAGTGTAAGAATTGTAATTCTCCACATCAAGACCAGCACGCGCACGGATAGCCTTCATTGAAGCAAGACCCTTTGCGTTGTCAGCCTTACCACGTGCAGCACACTCAGCCAACATAAGGTGAGCATCAGCAACACGGAACAATGGGAAGTCTGTATCAACGAAACCTGTAGTCTGACCTGCCTCACCATTGCTCTTTACATTGCGGAACTTAGTAGACTTGTAACCACCAGATGTGAATGTGAAGATGTCAACGATCTCAGTGCCGTAGTCGGTGAAGAACAATGCACGAGCATCGCCCTCAGCGTAGCGCTCAGAAACCTGCTTAGTAACTGACAAACCACCCCAACCAGAAGAGATACCAGCCTCAGCAGCGTTCATATCGCCACCAGTACCAGCGAAGATGAGGAAGTTAGTACCACCATAAGAAGTAGTGTTGACACCATCGTGAGGAACAGCGAAGATGATCTCCTCAGTGCCTACTGCGAAACGATCGTTGTCGGCAGCAAACAAATCAGCGAAGTTCTCAGCCAAAGAGTAAGTAGCAACCAAGTCCTCGCAGATAGCAGCACACTCAGCATAGCGGTCCTCGCCAATGTATACCTCAGCATTGAGATACATCTTAGCAAGAATCATCTTAACGAAGCCCTTGTCGCAACGGCCATATACGTTCTGACCCTCAGCAGCAAGATCGTTGCCCTCGATAAGAGCCTTACACTCCTTCTCAACATAATCGAACAACTCAGCACGGTTGATCTGACGTGGACCCTTAGCACCTACTGCATCATTCTCGGTAGAGAAAGGTACGTTACCGAACATATCGAGTGCGTGGAAGTAAGACAAAGCACGCAAAGCGCGAGCCTCAGCTACAAGAGCACCCTTGTTCTGGAACTGAACACCTGCAGGGTTAGCCTCAACCTGGCGGAGAAGCTCGTTGCAGAGACCAATCTGGTAGAAAATACGATAGTACATAGCAACGATAAACTGGTTAGATGCCTGCCAGTTCATGTTGTGCATATCAGGAAGACCAGTATCGTTCCAGCAGCAAGTAGCCTCATCAGTAGTCAAGCACTGGAGGTTGAAGTAAGCACGAAGGTACTGACCGAAACCACCATCAACACCGTTGATATCTGGACCACCGTTAGCACCATCTGAAGATGAGCAAGCAAGACCCTGGTAACACTTTGCCAACAAAGCCTCGAAAGCAGCTTCATCTTTCAATACGTCTTGTGGAAGCTGTACGTTAGGATCGATAGGAGTCGTCTCCAAATCGCCTACGCATGAGCTAAGGCCGAGTGTCACCACTGCGGCGAAAGACATGATATAAAATTTGATATTTTTCATAATACTGTTTCGATTTTAGACGATTAGAAATTGAACTTCAAACCGAGAATGTAGGTACGTGGACGTGGGTACATGTTGTTGTCGATACCACCAGCGATCTCAGGATCGATACCCTTGTAACCAGTGATTGTAGCAACATTTGATACAGTACCGTATACGTCGAGAGTAAGATCACGCTGAACAGCCTTACCCAAGTTGAAGCGGTAGCTCAATGTGATGTTATCAAGCTTCAAGAATGAAGCATTGCGTACATAGTAATCTGAGAGATACTGACCAGAAGAACGGAAGTTAGTCTGAGGTGCAGTAATAACTCGGTTGTTAGTGAAGTTATTTGTCCAAAGGTCTGTCAAAAGCTCACCATTTGATGAGATATTGTCGTAAACATAGTTACCAATGTTAGCGTGAGCAGCAACAGCCAAAGTAAGGTTCTTCCATGAAAGCTGAGTGTTGAAACCGATGGTTACATCTGGAGCAGCCTTCTTATATACATACTTATCTGACTCGTTAACTGCGCCATCACCATTGCGGTCTACGTACAAGCCCTCGATAGGACGACCATTCTCATCGTAAATCTGCTGATATACGTAGAATGAGTGAGTAGGCTGACCTGTCTGGTGTACCTGGCAAGTACCACCAACACCACCAGAGTAACCACCAGTGTCAACACCGTAGTAACCCTCAGCCTCATCGTCGTTAGTCAAACGAGTGATCTCGTTCTTGTTCCATGCTACGTTAGCACCGATGTTCCAGTACCAATCCTTAGTCTGGATAGCAACAGCGTTGATCTCATACTCAACACCGATATTCTTCAAGTCACCGATGTTTGCGTTGAGGTAGTTAGTAAGGTTAGCACCTGCAGGAACTGGAGTAAAGTTCAAGAGGTCCTTAGTCTCACGATAGTAGAAGTCAGCGCTCATGGTGATGCGGTTGTCAGCGAAACCGAAGTCAACACCTGCGTTGTAAGTAGTAGTTGTCTCCCACTTAAGGTCGGCGTTGTAGCCTACAGGCTTAATTGGGTAAACGAGGCCTGCACCATCGGTATAACCACCAAATGGGTAGTAAGAACCGAGAGTGTTATGATAATAGGTAGGAAGAGCATCGTACAAACCACCTACATCCTGCTGACCAGTCTGACCATAAGACAAACGAACCTTCAATGCTGACAAAGCGTCAACATCCTCCAAGAACGACTCGTTCTTTGCGTTCCATGCCAACGCTACAGATGGGAAGATACCCCACTTGTTGTTAGCAAAGCGTGATGTACCATCGGCACGCAAAGTAGCAGTTACTGAGTAACGGTTGCCGTAAGAGTAGTTAGCACGACCGAAGAATGATACGAGGATGTACTCAGACTTAGATGTCTTAGGCTCTGAGATGTAGTAGTTAGCAGCAGTTGAATCCAAAGCTACATAAGGCTCACCGCTATCATAATTCCACTTATTCATATCAGCTACACGGTAAGTCTCGTTGTAAGACTGAGTGTAGTACCACTGCCATGAGTAACCCAACATCACGTCGAACGAGTGCTTGCCCAAAGTCTTAGCATATGCACCGTAGAACTCCAAAGTCTGGTCGCGACGAAGCTGTGAGTAGTTTGAGTGGTAACCAGAACCAGCCTGGTCGGTAGCGTGGATAGACTGCTCAGCACCTGGAGCAACGTCAACAGTACCGTTTGACTTAGATACGTCAACACCAAGGTTCAAGTTGAAACGAAGATCCTCCAAACCGTGGATCTTATAGTCGAACTGTGCATTACCTACGAAACGCTTAGCATTAGACACGTCGTACTTGTCGTTAAGCATAGCTACTGGGTTCTGGTTAGCCATTGTATTGTGCTTGCCATCAACACCACGCCATGTGTAGTAACCATTGATACCACCCTCCTCGTTAGCGAGGTAAACTGGCTTAGTAGGGTCAAACTGAACAGCCTGAGAGATAGCGCCTGTGTTAGCAAAGCGAGTATCCATGATCATACCCTTACCATTAAGGTTGATAGTAAGGTGGTTGTCCAAGAGCTGTGGATTGAGGTTAACAGACAAAGTGTGACGAGACATGTTAGATGTCTTCAAAGTACCATCCTGGTTCAAGTAGCCGTAAGATACACGGTATGGGAGGTTGTTCTTCTCACCCATCTTAACGTTACCAGACAAAGCGATGTTACCCTCGTAAGACTGAGCAAGTTGATAGATCTCGCGCTGCCAATCAGTGTTTACGTAGTTGCCGTTAGCGTCAGTATACTTAGTAGCTGAACGATAAGCATCAGTATCCTGAGTGCCGTAGTACCACTCCAAAGTCTGACGCATCTGGTCACCTGTCATCACGTCAACATACTTAGAGTTCTGGCTCAACGATGCAGTGAAGTCTACTGACACGTGAGGGATGTTGCTGTCGTACTTAGAACCCTTCTTAGTGGTGATGATGATGACACCGTTTGACGCACGTGAACCGTAGATAGCAGTAGCAGATGCATCCTTCAATACGGTGAATGACTCAATATCAGCAGGGTTGATTGACGCCAAAGCGTTAGATGTACCGCTGATGCCTGAGTTAGAGATTGGAAGACCATCAACAACTACCAATGGGTCGTTAGATGCGTTAAGTGACGAACCACCACGGATACGAATCTGTGCTGCAGAACCTGGAGCACCGTCACCAGTGGTGATAACAACACCTGCTGACTTACCACGAAGCAAGTCGGTTGGAGATGTTGCAAGACCCTTGTTGGTCTGGTCGGCCTTAACGGTCGAGATAGAACCAGTAAGGTCATCCTTCTTCACAACGCCATAACCGATAACGACAACGTCATCGATCATCTCAGAGTCCTCCTCCAAGACAACGTTCTGAAGAACGCTTGATGATGCAACGAGCGACTGAGTCTTATAGCCAATAAAGCTAATAACGACTACTGACTCGGCACTCTGTACGCGAAGAACGTACTGACCGTTAAGATCAGTGGTGACACCATTGGTTGTACCCTGCTCAATAACAGAGGCACCAATAACCGGTGTTCCGGTAGTATCAACCACCACACCCTTAACCTCGTATTTGCTCTGCGCAAACACTTGGGCGGGAATAGCCATTGCTAGAATGGCCAAACCCAAACACATAGTTAAGAACTTTCTCATAGTGTTTTAGTGTTTAGTTAATAATAAAGTTAGTAAAAAAATTGTGTATATCGATTTATTTCGATTCGATGATTAAACGTTCTGCTTCTTTGTCGAGATGCCGAATACCGCCACAGCGCCAAGCACCAAGGCAACACCCGCAACAACGAGCATCATAATCTGGCCACTCTGCACCTGCGCCACCTCGCCCGCAGCATTTGTAACATCTACCATCTTACCACCTACAATGCCGAGGATAAGACCACCAACCAACGATGCAACAATCTGTGGAAGACAGATAGTACAGTTGAACAAGCCCATGTATGAGCCGAGCGACTTACCCGAAAGCGAGTTGGTCAACAAAGCGAAAGGAAGAGCCAACATAGCCGCCCATGCGCAACCGATGAGTAGGAACGACCCAAAGAGTAGATACTGGTCGTGGATGAAGTAAGTAGAGATGAAACCAGCTGCACCGAGCAACAAGCTCACCGAGTAGGCAAGCTTCGAACTACGGAACATAGGGATAACCATTGCCCACAAGATTGAGCCGATAGCCTGCACAGCGAACAACACGCCTGTCCAGTCACCAGCCTGCTGATACTCGGCAGATGCTGTATTCACAGTACCCCACACAGTCTCAGCGATACCACCGGTGGTGTATGTCCACATATAGAGGAATGCAAACCATGAGAAGAACTGAACAAGGCCAATCTGCCAGAAAGCCTTTGGAGCATGCAACAACAGGTGAATAAGACCTGTCTTCTCCTGTTTATCCTCCTCCTTGATGCCATTGTACTTAGCATAGTCCTCTGGATTCCACTCCTTGACCTTAGCACCAGTGTAGAACACGCAGATAAGAAGAATTGCAGCACCAATATAGAATGACCATGTCACAGAGTCAGGAATCTGACCCTCTGGAGCGACGCTCTGAACACCAATCCATGTGAAGATGTAAGGAAAGAGATAACCCACCAACGAACCAGCGTTACACAACAAACTCTGGATTGAGTAAGCCTTAGTCTTCTGCTCCTCGTTAACCATATCGCCCACCATCATCTTGAATGGCTGCATAGCCATGTTGATTGATGTGTCGAGCAACATAAGCATGATAGCACCGAAGGCCAAAGCAGCCTTAACAGTCATCTCGAAGCTACCAGAGTTAGGCAACAACGCCATAACGATAATGGCTACGATAGCACCAACATAGAGATAGGGCTTACGACGACCCCATTTACACCAGGTCTTGTCGCTCATAGCGCCCACGATAGGCTGAACAATCATACCCATCAATGGAGGCAACAACCAGAAGAAACTCAACGTGTGGGGATCAGCACCCAACGTTGCGAAGATGCGGCTGATGTTGGCACTCTGCAGAGCATAGGCGATCTGCACACCGAAGAATCCAAAGCTGAGATTCCACATCTGCCAGAAGGAAAGAGTAGGTTTTTGCATGATGTTTATTAGTAATTTAAGTTAATGCATTAGTATTGTATCTGAGCGATAGATAATCGTTATTAAAATAATTTAATAACAACACTATCTCTACATTACAAATTTTGCAAAAAAAAATGAAACCACCAAATTTTAAATACCCAAAGGGTATATATTAACGACGAGTTGCATATTTTCTCAACTGAATGGTTATTTATGCGTCTGACGAGTAAGAGACAATTATGTACGATAGTTGCGATATTGCTATTTTTTATGTACCTTTGTCAAACAACCCATAATCAGCAACATGAGAGAGTATCGCTACGGAAATATTTTAATCACACTCATATTTGCACTTCTGCACTTTGGCGCAGCCGTGATAAGTCGCCTACTCTCCTACCATGACGACATCCTGCTCACGGTGCTCACCATTACGATGGTCATCATCATATCAATGCGCAACAGGGTACGTGTCGAGGTTATGGCTATCCTCACTCTTGTAGCCACGCTGCTTGGTTATGTCATCGGCTCATGGATGTGGCTGCCAATGAGCAAGATTCTGACAAATGGCAACATAGCCCCTGGTGTATCGACATTCGTAATCACCCTGGGACTTGGCATCGCCATCGACATAATCACTCGTCGCTCAAAGCGTCTTGTAGCCCAAAGTGGCGCATGGAGCACGTCGGCACGCAACATCATAGGCGCAGCAATATCTATCCTCATACTACGACTCATCTATTTTGTGCTATACAGCTCACAGATTGTCGAGGAGGGAGCACTCATCAACAACATAACCGATATCTTCAGCAACACATGGGCACTTCTTACACTGCTTGTGGGCAACATTTTGATTGCAATGCGAATACCCCAGCAGGTGCTCAACAGCGAAAATCGCCGACCAATCGTACGCAGCATCTGCACATCAATACTACTACTTCCGATAATAGCTACACTGCTGACATACTACAACTTACCAACATTCGACTACCACACATTTGTTGTTTATCACTTCCTTAGAATACTCTCAGCAGCGCTACTTATCGACCTGCTGGTGATAACCATCTGCATGTTGGCACGATTCTCGACAATCACACAGCAAGAGCTACGCGAGGAGCGCGAGTTGAAGCACCGCTCGGAGTATCAGTATGAGCGACTAAAACAACAGCTAAACCCACACTTCTTGTTCAACTCGCTCAGCATCCTCGACTACCTGGTGCAAGAGCAGAAGACGGAGCGAGCAAGTGCCTTCATACGCAAGCTCGCATCTACATACCGCTACATGCTCAACAACGAGCAAAAGCCACTCGTAAAACTTGGCGAGGAGCTTGAGTTTACGAATATGTATATCGACCTTTTAAAGGAGCGATTCTCGGAGGGAATGCACATAAAAATAGACGTTGAGGCCACGCTGAAGGAGAAACAGGTTGTTCCCTGTGCACTCCAATTATTGGTTGAAAATGCCACTAAGCATAACATCGTATCGAGCGATGAGCCGCTACAGATTTTCATATACACCGAGAACAACAAAATAGTAGTTAAAAACTCGCTCCAGCTACGCACCCATGGGCAGCCCTCAACACGCCTTGGACTAACCAACATAAGCCAACAATATCGTGACATAACAGGCCTCGAAATAGAGATAGAAAAGACTGATAATGAATTTATTGTAAAACTTCCTATAGTATGATAAATATACTCATCATAGAGGACGAAATTCCTGCACAGTTGACCCTTAAAAAGCTCATCGACAAACACTGCCCAAATAGCCAAGTGCTGATGACACTATCGTCAGTGAAATCGAGCATCAAGTGGCTTGAGGATAACCCCGATGTTGCCGATGTAATTTTTATGGATGTTGAACTTTCCGACGGCATATGTTTCGAGATATTCGAGCACATCAAGCCCTCGGCACACGTGATCATCACAACAGCCTACGACAACTATGCTATCAACGCCTTTAAAGTAAATAGCCTCGACTATCTGCTTAAGCCCATCGTCGAGGAGGACTTGAAGCGTGCATGGGGACGATGCATCGAACGTCTTGAGCATCGCACATCGCCCGACATCGAGCGACTTATGGAGATGGTGTCACGCAACGGCGTACAAAAAAACAGGGAGTTCAAGAAGCGTTTTACGGTAAAGACTGGCGAGAAGATTGTGATAATCCCCGTTGAGGATATAGCCTACTGCTACTCAGAGGATAAGAGTACCTATGCCGTAAACAAAAATGGCAGCCGCCGACTACTCGACTACTCGCTCGACATGATGCAGGAGATGCTCAATCCCCACATCTTCTTCCGCATATCGCGAAGCTACATTGTATCGATAAATGCGATAGAGAACATATCAAAACACCTTGGAACTCGTCTCAAGCTACAACTAAACCCACACACCGACGACGAAGTGGTGGTGAGCCGCAGCCGCACATCCGACTTTATGGAGTGGCTGGACAACAACTAAGCGGCGAGAGCGTGGCAATCGACAAGGGTCTGACACCAAAGGTCAGGCCTTTTTTTTATTAGGTAACTCTAAAATAGGATATTTTAGCATATTTTTTGTATATTTGCATGATCATTTGGTATGCTTACCCCACGCAGATCAGCAATACCATCAAGTAACAACCTTAGTCACAAAAGATTACAGATAGATGAAATACATAAATTTTGTCATCATGGCCATTGCCCTACTCTTTGCCAGCTGCAATGCACAGCAACGAGTTCTCTATCTTCAGGATGTTCAAAATGGTGCAGAAATCAAACTTCCGAAAAACTATCAAATAAAAATCAAGCCTCTCGACGAGATCACGGTGATTGTAAACAGCAAGAACCCTGAGTTGGCACTACCCTTCAACTCGTCATCGAGCTACAACGCCATCTCGGGCAGCGGCTACACAGCATCGGTCACTGAGAATAGCCTACAGGTATTCACCGTCGACAACAGAGGCTACATCACCCTGCCAATCATCGGAGAGATTAAGTGTGCAGGGCTGACACGCGATGAGCTTGCCGACATCATCGAGAAGAAGATCATCGACAGCAACTATATATCTGACCCCCAGGTAAACGTGCGCTTTGCAAACCTATACATCTCCATTTTGGGTGAGGTTGCACGCCCTGGCCGCTACGACATCAAGCGCGACAAGATCACAGTTCTTGAGGCTTTGGCTCTCGCTGGCGACATGACAATTTTTGGTAGCCGTGAGGATGTTGCCGTGATACGCGAGATAGATGGCAAAAACGTGGTGACAAAGCTCGACCTACGCTCAAGCGACATATTTGAGTCACCATGCTACTACCTTGAGCAAAACGACGTTATAGTGGTGAGTCCAAACAAATACAAGGCGGCAACAGCCGAAATCAACCAGAATCGCTCATTCTGGATTTCGCTCGCCTCAACAGGAATATCACTCGCAACACTCCTACTAACAATAATCACAGTTAGCAAGTAAGCTACTACTTGATTTATTATCAACACGTTAGACTATGACCGAGAACATCGAAAAGGATATCGAAAGTAAGACACCGCACTTAACCCTCTACGACATACTTCACCTAATATTGTCGAACTGGTACTGGTTTGCACTATCAATCGTTCTGTGCATGATGTGTGCATGGCTCTACCTTCGCCACACATCGCCTATCTACATGCGCTCATCAACCGTGCTTGTCAAAGACTCACGCAAGGGCTCAAGTGCCGAGTTTACGGCATTTAGCGACATTGTAGGTGGCATAGGCCGTCGCTCAGTGGATAACGAGGTGTATATCTTTCAGTCACGCCGACTAATGGAGCAAGTGGTCAAGGAGTTTGACCTCTCAACACGATATACGACCAAGGGACGCATACGCACTACAGATATGTATGGCCGTGTCCCAATGATTGTTAAGTTTGTCGACAACCGCCCATTTACCAAGGGAGAGTTCAAGTATCGTATTGACGGCAACAATGTACATCTTTACGACTTCACCGACAACACCTTCAGCGCAACGGTAGTTCCTGGCGACACCATAGCAACACCTTTAGGCAAGATTGTGCTAAAGCCTACGCCCTACATCGAGCGCTATGGCGACCTCGAGATAACAGTATCGCGCAGCACACTAAACAACACTGTGGAGGCTTATCGCAAACGACTAAAGTGCGAGATTACAAACAAGCAGGCATCGGTAATCACCATTGCCATGTCGGACGTAGTACCTAAGCGTGCTGAGGATGTGATAAATGGCATCATTGATGCCTATAACGCCGACGCTATTGAGGATAAGCGAGCTATCTCTGACCTCACAAAGCAGTTTATTGACGAGCGCCTAATACTTTTGGGCGAAGAGCTAAATCTTGCCGATAGCGACATTGCAACATTCAAGCAGCGCAACCAGCTCTACAACCTCGCAAGCCAGTCGATGCTTGGCGCACAAGAGATTCAGGAGCTTAAGAAGCAGGAGCTATCGCTCGAGGGTAACATCGAGATGGCGAAATATATTCTCGACTACATCCGTAACAACAACACCGAGCTAAGCCTCATACCAGCCTCAACTGTGGCCATGAGTGGCGCATCGTCTGCAATGGCGACACAGATTGAGACCTATAACCGCAATCTTTTGGAGTATAAGCGTCTTCTGTCGGAGTCGTCGGAGGGCAACCCTATGATTGTGGACCTCGGCGCACAGATAGCATCTATACGCGACATTATCATCAGCTCACTCGAGTCGCACATAAGCGCCCTTGAGCTTCAAGCTGAACACATCAGCCGTGAGCAGAACAAGGCAAATGCTCGTCTTGACGAGGCCCCACAAAAGGAGAAGGAGCTACTATCGAAGACACGCCAGCAGAAGGTGAAGGAGGAGCTATACATCTACCTACTCACAAAGCTCGAGGAGAACGCCTTGATGGGCGCAACAGCCGAGAGCAATGCCCGTGTAATCGACTTTGCGTATGGCTCCGATAAGCCCATAAGTCCAAGACGCTCAATGATATATCTTGCAGCATTGATAATGGGTGCGGTAATTCCATTTGCTCTACTCTACCTCCGTGAGATACTCAACAACACAGTGCGTTCACGTCGTGACGTGGAGGAGTCGATATCGGCACCATTCCTCGGCGACATACCACAAGTTGAGAAGAAGATTGGCGCAATAGCACTCGTCAAGGAAGATGGTCGTGATGCGCTATCTGAGGCATTCAGAATGTTGCGCACAAACCTTAGCTTCATGGGTGTGAACAGACCTATCAAGGTCATAATGACAACATCGTCAATACCTCATAGTGGCAAGACCTTTGTAGCAACAAACCTTGCCGCAACACTTGCTGCAGCATCAAAGCGTGTGTTGCTCATCGACATGGATCTTCGTCGTCGCACACTCACCAAGCAGCTTGGCCACCGCAACGACCGACGTGGACTAACATCATACTTGAGTGGCAAGCTATACTCCGCAGACGACATCATTACCGAATCGGATATAGCTCCAGGCCTCGACATCATATATGCTGGCCCTCAGCCACCTAACCCTGCTGAGATGCTTATGTCGGTACAGATCGAGGCGTTGATGAGTGAGCTACGTTGCCGCTACGACTATATCATCATCGACAGCGTTCCTGCAATGGCCGTTGCCGATGCTATGATTATCGACCGTCTTGTAGACCTCACGATGTATGTAATACGTTGTGGCAACCTTGACCGTCGCCAGCTCCCCGACATCGAGCAGCTACACATAGCTAAGAAGTTCCAAAATATGTGCATCATACTCAATGGCGCAACATACACGAAGCATGGTTACGGTTACGGCTATGGCTATGGTTATGGCTATGGCTATCTCAGCGACGAGGACTTCACACCATGGAAGCGTCGCATGAACAAGATTAAGAGGCTGTTTAGCAAGCGTAACGAGTAACAAACCCATATTCGAGATATGAGTCAGAAGATGATTATAGCTGTTGATTTCGATGGCACATGCGTAGAGCACGACTACCCAAACATCGGTCTCGATGTTGAGGGTGCTGTTGCGACGCTACGCATGCTAAACCAGCGTGGCCATAGGATTATACTCTACACCATGCGCTCTGGCGAGAAGCAGGAAAAGGCTGTCAAGTGGTTCAAGGATCGCAAGATAGCACTCTGGGCAGTAAACGAAAACCCCGAACAGAGAGAGTGGACCAGCTCGCCGAAGCCATTTGCCGACATCTACATAGATGACTCAGCGCTGGGCTGCCCTATCATGTTTATTGATGGTGTACGTCGCCCTGTGGTCAACTGGGCAAAGGTGCGCGAAATGCTTGAATACAACGACGTATTGTAGCCACAAAACGAACCTATCGAAGCAACCGTTTGAACAACAATAATAATAGCACGGGATTCCCCGTGCTATTATTTTGTACCACCGCACACGTCACGCTTTATTAGAGTCGGCAACAGAGTGCTTGTTGCGAGAGAACTTAAAGATTTGGTAGCTATTTACAAAGTTTTGCCATACGATATAGGCTGTTGGGGCGATTGACGCAATAGGGTTAAGGAAGTTGAGCGACATCCATATTGCCAAAATGGTGTTTTTCTGACCTACAGACTGGGCACCAGCCACCCTATCACCTGAGCGCTCACCCATATATCGTCCAAGCCTAAACTGCGCAAGGCACAACACCAGCGCTACAAGAGCAAGCTCTATCTCGATGACGATATCGGCTTCGGTGTCAATGATAAATGCTGTGGTGCGACCCATCACCAACACCAGCGAAAAGAGCCAAATGTAGAACGAGTATGAAGAGTGACGTGCAAACCACTCGGCTACGCGTGGTAGCACAAAACGTATGATCTGAGCCACAACAAAGGGGGCTATAAGGGTGGGTGCAACACGCGAGATAATCTCGACAAAGGTGCATGTTCCATTACCAAAGGCATGAAGTATGGGAGGCACAACAAGGGCTGTGACAAGGTTGCAGACGAGGCTATATGACACCATAGGAGCTACGTTTGCACCAAGCATACCAGCAATGACAACCGAGGCCATGGCAATAGGAGCAAGGACACACATCATGGCACCCTGCGCCACAATATCGCCAAGCAGAGGCCTAACGGCCAAAAACACTACAACGCCACCAACAATCTGCACCGCAAGCATTGCGAGGTGAATCCACCTAAGGCGCATCTCACGAAGGTCGATACGGCAGAACGTGAAAAATAGCATCGAGGCAATAAGCATCGGCGTAAGCATATTTTGGCTTGCTGCCTCAACATCGGCTAACGGACGGCACAACAGAGCGCCTACGACCATAGCCAAAGGCATAGACAAAGTCTTTATTGTTTGTCGTGAAAGTGCCATAATCTATAAATATTGGGTTACTTTATAAGGTAGCCAAGCACACCCTTCATCAAGGCATCACGCTCCTCGCTACTCATAATAGTCTCAAACGGGAAGCCTGCAACGAAGGTGCGATACTTGCCGCTATAGATGATTGCAGCAGGTTGGTTGCTAGCACGATAGCGCATAGCAGTATATGCATTTTTACCCGCAGCACGCACAACCTCAGGCGACTCCACACAGTATATCTTGTCGTTAAGCTCGGTGTTAAACTTAACGCCAAAGCCACTATTAAAGAGCGCCTGCGACACACCCTTGACATCGCCACGACGTGTGGCCATAGCACCACCAAACGAGGCATGAAGAACATCTGTTGCAAACTTACGATCGGCATCGGTAGCAACAGGCGAAGTCCACATATCGGTTAAAAGGTAGCTACCTGTAACGAGTAGCGAACCGCCATTCTTGGTATACATCTTAAGAATCTTTTGAAGCTCGGAGCTCATAGCCTCATACCTATACTCCTTGCTACTGCCCACTGCCGTAGCACGCTGCTTACCCAAGATAAGGTCGACAACAGCATAGCCCGACAAATCCATCGAGCCATCGGACACAGCAGCATGCGATGCCGAGGCAAAGGAGTAGCCCGCAGCGAGTATTGAGCGGCCATGAAGAGCCACAAAGTCGAAGGTGTTACCAGCGATAACCTCGGTCTCGAAGTCGTTGTAGGACTGGCCCAACGCGTTGTTATCGTCTTGTGACTGATAGAGTGCTCGGTCGAAGTTTGTTTGCTCGCCAATGAAGGCTATATCCTCGATATAGGACACTCCACTATCAAACTGATTGTAGAAGCCAGCCTCGGCATCGCTACGACGACTCATAGGCGCAGAAACTCTATCAAAGCCATTGACAACAAGCACCTTCTTCTTCGACTTGCCAACAGCGGCAGCAAGAACCTCCGAGTCGAAGCTCTCGCCACCATCGTTCACGGCAGTAACCTTATAGCTATATATCTTGCCAGCCTCCTGCTCGAGGGTGATTGTTGTGGAGTCTACCCTACGGCCAGTGTCGAAGCCTGAGTCATCTACACGTGTATATAATATATAGTAGTCGGGCATTGCCGTAGGCTCAAGCACATCTTCTGTAGGCTTCCAGCTAAGCGTAGCGTTGTTTCCATCGAGGGCTACAGCAAAGCTATGGATAGGCAGCGGTTGCACAACATACTCAACACCATACTGGCTCGAGAGATAGCGCAACACACCCTTATATATCGCACGGCTTACGTCAAACCTAAAATTAGGGTCGAGGCCATAGCGCATATCTGCAAAGTTCTGGTGCGACAACAGCTCCAACAACATCGTCGGGCACCATGGTATGCGTGCCTCGTAATAGGACTTATCCCACATGCCACGACGCACCCAGTTCTTATCATACTTGGCGCGTAGGTCGTCAACAATCTGGGTCATGACAATATCGGTAAGGTCGCGCGAGCGTAGGCGTGACTCCGAATCCTCGAACTTAGCATTATTATCCTTCGTGCAATAGATGCCGAGTGTGCCTATTACCTTGTCGCTCTTGCGAACGCCAGCATCGCTATGAAAGGCCAGCGCCAAGTCAAGAGGAATGTTCTTACCCTTGCCACTGCTATAATGCTGTGAGCCTCCCATAAGGGCATTAACCCAACGAGGGCGCGACATATAGTCATCTTTATAGTCGTCAACACCTCCCTTTGGAGCATAGACATCTGTCGAGAAGCCAGACCACTGCAACCAGTAGCGAGCACCCTCCGTAAAGCGAGGATAGCCACTAACCTCGGATTGATACTCTCTACCGCTACTACGCAACGACGAGTGCACCTCACGGCGAATATTTCCCATGCCACCACCTATCTTGACGGCATCAGCCGTAATAACGCCCGACGATGCGGAGTAGTTGTCAAGGGTAACAAGCACACGGCTATCGCCAGCCTCAAAGTAGAACTCACCAAGGCATACCCACATGCCACCACCCATCTTCTGGTTTACCAAAAACTCGCGATCGCCACCCGAGGCATGAATAGTATAATGGGCATCAGCAACCGACTTCTTATGTGTTCGATATGAGACATATAGCGTATATAATCCCGATTCGGGAACACTGCCACTCCACGTTGCCTTGCCGAGCTTTTCTTTTTTCGTGGTTGAGGTGATCATACGTGCCGATCCATCGCTAAATGGGTTGTGTCCCGATGGATAGCTCTCGTGCAAATGGGCGAAGCCAGCACCAGCATTGCTCCACTCGCCACTCTCCTTGTAGCCATCTGAGGCAAGGCCTTTGTCGTTGTCGATGATAAGCTCATAATGGCGCATAGAGCGCTCACGAGGCAACAATACATTGGCTCCTGCACGCTCGAGCATTGGCACAAGATAGGGCACTACGTAGCTCTGCGTGTAGAGATCCTCGACAGTCTCCCACAGGCGGGCACGCTGCCACGACCACTCGCCACTACCATTATTAAAATAGCGGCCATGGCTCTGCCATAGCGCAATGTGGCGATTCCTTAGTCCTCGCTGCGGCTGCGACAATGAGCTCTTGCGGGTGATGAGTGGCTCTGACATGCTATTTACAAATGTGGGGTCGTCATTCTCTGTGCGATAGTACTGCGGAATAAGCTTCTCGATGAGTGTGCCATTGGCATAGAGCTTAAGCTCATAATCCTTATACTTCTCAGGAAGCTCGCCACGCACAGCATCGTATAGACGCTCCACGCTGTTCTCTCGCATAGGATAGAAGCCCAAGTGCTCCGAGGCACGAATCTCCATCACTGGAGGCTTGCGCTCCTCGTTGCTCGCTGTCGAGTCGCGCTCGGTGGTCTGCTCCTCACCAACAATGCGAATGCTCTCGATCTTGACATAGCTGCCCGCAACCTCTCGGCTGGTGATGCGAGTGATGGCTGCCGCCACCGAGTCGGGAAGATATTTTGGCACCTTCGTGTTGCGATTTTGGGCCTCGACACTATTTAAGCTAACAAGCGCAAGGAGCGCTACGAGTAGCACATTTATTATTTTCGTATAAATTCTCATCGTTCAAAGGAAATAATTTAGGTAGCAAAGGTACAAAAAAATTGCATTTTGCAACGAAAATATATACCTTTGTACATTACGAAAAACATAAAACCTAAATAGAGATGAAACGACTACTTATTATCGTTGCCCTGATTCTTGGCGTAGCCAGCCTCTCGGCACAAGACTTCGACCAGACTTTCGCAGACAAAACACTGCGTATCGACTACACATTTATGGGTAATTCTACCGACCAGTTTGTTGCTCTTCACGGCCTTGAGGTGACAAACAACTGGTGGGGACGCCGCATCAACCTAACCACAGTGCCTCTTGAGGGCAATGGCGACCTAACACTCTACGACGCAACAACAGGCGATGCCATCTACAAGACATCGTTCTCGTCTCTGTTCCAGGAGTGGATAACAACACCTGAGGCTGCAAGCATAACCAAGAGCTTCGAGTTTACAATCCTTGTTCCTATGCCTCAGCGCCGTGCATATGCCGAAGTGGTATTGCGTGACAACACAGGCAAGGAGAGCCGCCTACGCCACACTATCGACCCTCAGGATCGACTCATCCGCAACGCCACAAACAAAACCCCAGTGCCCCACAAGTATATACACAAGGGTGGCGACTCAAAGCGCGCTATCGACGTGGTGATTTTGGCCGAGGGTTATACCGTCGACGAGATGGACACATTCATGGAGGATGCCATGATCACAGCATCAGAGATATTGTCGTATGAGCCATTCAAGAGTCATAAGGAGAAGTTTAACTTTATTGCTGTGGCAAGTCCCTCAACCGATAGCAACGTGAGTGTGCCACAGGATCAGGCATGGCGCGAGACTGCCGTAGGCTCAAACTTCCTCACGTTCTACATGAACCGCTATCTCACATCGAGCAACGTGTATGCGATGTACGACCTTACGACAAACATTCCTTGTGAGCACCTTATAATCCTCGCTAACACAAACACTTACGGCGGTGGCGGCATCTACAACTCGTACACCCTGACAACAGCTCACCATCGCGACTTTCGCCCTGTTGTAGTGCATGAGTTTGGCCACTCGTTTGGAGGTCTTGGCGACGAGTATTTCTACGACAACGCAGACGACAACGACGAGATGCACTCACTAAAGCATGAGCCATGGGAGCCTAACATCACAACCCTTGTTGACTTCGAGTCGAAGTGGGCAGACATGGTTGAGAAGGGCATCGAGATACCTACACAGGTGACTCCAGAGCGCACAAAGAACTACACCGTAGGTGTGTACGAGGGTGGTGGCTACCGCACCAAGGGCATCTATCGTCCAACAGACGTATGCCGCATGCGCAACAACACTGCCGAGCGCTTCTGCCCAGTATGTGAGCGTGCATTGGAGCGAGTGATTCTGCACCAGGCAGAGTGATCAGAAATAGCAAAGCTAATAGGGATGTTCGGACAATAAGCCGAACATCCTCACTTTTTTTTGCGACACATAGGCCACTTTCGGATAAATAAATCCGCTATTGCTCATTAACCAGTATAATTATATACTTATTATGCGACACATTACTACACTATTAACCCTAATGGTGTTATTTATCACCAGCCTATTTGCTACCCCAGCGGCAAAGGAGGGAATAACATCAACTATCAGCTACACAGCAACCGAGAAGCTAAAGTTCGAAAACAAGGAGGCATTTGGACTCAAAATCGCTTCACACAAGTTCGACAAGACAACTTTGCAGGGTACAATTCTAATCGAGGGCGAAATTAAAGTCATTTGCGAGAAGTCATTCTACAATATGACATCGCTTCAGAGCATAACCTTTCCAGACTGCGTTACAACCATCGGCAAATCGGCACTCAGCGGGTGTAATAATCTCAAGAGTGTAACCTTGGGCAATGGTGTCACAACAATCTGCGAAGCTGCATTTTTCAACTGCAACAAGCTCGAGAGCATAACCATTCCAAACAGCATTACATCAATCGAGGCCAACACATTCGGCCACTGCTCGAGCCTAAAGAGCATAATACTGCCCGCGATGGTAAATAAAATCGGATATAGAGCCTTCTACAACTGCACAAACCTCAAAAACATAACTATTCCAAATAGCGTAACTACCATTCAAAGTGAGGCGTTCAACGGCTGCGAGAATTTGCAGAGCATAACAATTCCAGATGGAGTGAAGATAATTGAAACAGAAACTTTCCACAAATGCAAGAGATTGAGTAGCATTAACATACCAAACAGCATTAGCACGATTAAGAGCGGCGCTTTCAAGAACTGCTCAGGCCTTAGAAACATCACTATCCCAAATAGTGTTACATCTGTTGCAAGCGACTCATTCTCTGGTTGTACAGGGCTCGAAAATGTAACAACCGACAGCAAGGCCTCGCTCAGCGCATTGGTACGACGCAACGATGTTGTGTACAACGACAAATTAGGATCTTTCAATCTTGTGTTGGGCGAGAGCATCAATGATATCGGAAGTACGTTTTTATCTTGCGGCAACGTCAAGAGCCTAATCCTACCAAATAGCATTACATCGATTGGCAGTTATGCATTCAACGGTAGTAGCAGCATCAAAAGCATAACTATTCCAGACAGCGTATCCGAGATTGGCAACTGCGCATTTGAGTATTGCAACAACCTCACAACCGTAATTATCGGCAATGGAGTTCGATCGATTGGACTAAACGCATTTGATTACTGCAGTAATCTTACAAATATCACCATAGGTAAGAACCTAAATACCATCGCTGACAACCCATTCTTTGGCTGCAATATCAAGAATGTTACCACAGACAACATAGAGGCTCTCAAGCACCTACTCCAAGAAGTATATAACTTCAATATTAACGCCGTACTCAGCAATAGCATTACTGAAATTCCTGACAACTACTTCGAAGGCTACGAAAACTTGCTGAGTATCGAAATTCCTGGCAGTGTAACACGCATTGGCAAATACGCATTCCGCGAATGCACTAATCTGCAACGAATAACATTGCACGATGGCATCAAGGTTATTGATGAAAAAGCATTCTTGTTTTGCATAAGCCTTGGTAGCATCTCTATTCCCGACTCTGTAACCACAATTGGAGCGGAGGCATTAGCTAATTGCTTTGAGTTAAAGAGCGTAAAACTTCCAGAAAATTTGACAACAATCGAGTTTCATCTAGTTGGAGAGTGTTCTAACCTCAAACAGATAACTATTCCAGATAGTGTAACGAAGATTGACGACAATGCATTCAGCAACTGCGAGAGTTTAGAGAGTATCACCATGAGCAAGAACTTAACATATATTGGCAGCGACACATTTATGTGGTGCGAGAAGCTACAAGCTATAAATATACCAAAGGGTGTTACATACATTGGAGACAATGCGTTCTACGGCTGCACCTCGCTGACAAGTGTAACGATTCCCGCAAGCGTAACGACGATTGGAGAGTATGCATTCGAGGAGTGTTGCCACATATCGCACATCACCATGGAGTGCGCTGCGCCCCCTAAAATCAACGAGGATTCTATACCCGAAGAGACGACTATCTACGTTCCCGCAGGCAGCAAGGCAAAATACCTAAATAGTATGTGGAGTAGATATAGAAATTACATACAAGAGCGATAGCATTGCTCCTGGGTGTCCAAGCCGCTTGGACACCCTTTTTTCATTAAAAGAGCACCCAAATAGTATAGCTTGGAGGCTACGGCAGGCCCGAAAATAAAAATTGATTGCAAAATTAGAGTATGCACCCTATTTTTTAATAAAAATATTTGTTTTTGGGGGAAATATTGCTTAAATTTGTTATTCGAACAGACAGACTACGTCTGTAAGGAGAAGAAACTAAACCTAAAAAACTAATTAAATAAACCTTTGTAAAACTATGACAAAGATCCTTAAAATTCGTGACCTTACTTTGCGTGACGGCCAGCAGTCGTCTTTTGCAACACGTATGACTCAGCAGCAGGTAGACCGTTGCCTTCCTTACTACAAGGATGCAGGCTTCTACGCTATGGAGGTATGGGGCGGTGCAGTGCCCGACTCTGTGATGCGCTACCTCAACGAGAACCCTTGGACTCGTCTTGAGACTATCAAGAAGGCCGTAGGCGATGTATCGAAGCTCACTGCTCTATCTCGTGGTCGTAACCTCTTTGGCTATGCGCCTTACACCGACGAGATCATCGACGGCTTCTCACGCAATGCTATCGAGAGCGGCTTGGGCATCATGCGTATCTTCGATGCCTTGAACGACGTAGATAACGTTAAGTCAACAATCAAGTATATCAAGCAGTATGGCGGTATCGCTGACTGCGCTGTATGTTACACCGTAGATCCTAAGTACAACGACGGCGAGGAGCACGAGAAGGTATTTACCGACGAGTACTTCCTTGACAAAGCACGCCAGATGGCAGAGCTCGGCGCCGACATGATTACTATCAAGGATATGTCAGGTTTGATTCCTCCTCAGCGCGTTGCTGGTCTTATCAAGCTTTTGAAGAAGGAGCTCGGCGTAGTTGTTGATTTCCACACACACTGTACTCCAGGCTATGGTCTTGGCTCAGTATATGCAGCTATCGTTGCTGGCGTTGACATCGTAGATACTAACTGCTGGTGGTTTGGTGGTGGCACAGGCGCTCCTGCCGTAGAGCTTGTTTACCTCTTCTGTAAGAAGCTCGGCATTGAGCTCGGCGCAAACATGGAGGCTGTAGCAAAGATCAACGAGCAGCTTAAGGATATCCGCAAGGAGCTTGAGTTGTCGGTATTTGGCGCAGAGAAGCCACTTCCAAAGCCTTTCAACCCACTTGTAGATGCTACTCCTGCTGAGGTTGACGCTTTGCTCGACCGATGCGTGGCTGCTGCTCAGGCTGAGAACTGGGACGAGTTGTTGGAGGCATCACAGGCTATCGAGGCATACTTCGGTTTCCCAGCACCTAACAAGCTTGTTCAGGATGCTGAGATCCCTGGCGGTATGTACTCTAACATGGTGGCACAGCTCAAGCAGCTTGGCGCTGAGGACATCCTTCCACGCGCTATGGAGCTTATCCCTCCAGTACGTCTTGCAGCGGGTCTTCCACCTCTCGTAACTCCTACATCACAGATTGTGGGTGCTCAGGCTGTTAACTGTGCTATGGACGAGAAGGCTGGTCGTGCTATGTACACAAATAAGTCGGCTCAGTTCGTAGGTTTGGTTAAGGGTGACTACGGTCGCACTCCTGTGAAGATCTCTGAGGACTTCCGCGAGAAGATTTGCGGTTTCAGAGAGGAGCGTCCTTACGACACATCGAAGTATCAGAAGCAGCCAAACCCTGTATTGGAGAAGGCTGGCGGCGTATTGTTGGCAGAGAACGAGAAGGAGGAGTTGTTGTTGGAGTTGTTCCCATTGGTGGCTAAGGCATACCTCACTGGTGTCAAGGAGGCAGCTTATGCTGAGAAGGTTGCTGCTGACCCATCACTCCAGAAGGAGGAGGCTACAGTGCTTCAGCCTATCACTGGCGACACTATCGTAGCTCCACTTCCAGGTCGTGTTATCGAGCTTAAGGTTAAGGTGGGCGACACCGTGGCTGTAGGCCAGGAGGTTGCTATCCTCGAGGCTATGAAGATGGAGAACTCTATCACATCAGACTTCGCGGGTAAGGTTAAGCAGATTATCGTTAAGGAGGGTGACACAGTTCAGGCTGAGGGCATCATCATCGAGATTGAGAGCGCTAAGGCTGGTGCTGCGGCTGCAGGCAAGCGTCCTGTGACTGGTAAGACCGTATGTGCTCCACTCCCAGGCCGTGTTATCGAGCTCAAGGTGAAGGTTGGTGATAAGGTTAACGCTGGCGACGAGGTTATGATTCTCGAGGCTATGAAGATGGAGAACTCAATCACTACCGACTACGCTGGCTTCGTCAAGCAGATATTGGTGGCTGAGGGCGACACTGTTCAGGCTGACGCTATCCTTATCGAGGTTGCCGACACAATGGAGGACGAGGGCGAGGCTACTGCTGAGCGCAAGGTGACTGCTGCTGACGGCAAGACTGTGAATGCACCACTTCCAGGTCGTGTTATCGAGATCAAGGTTAAGGCAGGTGACACCGTGACTATGGGTCAGGAGGTTATGATCCTCGAGGCTATGAAGATGGAGAACTCTATCTCGTCAGACTATGCGGGTAAGGTTCTTGGCTTGTTGGTAGCTGAGGGCGACACCGTTCAGGCTGATCAGCCATTGGTGGTTATCGAGTAACCGATACCAACATATAATAAATATGGAGTCACTTTCGAGGTGGCTCCATTTTTTTTTAAGGGGGGGGGCGTTGATTTAATGAGTAGAGAGGAATGAGTAATGAGTAATTTTCTGGGTAGAGCCGCTTCGCTCTGGGTAGACTGGGTATAGTGAAATTAAGGAATTTAAGGAGATTAGGGAAATTAATCACTAAATTCTCCACCACGAATCAACCTCAATCAGCGAAAC
>JAFODV010000097.1 GCA_017380515.1 Alistipes sp.
CCGGATCCTGCAACCCGGTTCTGCTGCTGTATGAGATTGATAAGTTAGGCTCTGATCACCGCGGAGATCCCTGTGCAGCCCTTCTGGTGGTGCTGGATGGCGAGCAGAACGGAACATACCGGGATCATTATCTGGAGATTCCTTATGATCTTTCCGATGTGATGTTCATTACAACTGCAAACACACTGGATACCGTGCCCCGTCCGTTACTGGACCGTATGGAAGTCATCGAACTGAACTCCTATATTGATGGCTTATATGTATATTCATGACCTTCAAAACACTCGATTTTGAATGTCTGAGCCTTTGTATTAATCGTGAATAATATTAAGGCACATACAAGCATAACTATGCTTTTAGCTATGAACTGAAATGTCAAGTTCTTTGTTTTAGTTTGCTTGTTATTGGTAGTACTATAAGAGTGTTTCATACTATGGCTATTAATTTTATTCATATCCTTACTTATTATAATTGTGTGACTTTTGCTTAGTATACGTGCAATATTAGTATAATATTTTTATTGATTAACCACCCTAAAGTGTATATTTATTTCAACCAAAAGGTGGTATTTTGCCAATGTTTATTCACAAATATATTAATTATTTCCCAAACGAACAACACTCCTGGGGGCATTGTTTTGGATATTTAGCTTAAATCTCTAAAAATCCAACATGTCGTATGTTTCTAATAATTCATCCTGACGGATGCCAAGGTATGTCTTGGTGATGCTCATGGATGAGTGGATTCAATATTTAATTAGCGTGACCTTGTTTGATGTCAGAAGGGGTTAGGCTTGGCCTCAACATTGAATAGCGTGATATCTTTTAGCGTCAGAGTGGTGTAGCAGTGGCGCTGACATGAAAAAACCACCGATGGGTAGTACTTGGCGTACGTCCCATTGGTGGTTTTGATTGAAGCGTCGCTGATGCGCCGCTATCACGCTAAAAGCCTACTCCCACTCGATTGTTGCTGGTGGCTTTGACGAAATATCATAGACTACGCGGTTTACGCCACGTACCTTATTAATAATCTCATTTGATAGGCGTGCCAAAATCTCGTATGGGATGTGTACCCAGTCGGCGGTCATACCATCGGTAGACTGCACGGCACGTAGTGCCACGCAACGCTCGTAGGTGCGCTCGTCACCCATAACGCCAACAGACTGCACAGGGAGCAATATTGCGCCTGCCTGCCAGATTTTATCGTACCAGCCTGTCTCACGCAAGATGTCGAGGTAGATCTTATCTACGTTCTGCAAAATCTCAACCTTCTCACGGGTAATCTCGCCAAGGATACGGATAGCGAGGCCTGGACCTGGGAATGGGTGACGGCCGATAAGGTGCTCAGGCATGCCCATAGAGCGACCCACACGGCGCACCTCGTCCTTGAACAATAGGCGCAAAGGCTCAACAACCTTCAAGCCCATCTTCTCAGGAAGACCGCCCACATTGTGGTGCGACTTGATGACTACGGCTGTGCCATTAACCTGTGCTGACTCAACAACATCGGGGTAGATAGTACCCTGGCCGAGCCACTTAACGCCCTGAAGCTGCTTTGCCTCAGCCTCGAACACCTCAACGAAGTCACGGCCGATGATCTTACGCTTAGTCTCAGGGTCGGTGACGCCTGCCAAGTCGCCCAAGAACTTCTCCGAAGCATCAACGCCCTTAACATTGAGGCCCATGCCACGGTATGACTCGATAACCTCGTCGAACTCGTTCTTGCGCAAAAGGCCTGAGTCAACGAAGATACAGTATAGGTTCTTGCCTATAGCCTTGTGAAGAAGAAGTGCTGCAACAGATGAGTCAACACCGCCAGAAAGACCAAGGACAACCTTGTCGTCGCCAAGCTTCTCGCGAAGCTCCTTCACGGTGCTCTCCACGAAGCCTGCTGGCGTCCAGTTGCCAGAACATCCACAGATGCCCTTCACAAAGTTCTCGATCATTGTGAAGCCCTCCTCAGAGTGGTATACCTCAGGGTGGAACTGAATACCCCATGTCTGCTCGCCAGCGATGCGGTAGGCAGCGCATGCTACATCTTCTGTCGAAGCGATGATGTTATAGCCCTCAGGGATTGTGGTGATGGTGTCGCCATGTGACATCCACACCTGTGACTCCTTAGAAAGGCCCTTCATGAGCTCGTCGTTAGCATCTACCACCTTCATCTGTGCACGGCCATACTCTCTGCTTGGTGATGCCTCAACCTTGCCACCGAAGAAGTGGGCAAGATACTGAGCACCGTAGCACACACCCAACAATGGTAGCTTACCCTTTATTGCGTCGAGGTCGATACGTGGTGCTCCCTCCTCGCGCACCGAGCGTGGTGAGCCTGAGAGGATTACACCCTTAACATCGTCGTCCAACGCAGGGACATTGTTGAAAGGGTAGATCTCGCAATATACCTGCATCTCACGAATGCGTCGTGCGATAAGCTGCGTGTACTGCGAGCCAAAATCTATAATAAGAATTTTCTCCATATATGGTTACTTAAATTTTTCTGCTAAAACTACTCTCCACGTGAATAGTTAGGAGTCTCGCTCGTAATGGTAATATCGTGTGGGTGGTTCTCCGTAACGCCACTCGATGTGATACGCACGAAGCGAGCATTCTGCAATGTCTCGATATCCTTAGCACCGCAGTAGCCCATACCGGCACGGATACCACCGACAAGCTGATATACTGTCTCAGAAAGCTTGCCCTTGAATGGCACACGACCAACGATGCCCTCTGGAACGAGCTTCATGACGTTAATCTCGTTGCCCTTCTGGAAGTAGCGGTCTGCAGAGCCAGCCTTCATAGCGTCGATAGAGCCCATGCCACGGTAAGCCTTGAACTTACGGCCGTTGTAGATGATAGTCTCGCCAGGTGACTCCTCTGTTCCTGCGAACATTGAGCCGACCATCACGCAGTTACCACCAGCTGCCAATGCCTTGACAATATCGCCTGAGTAGCGCAAGCCACCATCTGCGATGATAGGCACACCAGCCTTCTTAGCCTCTGTCGAAGCGTCGTAGATAGCCGAGAGCTGTGGAACACCCACGCCAGCGATGATACGTGTAGTACAGATTGAGCCTGGGCCGATACCTACCTTGATACCGTCGGCACCATTCTCGATAAGGTATTTAGCTGCCTCAGCAGTAGCGATGTTACCCACAACAACGTCGAGCTGAGGATATGTAGCCTTGATCTTGCGAAGAAGGTCAACAACGCCCTTTGTGTGGCCGTGTGCTGAGTCCAAGACTACGGCATCAACCTCTTCGGCAACAAGTGCAGCAACACGCTCCATAGCATCTGGCGTGATGCCGATACCAGCAGCTACGCGCAAGCGACCCTTTGAGTCCTTACATGCATTAGGGTTGTCCTTGAGCTTGGTGATGTCACGATAGGTGATAAGACCTACAAGCTTGCCGTCGTTGTTAACTACTGGCAACTTCTCAATCTTGTTTGCCAACAACACTTCGGCAGCCGACTTAAGATCTGTCTCGTGAGTTGTCACGATGTTCTCCTTGGTCATCACCTCGTCGATGAGGCGATTCATGTCGCTTTGGAAGCGAAGGTCACGGTTGGTTACGATGCCGATAAGCATGCCTGCATCGTCAACAACAGGAATGCCACCAATCTTGTTCTCCTGCATAAGCTGAAGAGCATCACCCACGGTGTTATCCTTCTTGATTGTCACAGGGTCGTAGATCATACCGCTCTCAGCACGCTTAACACGGCGTACGTGAGCAGCCTGAGCTGCGATAGACATGTTCTTGTGTACCACGCCGATACCACCTTCACGAGCCAAGGCAATAGCCAATGGAGCTTCGGTTACGGTGTCCATAGCAGCAGACACAATAGGGATGTTAAGCTGAATATTGCGAGAGAAGCGACCTACAGTCGAAACCTCACGAGGAAGTACCTCAGAATAGGCTGGGACGAGCAACACATCATCGAATGTGAGACCTGTTGTCGATACCCTTTCATCGATAAAAGACATAGCAATCAGGTTTATAATTTTATGTTGCGCACAAAATTACAAAAAAATATTGATTGTAGCAATAGCTCTATGCTCTTTTGTCAAAATTTTTTCCTAAGGAGGCTACCACTTAGGTGTTATGCCGATGAATATCTCGAAGTTGATACCAGGCATGGGGCGTGATAGCACTGATAGATACTCCTCATTAAAGAGATTGTTTACTGTGCCTTTTAGCGATAGGTCTGCCCACTTGAACACCAACACCTTCTCAAGTGAGATGTTTGACATGAAGTAGGGAGGTAGTTTTCCCGTAAGTGATATGTCGTTCGACGACATGGTGAAGCGCTCCGAGTAGTAGCACCACTTATAGAGGAATGTCCACCTACGCCATGTGAGGCGACCTGTTACAGTCGACGATAGTTGGGGGACGTAGGGTAGCTGCTTGCCTACCGACCTGTCGGCAGGTGTGCGTGGCTCGCCCACGTTTATTGATGGTGTCCACGAGAATGTGCCGTTTAGGCCCAGTTGCCACTCCTTAGATAGTGCCACGTCGAGATTTGCCTTTAGCTCAATGCCATAGGCATGAACATCTTTGATGTTCTCGGGCGAGAAGAAGCCTTTGGGTGTAGGCAACCAGATAATCCAATCTTTGATAAATGACTCAAACCAGTTTGCTGAACCACTGAGCGAGTAGATATTCTCCTTGCCTATGGCAAACGATACTCCCGTGTCGTAGGTCCAGCCACTCTCTTTTCGCAGGTCGGGATTACCGCCCGGAAGGAAGTATAGGTCGTTGAGTGTTGGGAATCGGAAGTTGCGAGATATGGAGGCCTTGGCAACGATGTTACCCCTTTGGCTAATTAGTCCGTCGACAAAAAATGCAGGAATTATTGGCGTCCACTCTCTGCCCACCATCTCCTCGCGCACAACAAAGGATAGTCCAAGGCGCTCTGTAGGTCGCCACTTTGCCGATACTGAGCCCGATAGCTCAGGACGGCCCTTGCGATAGCCCACAATCGCCTTGTTGCCATCTTGACGCACGATGTTTTTATCCTCGCTCACTACGATATGCTGATGCAACGATAGGTTGGCCGTAAACAGCCACTTAGTTCCGATGGAGTATTCGCCATCTACCTGGCCGTAGAAGGTGTTGATACGGCTACGTGAACGTGTCATATGTGCCATGATGCCATTGCCCAAGTCACGCTTGTAGTCGTATGCCATCCACGTGTAAATATATCCAGCCTTGGCTCCCAGCTTCCAGCTCTCGCGGAGATGATCCCACGACATCACACCTCGAAAAGTCTGCTCACGCTGGCGATTTTCGAAGTCGGTGTCGTTGCCGTGGTCTACCGTAAGCATCGCAAGCTCGCGATTTGAGTTTATGTACCAAGCATTAAGTCCAAATCTATCGCCTTTGCCCGTGTTGTAGTATACCTCTTGGAGCAGGTGAAAATCTTTGTATGCGCCACTGCGGTTACGCTCGATGGGGTAGTATTGGTCTACGATGTTCATATTCTCGTCGTAGACGTTTACTTTTTTGTCATGATTGCGGTATTTGTAGTCGTTGGGCGATGACGAG
Source organism: Alistipes sp. (assembly GCA_017380515.1). Classification (GTDB taxonomy): domain Bacteria; phylum Bacteroidota; class Bacteroidia; order Bacteroidales; family Rikenellaceae; genus Alistipes. The sequence goes on from JAFODV010000097.1 coordinate 5,543, forward strand.
TAGACTACACGTGTAGATGTCTGCCAATGGCTATTACCGTAGGTTAGGCGTAGAAACTCGTCAAAGGTCTTAAATGAGCCTATGCCCTGGATATATTGTAGTCCGAAGCCATTTGACTGGGCGGGTTTTGTCGATAGCTTGACCGAGCCACCTAAGCCACCTCCTGTCTCGTTTACCGAGGATGTGCCATGAAGCAACGAGGCGTCGTCGATGAAGTACGAAGGGATCATCGAGAAGTCGGTCATGCCGAGCATAGGGTTATTTATCTTCATGCCGTTCCATGACACCTGCGTATGCGAAGGCGATGTGCCACGAAAAGCTACTGTTGAGAGCGTGGCACGGCCATAGTTCTTGACAAATATGGCTGAGTTGAACGTAAGGACATCAGCCATTGAGAGGGCGATGTTCTCCTTAAGTGCTATGGTGTCAAACTTTGTCTGCTGCGTGCCGATATCTTTCATTGGTCGCTGGCCATATACCGAGACCTCACGAATATTTATGCCCCTTGTTGCCCAATCCTTGGTATCCTCCTCTTGTGCACTTGCTATAAACGGAGACAGTGCTATGTATAGAATCAATAATAACTTTTTCATATCTAACGCAGGTGGTTATTTCCAACAAAAAGCTCCTGGAATGATGCCAACATAGAAACTATCTATGAGCTCTCTATCTTTTGAATAGCGATACACCATGCCCTGCTGAACGTAGTCTATGGCATCGGCTATGTAGACGTCGCCCGTGCGAGGACACACCGTAAGACCGTAGTATAGCGTGCCGTTATAGCTAAGGAACGGACGCACAGGCACTCTGTCGGCAGTCACGTCCATCTCCCACACGTCGTCGTTGAGCCAGTATATCTTGTCCTTGGTGCCATTTAGTTGCACCTCCGAGGGCCAGTCGCCAAACGAGAATTTGAATTGCTTTTCGATGGTAAATGTCTCGGCGTCAATGCGGTAGAGCGATGGCGCTTCGTGACCATAGGGCGATCCCTCATATCCTCCGTCGGTTACGGTCCAGAGCTTGTTGTTGCAGTCCATCACTAACGATGTAGGCTGTATTCCCACCACCAACTCATCTACGACCTTGTCGGTCTCGGTGTCAATCTTTATTATTCGGTTCTGATACGACCAGCAGTTCACATATACATACTTGCCATGCTGCACCATCTGCTCCGTTGAGCCCGACTCCGATGTCATGTTAGGCACGTCGATATATCCCGTTATCTCGTAGCGTTTGGGGTTGACGATGAATATGCGGTTGTCCCATATCTGCGTGATATATGCCTTCTCGTCGGAGATGAAGTGTATGTAGCGTGGTGACGTGAGGTTTGTTATGCGTCCCACCTCCTTGAAGGTGTTGATGTCTATGGCGAATACCACGTGCGAGTTGTTTACCACCACCCAGCCTATGCCGTTGCGTATGATCATCGATTGGCACACGTCGCCGAGCTTCATAGCGTTGGCACGATAGAATATCTCGTTCTGCACCGTCTTTGTCGTAGGGTCGTAGTAGGATAGCGTGGCGTTGCCATACTGGAAGTTACCCTCGTTGCAGATGAATAGTCCGTCGCCCGATGCCGACAGGTCGAAATCCTCTTCAATACCATACTCCCACTTCATGCACGAGCATAGCATCAAACAAATTATGGTGATGTAGTATCTCATTCGAACCGAAAAGTTAAATGTTAAAGGTGAAAAGTTGGGTGGGTTGGACGGCAGAGAGTAGGGAAATTAAGGAAGTTAAGGAATAAAAAACTAAATTCCCTAATTTCCCTAAATTCCTTAAAATCCCTATCTTCCTCATCTTTGCCGTCTACTCTCTATGCATTGCATAGTCGAAAAATCCGCACACTTCTGTCGAGAGCTCGCCGAGCCAGCCGCTCTTGGCATTTACGCCCACCTGCACCTTCACAAAGTCGATGTAGTCGAGCTCCACGGGCTCACACTCGAAGTCCACGGCATTCGATATTTTAAAGTGGTTGGCATTTACCTCGCCCTCGGCATTATCCTCGTCGGTGAGGCGGTCCACAGGACTGAAGTTGTCGGCATAGCCCCAGTCATACTTCTCGTTCACCCAGTACGAGCCATTTCCCGAGGCGTCGTAGTTGCGGGGCTCGAGACATGTGCCACGCAGGGTGTAGCTATCCTCCTCAATCCATAGCGGGTAGTAGTAGTCTTGGCGGTGGAACTGCTTGAGGTAGTCAATCTCGCCTCTGTTGCCGAGATTATCCTCCCACTGCACAGGCATCATAGCACCTGCTGGGCGGTAATATGTAACCGTATAATTCTGTATGGTTGTCGCCTTGCCCGTCTCCGAACCGGCAAGCTCATACCATGTGTCATCGGGTAGGCCATTGCCATTCTCGTCCTGCATAACCCATACAATGCCTGGCTCCGACGAGCCGCTAAACGAGTTGCCCAAGATGCCAAGGTCGTAGTTGCCCGTGTTGTCGATGCTATGGTCGAAGCCCACGACGATATATCCGCCGAAGCCACCAAGCGACACCCAGTTTTCGTCTCTTAGGCGCTCCTCGGCATAGGCTATGGCTGCCTCCATAGTGGTCTGGGTGCCGTCGAAGCCTCCCGTCTTGAGCTCGTTGATAAACTGACCTGGCGCAGGGGTGTAGTCGAAAACCTTGCTCCATGTGTCACTCGACGCCGTACCTCGTGCTCGGTAGTAGACGCCCTCGTCGTATACTGTTACGCTGAACTCATGAGCTATGCTTATCTCGTTCTCGCCACGCATGGTTGTCGCCACCGCCGAGATGTGGTAATTGCCCGCGGCATCAGCCTTAAATATGTACGATGCGCCACCCTCTATTTTTGCGCCATTGTCCACCTGCCAGCTATATCTCACCTCGTCGTCCTCGTAGCCGCTGCTCTTTGGCTCGATAAGCAGCTTGCGACCCACCACGGTGTGGTATGCCTCACGCTCGAACTCCCACACGAAGGGCATATTCTCGGGTTTTAGCACCTCTATCACCACGCTGTCGCTATGCTCGCCGTCCTCGTTTGTGGCGGTGACGCTAATACGAAAGCTGCCCTCGGCAAATGTCTGGAAGCTACACTCGAGCCTGTGGTCGGTAGCCATGGGCTCGCCATCGAGGGTCCACCTTATGTTGGTCTCGAGCGAGGTGTCACGGAGCGAGGCGTTGAGCTTTACGGTGGTGCCTAATGCCACGGTCTGGTGCTTGCTGCCCGCAATAGATATTGTTGGTATCTCGAGCTCCACCACGTCTATGCGTATCTCCTCGCTATCAGAGCCGGTGTCGGTCGTCACGGTGAGCGTTATGTAGTACTCGCCAACAATCTCACGCTCAAAGCTTAGCGATGCCGACGTGCCGAGCAGCCTGCCGTCCATAATCCAGCTGTAGGTAGCCCCTTCAGCAGACTCGTAAGATGGTGCTATGACAATCTTGCGACCCTGCTTTACGGTGTATACACCAGTCTCGCTATCGAGGATAATCTTAGGTGGTAACGAGGTTGTAATCTCCTCGTCGATATTGCACGACGAGGAAACTACAACGATTACACACAAAAACAAAAAATCTAAAATTCGCTTCATTATATATTATTTATCAAATCTCACTGCTACGTCATCGTAGGCGAAGTAGCCAGGAATGGTGAAGCCATATCGTCCGCCCATCTCCTCGGAGTAGAGGAAGTTGAAGCGTACCTTGGCAACTGAGCCAAGCTCACTCAAATCCCACTTCTGCCAATCAGTCACCACATTTTCGCCCTGAACCAAGTAGAACTCCACCTCGCTAATAGGCTCAGCATAGGCATCGGCATCAACATCGTCGAAGCCCTGAGCCACAATCTTGAGCCAGGCGCTCTCGGTAAGACCCTCCCAGTTGCCACCAAAGCTGTTGCCTGCCTCGCTCTTAACACCCATATATAATTGGTTGAGTGTGTAGCTGGTGTTTGTTATGTACATGTGGTCGATAACACGTGCCTCGCCATCAGCAAAGTATAGCTCAGGAAGATTCTCTACGTATGAGTAGAAATCTTTGTAGCCATAGTGTACCACGAAGTTGTCGCCCGAGTGCGCTGGCACTGGTGTCATAAACTGCAGGTTAAACCAACCGAGCATCGCGTCGTTGCCAGCATTCTCCGTAACATAGTCCTCGCCATAGTACTTGGCAATATGCTTATTGCGATCCTCATCTGAGAAACCCTCGCCCCAGTAGTTCGATATGGCGTGACCACCTCCCCAGTAGCAATATCCGTAGTTGTCGGGGAAGATGTGCGCAAGCTCGGTGTTGCCTTCGTCATACCATGTGTACATCGCGCTCGTCATGTCAGCATAGGTCAACGGACCACCATACTGAGGCTCATCAATGAGGTCGCTCCATGTTGTTATCTCCACTCCCGACCCGTCGTAGGCATAGTCCAAGTAGTATGGCTCGAACTTAGCATCTGCATCCTCGAACGTAAGCACTCGTAGCTCATATGGAAGCTCAGGCTCAGGCTCAGGCTCGGGCTCTGCCACCACAGCCTTGACTCTTAGCTTGGCAATGGCGCTCTTGCCCTGCTCCGACACCACGGTTACTGCTATTGTGCCCTCTACGTCGTAGTGACACAAATCCTCCGCAGGAGCTGTCACGCTGAGTATGTTCTCGGCGTATGATGCCTTCCAGCCCTCAGGTGTGTTTATCACATAGTCAGCAATGTTGTCTGCCTCTACCGCAAACTCTGCTGTTGTGCCAAATGCTATTTCGGCAAGCTCAGGAGCGTCGATGATAAACATAGGTGCGCTCTCGTCGTAGCGTGCCAGGCGGAACTCTGTGCCGTTGGCAAGGGTGATAATCACATAGTCGGGGTTCGAGGTGTCCACCTTCGTAAATAGTGAGTTGCCCGCAGCGCCATTCTCACCATTTGTACCATTTGTGCCGTCCTTACCCTCGGCAACAACGCCTGTAGATGTCCATGTCTTACCACCATCGGTAGATATTTCCCACTCCTTTGTAGTGTCGTTTATGCGTACCTCGGGAGCTATGGCGTCCTCGCCGTCGATGCCATTTGCGCCATTAGCACCGTCCTTGCCATCAATGCCGTTGGCACGAACACGCTCGCCATCAACCTCCAACCACTCGCCATCGATGGTCCAGTAGTAGTTGCCGTCGCTGTCCTGCTCAACAGAGATAAAAGGTGCGTTTATGCCGTTAGCACCATCTTTACCATTCGTGATGGTGGCTGAGGTGCCGTCCGAGAATTTAATCACGTAGCCCTCGTAGCTCTGCTCTACAGATGTTACGTAAACACTCTTCTGCAATGCATTAACGATTGTCTGTAAGGCCACGATGTCCTCGTTGGTCTTGATCACTGCCTCCTCAAGGGTCTCGATTCGATCCTTGATCTGCTCCATCTCGTTCCAGATGTTGGTGTCGTCATACTGACAACCAACTGCGGCAAGCAACGTAGCTACTACGCCCAATGCCAAGCACATAAATTTTCTCATAATGTTGTTGTTTAAAGGTCATTCTCCGTAAACTTAAACATTACAAAATTGCGTTGTGGCGATAGGGTATATGGTTGTAGAAAGCCTTTTATGCTCCTCACCCTTGCATCTGTACTCACGATAAAATATGTGAACCTGAATAAATCAAGTCGCAGATAAGCCCATTCGCCGCAGGCACAATCTCGTAAAAAATGCTTGGCAGGTCTTCTGACTTGCCTCACTCTACGATGCCTTCCCAGGGATTTACCCCAGTGACAACTTGATGTCGTAGAGCTTTGTGAGGCTCACAGCAGCGGGAACTGTTCGGGATTCTCACCCGATTCCCTTTTAATCTCACGTTGAGCATGCAGCCCAATGAGAACCAATGCAATGGCAAAGGTAGAAAAAAATATGCGACCTGCAAAAGCAAATCGCATATTTTTTTTGATACCTATATTTAAGAGTTACTTCTTATCACTCTCATTTGTGGGCTTCTTGCTGCGGTCGTAGATGAAGCGACGGATCTTCTTCGTTGGGGTCTTTTCAAACTCACCCTCGTTGTCTACAACCTTGGTAATCTTCGAGAAGCGGTTAACCTTCGAGTTGACATACTCCATCACATCGCGCTTGATCTCCTCCATCTTGAGAGCCACTTGCTCCTTGCTCACAGCCATCTTGTGCTTGAACTCGTCGTAGGCCTCCTCCAAAGCAGAGGTGTCGAAATATACCAAGGCGATGAGCTTGCCATCCTCCTCCGTTACGACCGACTCGGCAACGAAGCGGTTAGAATTTAAAACCTCCTCGATGTCCTCTGGGTAGATGTTCTCGCCCGAAGGGCCAACAATCATATTCTTAAGACGGCCCTTGATATAAATCCAGCCATCCTCCGATATTGCGCCAAGGTCGCCAGTGCGGAACCAGCCGTCCTCAGTGAATACTGCCTTTGTTGCCTCCTCGTTTTTGTAGTAACCCTTCATGCAACATGGGGTCTTAACAACAATCTCGCCCTGTCCTGTCTCTGGGTTAACATCGTCGAGACGAATCTGTACAGCAGGGAGTGCGGGGCCTGTTGAGCCAACGCGCACCATGTTGCCTACGCAGCCCGCAACAAGAGGAGCTGTCTCAGTGAGGCCATAGCCGATGCCGTATGGGAACTTTGCCTCGTACAAGAAGCGCTCAGCCTCGCTGTCGAACTTAGCACCACCAATAGCAAAGAAACGCATGCGGCCACCAAAGAGTTTTTTTAGCTGCTTGCCCGCAACACGATGTAGAAGCTTGCGCGACCAATTCCAGCCATAGAGCTTACGTGTGATAGCCTTCTTTTGGAAGGTTGGCACAATCTTGCCACGATAGATCTTCTCCATGATGAGAGGTACTGAGGCAATCACCGTAGGACGCACCGCTGCCAATGCTGGCATAAGTGCCGAGGCGGTAGGTGGACGGTCCATGTAGTGAACATGAGCACCGCGCGAGAATGGGTAGATCATACCGAGGGTACACTCATAGGTGTGTGCCAATGGAAGGATCGAGAGCAACACATCATCCATGTTGTACTCGAAAAGTGGTGGAATGATTGTCGTCTGTGCCGAGATGTTGTAGTGTGTGAGCATTACGCCCTTAGGCTTAGATGTCGTGCCCGAGGTGTAGATGATAACAGCCAAGTCGTCAGGCTCAGGAATGCGCTTCTCAGCACGCTCCTCAACACGCTGCGAGATGATGTTGAGACCCTTGGTTCGGATCACGATGTTCATCTTCTCGACAGTCTCTTTCGATAGCTTGGTGTAGAGTTTATCGGATACTAATATGGCCTTAGCCTCGGCATGCTCAATGATGAGGTCTAGCTCGCTTGAGGTGAAGTCGGGGAGAATGGGCACTGCAATCATGCCTGCTGTGGTGATGGCAAAATATGAAACACCCCAGTTTGGCATGCTCGAGCTTAGGATAGCCACCTTGTCGCCAGCACCAACGCCAGCATTTAGCAACATATCCTGAACTTTCTCAACACGCTCGCCTACTTCCTCATACGATACATCCTCACCTCCAATCATTGAGAAAGCAATGCGCTTTGAGAATTTCTCAATGCTATGCTTTAATATCTCATAAAGAGTCTTAAATTCCATAGAGTTGTTCGGTTTTACACATGTGTATTACAAAAATCGGGTGCAAGTTACCAATATTTTATTAAAATTTCTTAATTTTGCTGTAAAATTTTCAATGATCACCAAGAATCTTATAATAGAATTGGCAAAAAGTGTAGGTTTCGACCTTGTTGGGGTGGTACCTGCTGGTGTGCTTGTCGACGAGCGTAAACGCTTCGAAGAGTGGATGTTAGATGGAAATCACTCTACGTTGCAATATCTTGAGCGTAATGTCGAGAAGCGCTTTGATATGACTAAATTGGTCGAAAATGCGCATAGTGTGGTGGTGTGTGCAGTCTCCTACCTATCGCCATATAGCCGAGGCTATCGTGATGCGTGGAGGGCAAAGATTGCGTCGTATGCACTAAATGTTGACTACCACGTGACCATAAAGTCGATGCTTTGGGAGCTTGCAGAAAAACTAAAAAACTATGCTCCTGAGCTTCAATATCGTGCCTTTGTTGACTCGGCTCCTGTGGCCGAGAAGAGCCTTGCCGTGAGGGCTGGATTGGGCTGGATTGGCCGACAGTCGCTTGTCGTAAATCCTAAGTTAGGTTCGATGATGCATCTTGGTGAATTGGTTATCAATATAGCTGTTGATGAGTATGATACGCCGATGCAGGGGGTAGATTGCGGCAGCTGTCGACGATGTGTTGAGGCGTGCCCAAACCAGGCTATCTTGGCAAATCGGACAATAGACACGCGTCGATGTATATCGTGTCGCACTATCGAGCGAGAGGGGTGCGATGATAGCATCACGCTTGATGGCTGGATTTTTGGTTGCGATGCATGCCAGTCGGTATGCCCATTCAATGAGCATGCACCGCTGCACATAAATCCAAAGTTTGACCCTTGTGTCGACCCTTATGAGCTTACTCCCGAGCGCTGGAGGGCGATGACCGAGGAGGAGTTTTCTCAGATTGCTGCCACCACGCCAATGACACGCAGTGGGCTACAACGTATCAAAACCAATCTTGACAAGTAGAGCGAATGTGGCTATCCCAAATAAGGGTAGCCACTCTCTTTTATGTTCATTGTTGTGCAAATATCTCACTTTGAAGTAATTTTTCGCTATGTAGGCACGTTTATCAGGCAAATATTATTATATTTGCAAGTTAATTCGTGTGATTAGAAAATATAAAAGCAAAATATGGAACTATTTAAGCGCTGGAATAACTATGTGGGCTGGGGAGTATTTTTGATTGCTACCCTCTCATATTTCCTTACCATTGAGCCAACAACGAGCCTTTGGGATTGTAGCGAGTATATCGCAACATCATATAAACTCGAAGTGGGTCACCCCCCTGGAGCACCTCTCTTCATGATGTTGGCACGCTTGGCGTCGCTGCTTGCGCCATCGCCCGAGTATGTGCCTATGATGATCAATGGACTAAATGCACTTGCCAGTGGCTTCTGCATCCTCTTCTTGTTTTGGACTATCACACATCTTGCTCGACGAATAACAACACGTGAGGGTGGCGATATGAGTGTGAGCCGCACGATATTTGTCCTCATGGCGGGTGCTGTGGGTGCCTTGTCATATGCCTACACCGACACCTTCTGGTTCTCGGCTGTCGAGGGCGAGGTGTATGCCATGTCGTCGATGTTTACAGCCCTTGTTGTATGGCTTATGCTACGCTGGGAGGAGAATGCTGATCGTCACACGTCTATGCGCTGGATAATACTCATCGCCTATCTCATGGGTCTATCAATCGGTGTGCATATCCTTAACCTGCTTACTATCCCTGCGTTGGTTATGATATGGTTCTTCCGTCGATATGAGTATCGCTCGGCATGGGACTATGCTCTAAAAATCATCTATTCGTTGATTGTGTCAATGCTTATTTTGGGCGCAATCAATGGTGTTATCATTCCATATACCGTGGCTCTTGGTGCGGCTGGCGACACCTTTACTGTGAACAACTGGGGCTTGCCTGTAAATGTGGGTATGGTTCTCTATCTTGTTGTTGTGTTTGCCGCTTTGGGCTTCCTTATCGTCTATACGCATAATCGTGCTAAACGCATAGCAAATGTTGTGGTGTTGAGTCTTACGGTGATACTCATTGGCTTCTCGTCGTATGCCATGGTCATCATTCGAGCTAATGCTAATCCTCCGATGAACTCTAACAATCCATGGAATCCTCATACGTTGCTTAGTATGCTTAACCGCGATCAGTATGGTCAGCGACCATTGGTTCGTGGTCCATACTACTCGGCTCAGCCACTATCACCTGTTGTGCTAAATCCAGATATCAATAGCGAGGATACCTATCTTCCTGGCGAGTATGACTCGGCTGTGATGACATGGTATAACCCCGATACCAAGCAGTACGAGGAGCGCGAGATCTTCGAGAGCTATGTATACCCTTCGGAGGCTATGCGCCTCTTCCCTCGTATGTGGTTCTTCCAGCGTAAGGAGGCATACGAGAGCAGCTGGGTAGAGTTGGATAATAGGAAGCCTGCGGTTAAGCGCACGGCCGAGGGTGCTGGCGAGTGGTATGAGCCTACGGCATGGGAGGATATTCGCTACTTCATCGGCTACCAGATGGGCGATATGTTCTGGCGCTACTTCATGTGGAACTTTGTGGGCCGTCAGGATGATATCCAGTTGCAAAAAGATGAGAGTGGCCGCTATCTGCATGGCGGCTGGTCATCGGGCATAGGCTTCGTAGATCAGATGTTCTGTGGTGTGCAGAGTAACTTGCCAAGTGACATGCGTGATAACGCTGCGCACAACACCTACTTCTTCTTGCCATTGTTGCTTGGTTTGATGGGTCTTATCTATCAGCTCAACCGTGACTGGCGCAACTTCTTTGTTGTGTTGCTCTTGTTTGTGATGATGGGTATTGCCCTTGTTGTCTACTTTAATACAGCTCCTAACGAGCCACGTGAGCGTGACTACGTATATGCTGGAGCCTTCTACGCCTTCTCTATTTGGATAGGTATTGGTGTGCTCGCTATTGCCGACCTATTTAGGGATTTGTCACATCGCATGAAGCTTAGTCCTAAGCGTGCTACAACCGTAACCATTGTAGCAACGTTGCTTCTCTCGTCAAGTGTCCCTGTGGTGCTTGCTGCCGAGAACTGGGACGACCACGACCGTTCTGGTCGCTACTATGCTCACGACATCGGCTGGAACTATTTGCAGTCGCTGCCCGAGAATGCCATCATCATCAACTATGGCGATAACGACACATTCCCATTGTGGTATTGCCAGGAGGTTGAGGGCGTGCGCAAAGATGTGCGCATCATGAACTCTTCATATCTTGGTGGCGAATGGTATGTCGACGAGATGAAGCTTGCAGCAAACGATGCTGATGGTGTGCCATTCACAATTCCGTCGACAAAGTATAGCTTTGTTAACGATTGGGCATTGGTTGTTGACCTTGTTGAGGTTCTCGACACAAAGGAGGCACGTGACCTACGTGCAATGCGTCGTCAAATCGAGAGCATGGAGACCTACACCATCCGCTACTACGACATCGATAACCGCATGCGTCAGATAGATGGCACGTTCTACGACATCTATGACACTATGATAGAGGCGGAGGATGCTGTGAGAGAGCTTGAGCCTATGGTGCAGCAGATACTTGATAATCCAAATGTAGAGCCTAACGACCAGGAGTATGAGGCGATATTGACCTATGAGTTGGCCTATAACATTATTGATGGTATCTCTGCTAACGAGAAGTTTACGAAGGACTACGACACGATGACGCGTTACTGGGGTCTCAATAGCAAGTTAAAGGGTGAACTCAACCTTAAGGATGTTATAGCACTATTCAAGTCGGACGAGTCTATGTATTTGGCTACTGATGGCTATAATCCTCGCATCTTGGCTGAGGGTGAGCCACTTCCTGAGGGCTATAGCTGGATTGGAAAACTTAAGCCAACAGTAAATAGCCACATTGATGGCAAGACTGTGGACTACATATTGGCTGCCGATGGCTACTATATCCCTGTGGATAAGGATGCAGCTATCGAGGCCAAGATTGTTGATGAGAGCGAACGTGACATGATTGTGGATAGGGTGAATGTGAAGCTCGATAAGAGTGTTATTACCCGTGATCACCTGATGATGCTTGATCTATTTGCTAACTTCGACTGGAAACGTCCATTGGCCTTTACGCAGGCATCAATGATGAGCGACTATGGCATCGTTGATTATGCTCGATTCAACGGCTATGGCTACCTATTTGTGCCTATCAAGACTCCGTATGTCCGAGGTGCTGACATTGGCAGCATGGATGTCGACAAGGTTGTTGACCTATATCTTGGCGATGGCAATAGCGAGTTGAATCAGCCATTGCGCTTTGGTGGCTTGAATAACGACGATGTCTATGTAGACTATTTTGTGCGTTTCAACCTATCGGCGTCGCACCTTCGTGAAAACTTCACCCGTATTGCCTCGGCATATATGCGTCGTGGCACAGATGCCGATGTTGAGATTGCTGAGCGTCTTTTGGATAGAGGTCTCGAGGTGTTGCCACCTAAGAGAGTAGGCTATGAGCATAACCAGGTATTGCCATATATCCATGGCTACTACTATGGTGGTCTCCACTATATGGATAATGCCAATAAAAACCTCGAGAATGCTATAACTCTCATGAGCGATAAACTCGGTATGAATCCCGAGATTAAAGATAGTGAAGATGTGTTTGCAAACTATGGCGAGCTATCTGAGTTGGCTGCTGCGTTGCAGTCTACGGCACGTAAGCAGGGTGTGTCTACCGAGGAGGCTGACAAGCTGTTGGCATTGAGCGACAAGGATTCACAGCTCTCGGATGCTATCTTTGAGAAGGGAGATAAACTTGCAGTGGAGTATATCGCTAAGCGTGGTGAGTGGGTTGACTACTACCTACAATTCAACACTAAGAATAGCCTCTCACCAACGGTAAGCTCGGAACTATTTAATGCTATGCTCGATGTTATTGAGGTTGTGAAGATTAGCCATCACTTCTCTGGTAGTTTCGAGTGGGTGGCTAACCCCACTGAGAATAGTAAGATGGTTGAGAATCAGCTATCGTTCGACAGACTTGCTACCGACTATATCAACTTCGTGAACCGCCTAACACCAGGTGATGAGAACGATGTATATATGCGCCTCATGGAGCCACATATTAGCAACGTCATAGAGATTTATAGTACGTTGCCATCGTCGCGCCTTGTTAATGGTCAGGTGGTCGATGCCGAGTATGTTGAGCCTATGGAAAAACTTCTTGGCCGTCGTGAGCTTCAGGATATGATTAGTGATATGATAAACGAATAAACAATATAACTATGCAGAAAATTCAGTTGTACAACACGCTCACTCGTCGTAAGGAGGAGTTTGAGCCAATCAACCCAGAGCATGTAGGAATGTATGTTTGTGGCCCTACAGTATATGGTGATCCACACTTGGGCCATGCTCGTCCAGCCGTTACCTTCGATCTTATGTTCCGCTACCTTCAGTCGTTGGGCTATAAGGTGCGCTATGTGCGTAACATCACTGACGTAGGCCACCTCGAGCAGGATGCCGACGATGGCGAGGATAAGATTGCTAAGAAGGCACGCCTCGAGCAGCTTGAGCCTATGGAGATTGCGCACTACTACACCGAGCGCTATCGTGATGCTATGCGCGAGCTCGGCGTTAAGTCGCCATCTATCGAGCCACATGCCTCAGGACATATCATCGAGCAGATTGCTATGGTGCAGCGCATCATTGACGCAGGCTATGCATACGAGTCAAATGGCTCTATCTATTTCGATGTTGAGAAGTATAACAAGGACTACCGCTATGGTCGCCTCTCAGGTCGTAACCTCGATGACATCGTGACAAACACACGTGAGCTTGATGGTCAGAGCGATAAGCACCACTCTTACGACTTTGCACTATGGAAGAAGGCGGCGCCTGAGCACATCATGCGCTGGCCATCGCCATGGAGCGACGGCTTCCCAGGCTGGCATATGGAGTGCTCGGCAATGAGCACAAAATATCTCGGCGAGCAGTTCGACATCCACGGTGGTGGTATGGATCTTATGTTCCCACACCACGAGTGTGAGATTGCGCAGTCGACAGCGGCTCTCGGCAAGGACTCTGCACGATACTGGGTGCATAACAACATGATTACTATCAATGGTCAGAAGATGGGTAAGTCGTTGGGTAACTTCATCACCCTCGAACAGCTATTCACAGGTAATCACCCGATACTTGAGCAGGCATACACACCTATGACCATTCGTTTCTTCGTGCTTCAGGCACACTACCGCTCAACGCTCGACTTCTCGAACGACGCGTTGCAGGCGGCAGAGAAGGGTCTTGATCGCTTGATGAAGGGTATTGAGGCGTTGGGTAAGATTAAGCCAGCGGATAAGTCTACAGCCGATGTTAGCGAGCTTGAGCGTCGCTGCGCTGAGGCTATGGCTGATGACCTTAACTCGCCAATGGTTATCTCGGCGCTCTTCGACTGGGTACGTATCATCAATCAGGCAGTTGAGGGTCAGCAGACATTCACTGCTGAGGATATCGAAAAGCTTAAGGCTATTGTAAGCCTATACGTATTCGACATACTTGGCTTACGCAATGAGAAGGCTGCTGAGGCTGGTGGCAAGGATATGGTATCACCTCTTGTTGACATGCTCCTTACCATGCGTATGGAGGCAAAGGCTAACAAGGATTGGGCGACATCGGACAAGATTCGTGATAACCTCACAGCCATTGGAATTCGTGTGAAAGACCGTAAAGATGGCTTTGACTGGGAGATCGAGTAATTTGTTGTGATAAGGGGTCATCTTCGGCACCAAACTCATTGCCCCGAAAGGGGATATACGCTAAGTATACCCCCTTCCGTGTCAATCTCACTTGGCACCAAATCTAACCCCTTCTAACAACAAATTATTTCTCGTGATAAGTCATCATCTACTGCCGCTAACGAATTATCTCGTCAATGGGCAGTACCTCGAGTACAGCCCATCGTCTCGAAATTCGCCGAGCGTTGTATCTGATGCCTTCTAACGAGAAATTGGTGCACTGATTTATGTGAGTAGGCGCTGGATAAATGGGAGCGCTACGCTTAATGAAAATTACTCATTAAGCCCATCTGTCCCATTCGTCCTATCTATCCCATAAAATAAACCCGTGCAAAGCACACCATACCTTTCACTTTGTAAACAAACACCATTATGGTATCTAACGAACAGATAAACTCGCTATCGGCACGTGTGGCAAAGCTTGAGGAGTCGATAGACATCGAGCAGCGTCGCATCGACCTATGTAACGAGCAGGAGCGCACTGAGGAGCCTACATTCTGGGATAACCCCGACGAGGCACGCAAGCAGCTTAAAAAGGTTGCTGACATAAAAGCTGTGATCGAGGAGTGGGAGAGTGCTCAGCGTGTTGTGGGCGACTTGGAGCTTGTAGCTGACTTCGTTGCCGAGGACGCCATGACCGAAGCTGAGGCTGACGAGCAATATGCAGCAGCCGTGGAGCTTGTCGAAAAATTGGAGCTAAAGCAGATGCTTTCGGGCAAGGAGGATAAACTCGGCGCTATCATGGACATAAATGCTGGTGCTGGAGGTACAGAGGCTCTGGACTGGGCACAGATGCTCATGCGCATGTACACACGCTGGGGTGAGGCTCACGGCTTCACCGTAAAGGTTGTGGCCTATCAGGCAGGTGATGAGGTGGGCGTTAAGTCGTGTACTTTGGAGTTCGAGGGCGACTATGCCTATGGCTACCTGCGCTCCGAGAGTGGCGTGCACCGCATGGTGCGCCTATCGCCATTTAATGCCAACAACAAGCGCCAGACGACCTTTGTGTCGGTGTTTGTGTCGCCAATGGTCGATGATTCTATAGAGATTAACATCTCACCAGCCGACATCGAGTGGGATACGTTCCGCGCAAGTGGTGCGGGTGGTCAGAACGTAAACAAGGTGGAGACCGCCGTGCGCCTGCGCTACCATGGCAAAGATCCCGATACGGGAGAGCCAGTAGAGTTCCTTATCGAGAATATGGAGACTCGTTCGCAGCTAAACAATCGCGAGAATGCCATGCGTATCTTGCGCTCGAAGCTCTATCAGCGTGAGTTGGATAAGCGTATGGCGACTCAGCAGGCGTTGGAGGCAACGAAGAAGCGCATAGAGTGGGGGTCACAAATACGAAGCTATGTCTTCGATGACAGACGTGTTAAGGATCATCGTACGGGCTATCAGACATCGAATGTTGATGCAGTGATGGACGGCGACATCGACGGATTCATTAAAGAGTACCTACTTCAATACTAAGCCATGTTAAGAGCATTACAAATACTCATGCTGGCTATCATGCTGGTGTCGTGTGCTGGGCGTGAAGCAAGGGCTGAACATCTTGCCAGTGGTGGTGCGGTTGTCGAACGTGGTGAGGTGTTGGTGGGCGCTACTGACACTACTCAATATATGCCTCTATTAAGAGGTAAGCGAGTAGCTGTCTTGGCAAACCATACGGCGATGTTCTCCAAGGAGGAGCATATCGTTGACATGATGCACCGTGAGGGCATCAATCTTGCTGGCATCTTTGCCCCTGAGCATGGCTTTCGTGGCTCGATAGAGGCGGGTGCCATAGTAAAAAATTCGGTTGATGAGCGCACGGGAGTGCCCATCTTGTCGCTATATACGGGAAATAAGAAGCGTCCCTCGGACGAGGTGATGCGCTCGTTTGATGTGCTCGTTGTTGATATGCAGGATGTGGGACTTAGGTTCTATACCTATTATATTACTATGCTCCAAATTATGGAGGTGTGTGCCGAGTATGGCCAGAGGGTCATTGTGCTGGATCGACCCAATCCCAATGGTCACTATGTCGACGGCCCTATTCTCGACATGAAGTATAAGTCGGGTGTGGGGTGGTTGCCTATACCCGTTGTGCATGGCCTCACGATGGGTGAGATTGCCACAATGGCTATTGGTGAGGGTTGGGTGCCGAGTGTGGAGCTTGTGGTTGTGAAGTGTCGCAACTATGACCATAATACTCATTATACTCTACCTATTGCGCCATCGCCAAATCTGCCTACGCAGCACTCCATATATCTATATCCGTCGACATGTCTGTTTGAGGGTACTGTTTTGAGTATGGGACGTGGCACAGAAGCCCCATTCGAGATTTATGGCCATCCTGCAATGCGTGGCTACGACTTTAGCTTTACGCCTCAGCCAAATGCTGGCTCAAAGACTCCACCACACAATGGCGTGAAGTGCTATGGTGTCGATTTGCGTGGCGTAAGCGACGAGGAGGTGTGGCAGAATGGTGTTAATATCGACTACTTGGTCGATGCCTACAACAACCTTAATATGGGCGATAAGTTTTTTAAGCCTGTGTTTGAAAAACTCATAGGCGTAGACTATGTGCGCTCTATGATTGTGGAGGGCTACTCGGCCCAAGAGATTAAGGCCCGCTGGGCAGATGATGTTGCTAAGTTTAAGGAGCAACGTCGTAAGTATCTGTTATATGCAGAGTAAATGACTCGAAATAAGGTGTTAGGCTAAATATTAAAATTGCCTGTCCAAACTCTATTGGACAGGCAATTTTGGTAATATGTGCTATCTATTACTCGTTTGTCTCTGCAATGCTTTTTTTGAACTTAGCTTTGAACTCTTTGCGTATGGAGTCTCTTTGCTTTACGTCAAATAGGTTTAGGTATAGCTCTTCGGCAATGGCTGGGTCAACGTTGCCAACACTAATACCTTGTTGCTCGACGCCCTCTTGTTCTTTGCTCTTTATGGGGTTCATCTCGGGGCGATACTCGAAGTGCATAGTGTCGAAGTGATACCATCTGCCACCCCAGATAAAGCCATGACGCTCAAATATCTCAACAATCTCCATATTGTAGGTGTTCATATATTCTATCTGCGTGCTCTCTGTGGCGTGCGGATAGCTCCACTTCCAGTAGTGCGACTTGCTTATTGCCATGTCGATTGCTATGCCATAGCAGTGTGGGCTCAGACGTGTTGTGCCCAATATGGGACGCCAGTTAAAGGTCTGTGCATCAGTAACCCACTCCTTAAATTCGGGATGCTGATCAAGTTCGTCCGATACACGCTGTAGCGCCTCGGCAGCTCCCGCTACACTCGTAAATAGTATAGGTCGGCCACCAAGCTTAGGACACCAGTTGACAACCACAAGGTTGCTTATAATCTTTTCTCGGGTGTCGCCATATATCTTCTCGAAGAATGCGGCACAACGATAGCGGCCAGGGTCGTAGCCATATTCTGGTGGGAATTTAGTGATGTCGTACTCATATATAAATATCTCCTCGACATCCTGCTGCTGGTGCATCTGCTCGGTGGTGCGCTTGATGCCATCGTTGTAGATCATGCGGCTGCCATCCCAAAAGATGATATGGTTGTTCTCGTAGCCAACAACATGCTGTGGGTAGGCCTCCATTATACGTCGTGCACCCTCGGGAATTGAGTCGGATCTCTCCTGTCGACTCGAAGGTGTCGACGAACATGCCACGACGGTAATTAGTAGTATTGAACAGAGCAATAAACGCTTCCTATTCATCTCTTGTTCTAAGTGTGTTAATAACTATCTGGATTAGATCCATTCTCATAATTCTTGATAAACATGATGTTGTACTGCTCAATGCTATTGAGTGTAGGATTATATGTGTAGGGCTGATACCAACTCTGCTGCGAGAAATAGTTGCGTAGCTCATCATTGTCGAAGATATATCCGTTGCGGGCATATATCTCATTGCGCATGATGCGAAGGTCATACGAACTCAAGTATTCAAGATCTGATTCGGTGAGCTTCTGTGTTGATGTATATGGATAGCGCCCCACATTTTTATTTGTGTTAATAGTCGATTTCAACCTATTCTCATAGGCAACAATCACTCTTATATTGTGAGCCTCGATAGTGCTAAGTGTCACTTCATTGTAGAGTGGTTGATACCAGCTCTGTTGTGAGAAGTGTCTTATCAGATCCTGCTTGCCAAAGATGAAGCCGCGACGAGCATAAATCTCGTTGCGCATGATGCGAAGGTCGTAGGCGGTAAGACCATAAAGGTCGCTATCGGTAATCTGGCGTGATGAGGTAAATGGGAAGCGACCCACCTCAATGGGCTGAAGATCCTCTGATATAGCTGTCTGACTACCCGTTGATGTCTCATGCCTGTTATCGCCCAATAGCATGATGGCAGCAACGGTGCTTATTGCTATGGTGAGAAGCGAGAGCACCACAATGAGGCCAATAATCAAACCCCTCTTTGACTTTTGCTGAGGAGCGATAGCTGGATTTGTTGCTTGTGTATAAGGAGTACGTGGTGCTTGCTGCTCGTGCTGAGGTGTTATGCTTGTCTCTACATTGGTGTTAGGCTCATTATGTATTGGAGCAGCAGCAACCGTTTGGGTAGTAGGTGTTTTTGCTGCAGGATTTGGTTGTGATGAAACATATACAAAAGAGCATCTGTAGCATACTTTTGCGTCAGTGGGTGAGTAGGCGCCGCACATTGGACATTGCATTAGTGCCATAGTTATATGTAGTGTTTAGTTAATATTGCTAATATGGTTTTTCCTCTTGCTACTCGTACTGCTTGATGAAGCTTACGTTGTACTGCTCTATGCTCGACAGTGTCACGTTGTGTGTTGTTGGACGATACCAGCTCTGCGCGGAGAAATACTCCCTCATATCCTGAGTTTTGAATATGTAGCCGTGACGAGCGTAGATCTCGTTACGCATGATGCGTAGCTCGTATGCGCTTAGGTGGGCAATATCTGAATATGTAAGCTTGCGTGTTGATGTGAAGGGGTATAGGCCTACACCCACGCCGTTCGAAGATTTTGTATTCGAACGGCTTAGCTTACTCTCGTATGCCTTGATAACACTCACGTTGTGCTGCTCGATTTGGCTAAGAGTAACATTTGCAGAGATGGGACGATACCAACTCTGCTGCGCGAAGTACTGCTTCATTTCCTGAGTTTTGAATATGTAGCCGTGGCGTGCATATATCTCGTTGCGCATGATGCGAAGATCAGCGAGGCTCATGCCATAGAGATCGCTTTCAGATATGTAGCGCGATGAGGTAAATGGCCAATGACCCTTTAATACTGGCTGTGGCTTGGCTATGTCTTCTGCCACTGCCACACCATTGGTGACTACGCCCGTATTTTGCTCTCGGCTGTCAATGTTTGTGGTGGTAGCAAATGTGCTAAGCGGCGTGCTTAGAAGTGATATAGTTGCAATAAGGCCAATGAATAGCCCCTTCCTGCAGTTTTGTTGAACATGGGTCTTAACCATAGCTTTAGTTTAGTGTTTAGTTAATATTGCTGATGTAAACGAATAGCTTACTTCTCATACAGCTTGATATCCTTATTTTCCTTGATGTAACAAAGGTAAGAAATCATAATCAAATACGCAAATATATTCATATTTGTATTATCCCGAAAAAATGACTATCTTTGTGGGTTCCTAAGTATTTAGCAGAAGCAATTTAAAAAATATATTGAGATTATAACTATGGGATTTTTTGATCTTTTCAAAAAGAAGAAGGTTGAGCCAGAGGTGAAGAGTGCTGAGGTATCTAACGAGATAGAGGTGAGTGTAGAGGAGCAGGTGGCCCAACAGGAGGCTGCCGAGGCCGAGGAGAAAGCCCAACAGGAGGCTGAACGCAAGGAGCTTGAGGCGGGCCTTGAGAAGACTAAGGAGGGTTTCTTCGGTAAGCTCAAGCGTGCCATTGCTGGTCGAACAACTGTCGATGCTGATGTGCTTGACGATTTGGAGGAGGTGCTCATCACCTCAGACGTAGGTGTCGATACCACAGTAAAGATTATCGAGCGTATCGAGGCACGTGTTGCTCGCGATAAATATCTTAACACTGAGGAGCTTCATGCAATTTTGCGAGATGAGATTGCGCAGCTCATGGAGGAGTCACACCGCTCGACTAAGGACTTCGGTATCGAAGTTAAGGAGGGTATGCCATATGTGCTTATGGTTGTAGGTGTTAATGGTGCAGGTAAGACTACTACTATTGGTAAGCTCGCAGCACAGCTTACCAAGGCAGGTAGAAAGGTCTATATCGGTGCTGCCGATACGTTCCGTGCTGCGGCTATCGACCAGCTTGCAGTGTGGGCTGAGCGTGCTGGTGCTACTATGGTGCGTCAGGAGATGGGCTCAGATCCTGCCTCTGTGGCTTACGATACACTACGCTCGGCAGTGGCTAATGGTGCCGATGTGGTGCTTATCGACACGGCTGGTCGTTTGCACAATAAGATTGGCCTTATGAAGGAGCTTACGAAGATTCGCAATGTGATGTCGAAGGTTATCCCCGATGCTCCACACGAGGTTATGCTTGTGCTCGATGGCTCAACAGGTCAGAATGCCTTTGAGCAGGCGAAGCACTTCACTGAGGCTACTCAGGTGACATCGCTAACCATCACCAAGCTCGATGGCACTGCTAAGGGTGGTGTGGTTATCGGTATTAGCGATAAGTTCCATATTCCTGTGCGCTACATCGGTATTGGCGAGGGTATCGATCAGCTTAAAATGTTCGATCGCAAGGAGTTTGTTCGTGCTATGTTTGGCGATGCTAAATAGTTGATACTATGGCAAAAAAGATTAATATAATAACTCTCGGCTGCTCGAAGAACACTGTTGACTCGGAGCATCTTGCTGCGCAACTTGCGGCAATGGACTACAAAATAGTTTTTGATAGTGACCGCACAGATGCTAATGTTGTAGTAATCAACACCTGTGGTTTTATTGGCGATGCTAAGCAGGAGTCTATCGACACTATCTTGCGCGCTGCACAGCTCAAAGAGCATGGTAAGATTGAGGAATTGTTCGTTGTTGGTTGCCTCTCACAGCGCTATGCCGATGAGCTACGTCCTGAACTCCCAGAGGTTGATGACTTCTTCGGCGTTAACGACTGGGCAGGCATCGTGGAGCGTCTTGGAGCTAAGTATCGTGCCGAGAACGAGACAAAGCGTGAGCTATCGACACCATCGCACTATGCCTACCTCAAGATTTCGGAGGGTTGCAACTGGATGTGTGGCTATTGTGCCATACCGCTGATTCGTGGTCGTCACAAGTCGGTGCCTATGGAGGCGCTTGTGGCTGAGGCTGAGGCACTTGTTGAGAAGGGCGTGCGTGAGATTATCGTCATTGCTCAGGACACAACCTATTATGGTGTGGATATCTATGGCGAGCGTAAGATTGCCGAGCTATTAGAGCGCTTGTGCCGCATTGAGAAGTTGGAGTGGATACGTCTTCACTATGCCTATCCTACAGATTTCCCAGATCAGCTTATCGAGGTAATGGCGCGTGAACCAAAGATCTGCAGATACCTCGACATCCCATTCCAGCATATATCAGATAATCAGCTCGCAGCAATGAAGCGCCGTCATACTAAGGCTGAGGCTATAGAGCTTGTTAATAAGTTGCGCAAGGCTATCCCCGATATCGCACTTCGTACAACGCTTCTTGTGGGCTATCCTGGTGAGACTGATGCTGACTTTGCCGAGCTTATGGAGTTTGTCAAGAGTGCAAAGTTTGACCGTTTGGGTGTATTCCCCTACTCTGAGGAGGAGGGAACATACTCGGCCACTCGTCTCAAGGACGATGTTGCTGACGAGATTAAGCATGAGCGTGTAGATCGCATTATGCGCCTTCAGGAACGAGTGTCGCTCGAGAACAACGCTAAGCGCATAGGTCAGACCATGCGAGTGATTGTTGATCGTAAGGAGGGTGAATTTTATATCGGTCGCTCGGAGTACGACTCACCTGAGGTTGACCAGGAGATAATCATTGATAGCTGTGGCAAGCGCTTGTATCGTGGCCGCTTCTACGATGTGCAAATCACCGATTGCGAGGATTACGATCTGTTTGCATCACTGTTGTAGTCGAGCTGATTTTGAGATAAAATTTTGAAATTAGCGAAATTTTACATATCTTTGATGCAGTAAACATTTTTTTGATGCCGTCATTATGGCCCAGAAGGATATTATCAAACGACTACACGACGAGGTAGAGAGGCTTATTGCCGACCACGAGCGTATTGCTAAGGAGTGTCGTGATCTTGTCAAGCAGCGCGATAAGCTACTTGGCGAGAAACATCGTTTGGAGGAGCGTGTACGCGAGCAGGATACACGCATCAAGAGCCTTGAACTTGTTGGAGTTATGCGTGGCGATGACGGTAATGTTGAGCGAGCACGAGCACGTGTCAATGGCCTTTTGCGGGAGGTGGACAAGTGTATTGCCGCAATCAAGACTTATGAACAAGAAAACCAGTAACCGACGATGGCTGAAGGCAAAGTAAAGATAAACCTATCAATTGCAGGTAGAAGCTACCCGATGACCATTGATGCGGCTAACGAGGAGCTATATCGTGAGGCAACGAAACGTCTGAACGAGAAGATTACCGAGTACTCAAAAATCGGTAAGCTCGACATTCAGGATCGCATAGCCATGGCAGCCTTGCGCTACTCGATTCTTGCACTCACCACCGAGCATGGTTCATCGCTCGGTGACGAAGATGTCGAGGAGCTACATGCTATCGAGGAGCGTATTCGTCGATATGTGCGTAAGTAGAGGTTTTTAGTGAGGAGAGGTGACGTTGAGGCCCAATATTTGCAGTGGTCGTTGAAGCCTTTCATCGGTATCATAGTTAATGGAGGCATCCCAGCATATAATGATGTCAACGTTCTTTATATAGAAAATGATCTATCCCGCATAGATTCCTTACAAGATTTGCGATCTGTACAACTAATTTTACATTGGGACAACTCTCGAGTAAAGCCACAAAACAAGGCCTCAACCCCTCGGGGTGTGGTGCGTAAGTGCCACCAGTGGACTGTTGCGTGCCTCGGAGCCCCACCTATGACTTATCTCAGGATTCGTCAAACAAGTTAAGGAGTCTTTGCGGATTTTTTTTTGTAATACATTAATTAATATATAACTATAACTACTTAACAACAATTATCTACTATGGGATCAACAATGATAATCGTCGGCGTGGTGGTTGGTGCTATTGCAGGAGGCGTTATAGCCTACTTCGGAGCACGTTCACGCGCAAAGGCTATCGTCGCAAAGGCGGAGGCTGACGGCGAAATGATAAAGAAGGAGAAGATGTTGCAGGCTAAGGAGAAGTTCATTCAGCTTAAGAGTGAGCACGACCGCCATGTGAATGAGCGCAACCAGAAGCTTCAGCAGAGCGAGCAGCGTGCTAAGCAGGCTGAGGCTAACCTTCAGCATAAGGAGCGTGAGCTCGACAAGAAGTCGGTAGACTATGACCGTAAGAAGGAGCAGCTCGAGCAGCAGATGCAGGGCGTAGAGAGCCGCAAAGAGGAGCTTGCAGCAGTCATCAAGGAGCAGAATGCTCGTTTGGAGCAGATATCGGGCATGAGTTCTGAGGAGGCTAAGAATGTGCTTATCGAGAATATGAAGGCTGAGGCTAAGGCTGAAGCAGCAGCATATATCGCTGAGACTATTGAGGAGGCTAAGCTCTCTGCAACAAAGGAGGCTAAGCGTATCGTGGTGGCATCTATCCAGCGTGTAGCTACTGAGACTGCTATTGAGAATGCAGTGACAGTATTCAATATCGAGTCAGACGAGGTTAAGGGACGTATCATCGGTCGTGAGGGCCGTAACATCCGTGCCTTAGAGGCTGCAACAGGCATCGAGATTATCGTCGATGACACACCTGAGGCTATCATCCTCTCGGGCTTCGACCCTGTGCGTCGCGAGATTGCTCGCCTGGCGCTTCATCAGCTTGTTACTGACGGCCGTATCCACCCTGCACGTATCGAGGAGGTTGTGGCAAAGGTTAAGAAGCAGATTGAGGAGGAGATCGTTGAGGTTGGTAAGCGCACAACTATCGACCTCGGTATCCATGGCTTGCACCCTGAGCTTATTCGTCTTATCGGTAAGATGAAGTATCGTTCGTCATATGGTCAGAACCTATTGCAGCATGCTCGTGAGACAGCAAATCTTGCTGGTATCATGGCTGCGGAGCTTGGACTAAATCCTAAGGCAGCACGACGTGCCGGCTTGTTGCACGATATCGGTAAGGTGCCCGATGACGAGCCAGAGTTGCCACACGCAATTATCGGTATGAAGCTTGCCGAGAAGTATAAGGAGAAGCCAGATGTATGCAATGCTATTGGTGCTCACCACGACGAGGTGGAGATGACATCGCTCATAGCACCTATCATTCAGGTGTGTGATGCTATCTCAGGTGCTCGTCCAGGTGCTCGCCGTGAGGTTGTCGAGTCATATATCAAGCGTCTTAAGGAGATGGAGGGCATCGCTCTATCATACCCAGGCGTTGTTAAGACCTATGCCATCCAGGCGGGCCGTGAGCTTCGTGTTATCGTCGGTGCCGACAAGCTCTCAGATCAGGAGTCAGAGTCATTGTCACACGATATAGCAAAGAAGATCCAGGACGAGATGACTTATCCTGGTCAGGTGAAGATTACGGTTATTCGTGAGACGCGTTCTGTGTCTTACGCCAAGTAAAATTTGTTGTGATAAGGGGTCATTCTCGGCCCATCACAAAAAGTAAGACCCCTCGGGCTGTACTAATTGTACTATCCCGAGGGGATCTTCTTTTGTGATAGACCAAGCCTAACCCCCTCTAACAAGAAATTATTTCTCGTGATAAGGGGTCGATTGCGGCCCCTAACAAAAAATGGCGACAATGTGACGTACGCAAAGTACTACCCATCGTCGCCATTTTTGCCGAGTGTAGCACTCGGCACCCTTCTGACAACAAATTTATTTCTTGTGATAAGGGCGCATCTGCGACCTTTCAATCAAAGCCACCAATGGGACGTACACCAAGTACTACCCATCGGTGGCATTTTTGCCGAGTGTAGCACTCGACACCCTTCTGACGCTAAATTTACTCCGCTGAATTGGGTGGTGATATTATGGGTGTTGTCGGTGTCTTTTTACCCAGTCTCCCCAGAGCGAAGCGGAATTACCCAGTGCTACCCAGAGCTTTAGCGGCTCTACCTAGATGGGGTCGATAGCATACTCAGCATATGACTTGGTATAAACAATAACCTCTAGGTATGATGAATACCTAGAGGTTGCTAACTTTTGAAATCTTAGATTAGTCCGAACGCTAAAATGTCTTATATTATCTCTTATGTTCGGCAAGCATGGCAAAAACAGTAACAAGATCATTTACCTCTTTTTCAAGATTAAGATCTTTTTCTTCTATTTTTCCTCCTTTTTTTACCGCTTCATCTACTAATACTGACTTGACTCCTTTTTTTAGATCTTCTATATATGCCTCACCTAATTTACTATCTATACTTTTAATGAATTCTAAATCGGCTTTGAATTGCTCTAGTGCAGAATCTAATGCAAGATCATCCTTTTTTATGGACGCTATCATAAGTTCTCTTCCTACTATAAATCCAGGAAAGTACCATCGAGGAATGCGGTAATCTTTATTATCTGGAAATATAAATAGTGGTATTTCCTCTATGCCAGGGTCTGGGGTTAAGTAATATTTCGAGGGTCTGTCTTCCTTTGCTTTTTGTATTGATTTTCCTTCCATAAGAGCATTTAAATAGTATGCGAAACTATCATAAGCTACAAGAGAGTCAACTGAGACATTATACCCAAAATACATTGAAGCTCCTTTATTTATGAACACAAGAGGAAATTCGTTCATCTCCTCCAAAGTGTCGCCACTCACGGTCTTGCATGCAGCTGCAAAAATGATAGCATCTTTTTTGACATTAATCCTTTCGTCATTGAAAGCTGTTGCGGTAACATATTGGTCGCCAAACATTAACATGTGCCTACCATTTTCCTCGTCATATTTGCCATGAGTCGCAATTATAGCTATATTACTTCTCTCCAATATTTTTGAAATGCCTTCTGCTGAAACGCCATCTTGGGTTTTAAACTCTTTTTGATTGGCGACTATAACATCCCAATGAGTCCATTTTACTAATTCTTCAATTTGGGATACATACCAGCTAAACTTTTCATGGTAAATAATGCC
The DNA here is from genome assembly GCA_017380515.1 of Alistipes sp. Taxonomy (GTDB): domain Bacteria; phylum Bacteroidota; class Bacteroidia; order Bacteroidales; family Rikenellaceae; genus Alistipes. The sequence goes on from JAFODV010000097.1 coordinate 32,091, forward strand.
AATTGTGAACTTTGTGTCGTCAGGCTTGGTAGTGTTGGTTTGTTGTACAGTGTTGGCGTAGCCTAAGGACGTAGTACAAACGGCAAGAAAGAGTGTTGCAATAGCAAGAAAAATTGACTTTTTCATATTGTTGTGATTAGATTTGTTTAACATCTAATACAAATGTAGGAAGATTAATGTAAACAAACAAGACTTTCCTCGATTTGATGTTTGTTTTTTACCAATGAGTTGAATCTAATAAATTTAGCAATTATCTCCTTAACTTCACTAGTACCCCTAAATTCACTATGTTCCATCATGCATAAGCGCCCGTACAGCAAAAAATAAAGGACAATCCCTGAAGATTGTCCTTTATTTTTTATGGCAAATCAGACTATCGGTAGAAGATAGATGAGATTGACTTGTAGTTGTGTACACGCTCGATAACCTCAGCAAAGATTGGTGCTACGCTCAATACGGTGAACTTAGACAAATCCTCACCCTCCTTCAATGGAATAGTATCGGTTGTGATAACCTCCTGGATAGCGCTCTCGTTGATGCGGTCGTAAGCCTTGCCTGAAAGAACAGGGTGGGTTACAGCAGCACGTACGCTCTTAGCACCACGATCCATAAGCATGTTAGCGGCCATGCAGATAGTACCTGCGGTGTCGATCATATCGTCAACGATGATTACGTTTCTACCCTCAACCTCGCCGATAGCTGTCATTGAACCAACAACGTTAGCCTTAGCGCGCTCCTTGTGTGAGATGATGATAGGTGCCTGGAAGTGCTTTGCATAAGATGATGCACGCTTAGCACCACCCATATCTGGAGAAGCGATAGAGAGGTCTGGAATGTTGAGCTTCTGGATGTATGGTACGAAGATGCCTGAAGCATACAACGCATCCATTGGAAGGTCGAAGAAACCCTGAATCTGATCTGCGTGGAGGTCCATGGTCATCACACGCTGAACACCTGCTGCGATAAGCATGTTAGCAACAAGACGTGCGGTGATAGGCACACGTGGACGATCCTTACGATCCTGACGTGCCCAACCGAAGTATGGGATAACGGCAATAACCTGGTGAGCTGAAGCACGACGTGCAGCATCGGCCATCATCAAAAGCTCCATCAAGTTGTCTGATGGTGGGAATGTTGACTGAATGATAAATACTGTACAGCCACGAATAGACTCGTGGAAGCAAGGCTGGAACTCGCCGTCGCTAAACTGTAGAACGTCAGAGTCTCCGAGAGGAATGCCATACTCAGCAGCAATCTTCTCTGCGAGGTAGCGTGAGCCTCGACCGGTGAAAAATTTAATCTTATGGATTGCCATATTTAATTTGGTTATGTTAACGTACCACAAAATTAGGTCAAATAAGCCGAATAAACAACTTTTTGACACTTTATTTCTAATAATTTGTTAGTGCATCTTCAATAAAGGTTAGTATCTCCTCGCGACCAGTGCCTTTCTCGCTCGACGATACGAACATTGGTGGCAGCTCCTCCCACTCCTCAGAAAGCATTTGTTTGTAAGCTTTTATGTTGCGGTTGAGCTGTGCTTGCGACAGCTTGTCGGCCTTGGTGAAGATGATGCCAAATGGTATACCATTTGTGCCAAGAAGCTCTATGAAGCGTAGGTCGATTTTCTGTGGCTCAAGACGTGAATCAACCAAGACAAACAGAAAGTGCATTTTTTCGCACTTGAGCACATAGTCGGTTATGAGCTTCGAAAACTCGCCACGGGCTGTCTTCGATACACGTGCATAGCCATATCCTGGTAGGTCTACAAGATACCAGCTGTCATTAATGGTGAAGTGGTTTATGAGCTTTGTCTTGCCCGGTGTTCCCGACACCTTGGCCAATCCCTTTTGTCCTGTGAGCATGTTAACAAGTGACGACTTGCCCACGTTGCTTCGGCCGATAAATGCTATATCCTTAAGCTCATCTTTAGGTACTTGCGACACCTTCTCAGAGCTGCACTTAAATTTTGCTTTGATGGTAATTGCCATAGCGAACTCTTATTTTGTGCAAAAGTACGAAAAAAAAGAAAACTTTTCCTACCATTATTAATAAATATAGTAGGGCTGTGTCACATTTGCTAAAGTCTGTGGCTTGTTGCTGACTAAAATACCTTCTCTACGCCCCACAAAAAAGAAGATATTTTCTGTAAGCATATCTTTTGTCTAAATCTTTTTTTAGTGTTGTAGCCCTTGTTTAAATGTTTTGTTATATCTTTGCCAGTTGGAATCAAATATTTAAAAATTATATACTATGAAAAAGTTTTTTGCGCTCGTTGCGCTTGTGGCTGTTGCCCTTACTTCATGTGATAAAGGCAACGATGGTGAGACTACGAAATCGGTTATTAGACTCTACGAAACAGAGGTGGTGTTTGCGAATAGTGGTGGCGAGAAGATTGTAGGATTTGGTATTGACAATGCAGTAGGCGGTAAGGCTACGGCACAGGATGATGCTGAGTGGCTCGATGCTGAGATAGTGTTCAATGGTGAGGTTACTATCACCGCTGAGGCTAACGAGGGTGATGCTCGCGAGGCTAAGGTTACTATTAAGTATGCCGATGCTAAGGATGCTATTATTGTTGTTAAGCAGAAGGCTGGTAATGTGATGTACGACATAGAGTATGAGGCTAAGCACTTGGAGGGTACATATTTTGGCACACAGTACTCTGATAACCACAACTACTTTGTTATCCTCTCGGACATTGGCGCTACTGCCAAGGGCGAGGTAAAGAGTAATGGAGTCTACTACTTCTTCGACTTCTACTCAAAGGTAGCGGGCAACGCGGAGTCTCCAGTACTCCCTAACGGTACCTATACGTTCGATGCTAATAATACATTAGGCGACCTTACCTTCAGCGACGATGGTAGTTGGTATCAGGAGCAGGAGAATGGCAAGACCATAAAGGCAGCAAACATTAAGAGTGCTACAGTCGTTGTTGAGAGTGGCAAGTTTGATGCTATCATTGAGTTTACAACAGGAGAAGTACACCGCGTAACTTATGAGGGCGACCTCACATTGGGATTTGACGAGGTACATACTACCTTCAATAAGGATGTTAAGCTCACTGTCGACGGTGCAGCGATCTCAGCTGCAAACTATGGTGATATCCTAGGAAATGGCTTGCAGGCATGGTACATCGAGGCTGTGAAGGGCGACGAGCTCTTCATGTTGGAGATCTTCACAGCAAGCGCTAATAGCCCTGCGGGTGTCTACACTGCTCTTGCAGCTTCTGACAACAACTATAGTAATAAGTTCATTCCAGGTATTATCAGCGATGGCATGGCTGGTACATGGTATGCAAAGCTTACAAATGGCGCTATCAAGGGTGATGTTATGGCTCCTTTTGTAGATGGCCTTGTTAAGATTGAAGTTGCAGGTAATACTGCTACTATCAGCTATAGCGTTAGAGATGACGCGGGCAACCAGTTTGATTGCACGGTAAGCGGTAGCTATACCAAAACAGAGGTAGAGAAGTAATAGCTGCTATTGCATGTAATAGATAGAGGACTGTACCACGAGGTGCAGTCCTCTATTTTGTTTTGGTGTAGCCGCTTCTAGAGCTACCCATCGACCTTGCTCTATACACATATTGAGGGTGAGTATATAAAGAAAAAGGCCTAACCGAAGTTAAGCCTTTTGATGGTCGGGATACCAGGATTCGAACCTGGGACCCCCTGCTCCCAAAGCAGGTGCGCTAACCGGACTGCGCTACATCCCGTGATTGGTTTCCCATTTCGAGCGACAAAGGTACACTAAAATTTTTAATCTCCAAAACTTTTCTCAACTTTTTTTAGTTTTTAGTGCATTTTTTTGCAATAACCCTATATTTTGCCACATTTTTCAGGTTTTTGCGACGAGAATCACCCCCGACAACTAACAAAAGCTCTCGACCTACTTTACGACAAAGTGAGGTCGAGAGCGTGTAAAATGTTAATATCTTTCAATGAAATCGGTGAGAAGCCTGAACGTAGGCTCGTAGCTGCTGAAGATACAGTTTGCCCAGGTGTCGTATATGGTGTGGTAGTATTTGAAGGCGTCGCCACCCTCATTCATGAAGAAGATGCATGGTACGCCTCGTTTGGCAAATGGGTAGTGGTCGCTATTGTCGGCGAGCTGTTGTTTGTCCAGCTTCTCGAAATAGCCCTTTTCGGCATTTATATCCTCATAGAGCGAGAATCCCGCCATGCCCTCGTTGCTAACCTCGCAATAGATAGCTGGATTGTTGTCGGCAATCATGTCGAGGTTGATGAGATATCTAATTTGGTCCAGTGGCACGGTAGGGTGGTTGGCATACCACTCAGAGCCACGTAGGTTAGCATCCTCGCCTGAGAAGGCTATGAAGTAGATGTCGTACTCTGGTGTGTTTTGCGCATAGTAGGCCGCCAAGGTGATAATTGCTGCTGTGCCCGATGCGTTGTCATGAGCACCAGGATAGAAGGTCTTCTTGCCAAGCTTGCCGAGGTGGTCGTAGTGCGCTGTAAAAACATAACAGCTGTCGTGTCGTCTGCCCTCCACCTTTGCGATGACATTGAAGCACTCATAATCGGTGAGAAACTCGTTGTCGATATCGAGCTTAATGTGCTTGGCATCTGTTGGAAAGTCGGGTGTTACCCATATTATCGGCTTCTCTTTTACAACCTCGCCATATGCCTTGTAGAATTTTAGTGGTGTCTCCCATGTGTATACTAAGCCAGCATTGCTACAATCGGCCTTGCTTTGTAGCTTTTTGAAGTCATCGGAATGCTGAAACGAGAACATGAAGTCGCATACCACAAAGGCGCCGTTATACTCCTCCGAGGCCAAATCTGCAAACATCTTTTCGGCATTGTAGTTCTCCATGTCGACATAGTAGAGCTTGAACTCGCCCTCGATGCCTGGGTTGAACTCACGCAGTGTGAAGTCTACGCCAGGGGTTAGTCGATTGCCGTCGACCGATACCTCCATATCATTGGGGAAGGTGTTGATGTTTAGCGTAAATGGCTGGCATACAACCTCGTCAGCGCCAACCCTTGCAAACTCCTTAGCTATCCATTTTCCTGCTTTGTTTGCGCCATCATCGGCATATCCTCGTCCCTGATACCTCTTTGAGCTTAGCTCCTTGATGATATTTTTGTAGTGAGCTAAATCCTGAGCATTGAGCTGAATGCTTATGGCTATTAGTGCCATTAGTAGAAAGAGTCTTTTCATGTGGTACTATGTTTTTGTTTGACTTTATTCGATAAGGTGGCCTCGATGTTTGAATTTGAGGTTGTTGTACAAAGTTACGAAAAAGTTTCGAAACAAAGTACTATCAGCATGTAAGTTCTTGGCTAACTTATGAATTAATGTTTGCCATAAAATAGAAGCGAGGGTGTCCATTATGTTTAGGACGCCCTCGCTTCTGTTTTATAGGGAACCGCTATTTGCGGTCAAAGCGCATGGCAGATTCCGACTTGATCTCTGAGGTGTGGTGCTTGCGCTTATGTGCTATGTTAATGTTCTCAATGCTGAGAGTATTCTTTGTTGCCTTGTCGGCTGATAGTGCCGAGGTGTTGATTGTTCCCATGTAGTAGTCGACAAACTCCTGGGCATCGCCAGCACCCTCACGAGTGAAGGTGTGAACGCTACGATATACTGGAGATGGGTTGCCATCGTAGTCGAAGGCCACGGCAGCAATCATAATGGTCTTATCCCACTCGCCACGGAAGTAGGCAGGAGTCCAGTAGGCTCCTACGTTGTATAGGTTGTCGATAAGCAGGTCGTCGGAGTACTGCTCGGCATCTTCGAGACCATCGACATACTCAAACATGGTGTACAAGAAGCTTGAGTACTCGCCATCAATGGTTACGCTCATGGGCACAACAACCCATCCTTGCCATGAACTGCAATAGTCAGGCTCGATGGCGTAAACCTCGTCGCCATCGTAGTAGGCGTCGAAACCTGCGGTGATGGTTATGTCGGCAATAACGGCATCACTCGTTCTAAACTCACCACCGCTACGCATAGTGCCAAGATACTCAAACGTGTTGGGGTTCATTGGTATTACAACAATCTTGTAGTCGGTAGATGGCTTAAGGTGGGTAATATGGCTATCCACAGCACCCTGAGCAAGTTCATAGTAGCTAAACTCCCAATAATCGCCATAGTATGTCGAGTTGTAAGAGTTCAAGATGTAGGCCTTTATATCCTCCTCAGTCATAGACGCCTCAAAGACATTCCAATAGTAGGTAATGCTATAGTCTGATGGCGTGATTTTAACCTTTGCCTCGCGGTCGTCGATGTCTGTAACCTCGAAGTTGTAGATGCAAGCCTCGATGTCGCCAGCCTCAGCAGTGGTGATATTCTTACGCACGATAGATGTGGTGAGTGTTCCCGCCTCGTAGCCGAAGGCGAGCACGGCATACTCTGTTCCTGCATCCAAGCCACTGAACGTGCCCGCAACGTCGCCCTCGCAAATGTAGTAGGCTAAACCTGATGTGCCATAGGTTGATAGGATATGTTTGAAGATAGCATCATCGCTACGCATCTTGGCAATCTCCTGCGCATGAATAGGGAAGATGACATAAGGATCGGGAGTAGTTGTGGTTGTTGCAATGTCGAATGTAGACTGCGTTACATTGCTGATATCCATGGTTATGACATTCTCTGAAGCGGGAATCTCGCCCACCTCAAACCACTTATACGACACCTCACTTAGGCGCTCGCACTTGTCGTTCCACTTAAAGGCGAAGACCAAATATTCGGTATTTGCCATAGCCTCGAACTCATACTCTGTGGCCAAGTAGTCGGTGTTGTACTCGAAGGTCTCGGCAAGCGTATAGTCCCATGCCGCATAGTCGTCTATGATTTTGGCAATGACAGCGTCTGCGGCCTTATTAACATCACCGCCATAAAGCTCGAAATCCTCGCGTGTGATAAGGTTGTTGAAGTAGGCAACGCCCTCGTGTGAAGGTGTGATGCTAATCTTTGCTATGGCGCGATTCACCTCAACATTGATGTCGTATGTTACGTCGTTGCCCTCGTATGGTGGCTCGGTCTTAAATTCGGCATGCGCCACACGTGTTGTCACCTTGCCCGCAGGCGTAAGACCATAGATATATACCACATACTCGGTCTCGGGGTCGAGGCCCGCCATGCGTAGGTTGGTGTGTGAGCCACGGCTGAGCACGCCCGAGAGATACTCCTCGATGGTGATGCCCATCTCGCTTGCTACGCCGTTGTAGTAGCGCATATCCTCGCTTAGAAGCTCCTCGGTGGTGTAGCCCTCATACCAATCTTTGCCCACAATCTGACCAATCCATGTAGTCTGCTCGTCGAGAGCCTTCACTGAGAATGTCACCGATGTAGCATCGGCCTTCTCGATGGTGAGCTTCAATGGAGCCTCGTAGCCCAGCTGGCGCACCTTGAGGATGTTTCTTTCGCTGCCATACTTTAGATTGAGTGTTGCTGTGCGCTCCTCGCTGTCGTTCTCGGCCACCGAGAACTCAACGATAGTATCGCCAATCTTGTCGATTGTTAGCCACTCCTCGGCACACTCTATTTCGAGGCTTACGCCCTCTATGCGCTCCTTGATGTCGTAGTTGAAGCGCTGTGTGGTGGCATCTATGCCTACCTCTATCTCGCTGTTATAGAGTATGATGCCACTATCCTTAACATCCTCACCACCACGCTCACACGAGCATAGTCCAGCCACCGCAGCGACAATCATCGCCACGCCTAAAAACACTCTTTTCATCATCATTGCTATGATATTCAAAAAGCAAAGAGTGCTTAAGCGTCCTTAAGCACTCTTTACCGTATGGTTAAATTAGAACTTCGAGATATCGCGCTTCTTAACCTCGATAGCCCTCTTTACAGGAGCCTTAACGCTCTTTACCTCTGCCTTCTTAATGTCGGCAGCGCGTGTAGACAACTCGTCTGCAGAGAGCATTGCACCTGTCCAAGAGCCTGTGATATTGTTATCGCAGTCGTCATATACGTCGAACTCAACGGTTACAGTGCCGTCGCCATTGTCCTCAACTGACATTGTACCATCAACGAATGGAGCCATTGTCACACCGTCATCTGTATAGTACCAAGCACCTGTCATGTAGCCATCCCAGTCAATATAGCCTGGATATGAGGTATATGCCTCATAGGTATTAGCAATTGTGTACTCACCAAAGAAGTCGGTAGTACTGTTAGAACCTGCCAATACGTCGAACTGCGCGAAGTCACCCTCGCCATCGTTAGGCATGATTGCAAATGTCCAGTTCATGTAGCCGCACTCATAGTAGTCGCCATAGTACCTGTAGTATAGGGTGTGGTCGTCGAGGTTGCAACGCAAATCATCAAGCAATGTTGAGAATGGGCCTTCGTAGTCGTCATCGCCACCGCCGCCACTAGCTGCATCAATCACCTCGATAGCACCAGTGTATGTAACAGTGTGCCAAGCACCATCAACCATGATATGTGCAGTTACGCCATTCTCGTCAACAACAACGGTGCCCGATGTAATAGTGCCTGTTATAGCATAATCCCAGCCCTCGCTGTCCATAACATAGTATCCAGAGTACATAGCACCAATGGTGTATGGGTCGTATGAGCCATTGTCGATGGTGTAGGTGCCATAAGGAAGAGCAAGGCCGTTCTCGGTATTTACCAACTCGCTATATAAGTCGAAGCGATAGTATGTTGCGTTAGGAAGCTCCCAGCCATCAGCGTCTAAGCCAAGGTCTGATAGGAAGAAGTAGAAGTTGTCTGCAGTACCTGGGGTATACTGATCGCCATAGTAGTAGGCATAAGCATAGCTTGCAACCATATTCTGATCCTCGCCACTACCGCCACTCACTTCGCGCTTGTCGCTGATTGTAGACATGCCCGAGAATGTTACAGTGTGCTTCTCGCCCTGGATTGTTGCTGTCAATACGCATGAGCCGTCAGCTGCAACAACAAGCTCGGCAGCATCAAAACTAACCTCTACCTCTATTTCAGAAGAGTTGGTCTTCATATAGCCAGAGTATGAGTAACCGATAGTGCCAACAGTCATGGTTTCGTTAACGTCCAATGTGTAGGTACCCTCAGGAAGTGGAATATAGCCATTTACTGCCTCACCCTCATACAATACACCATAGAGGTCTAGCTGATAGTAGATAGAGTTGGTAAGCAAATTACCATCCTCGCTGAAGCCATAGTCTGAGAAGAAGATGTAGTAGTTACCAGCATCTGGAGTGTAGTAGTCGCCATAATACTCACCAGTGAGCACCTGCGCCTCGAATACTACGCCATCCTCTGGCTCCTCAGCCTTAGCCGCCTGCTTGATGGTAAGGGCCTTAAAGTTCTCGTTAGAGTGCTTCTCGCCATACGATACCTCTACCACAGCCTCACGCGCGTTGTCAGTCTCGTTAGCCTCCACAACAACATAGATAACGCCATCCTCAGCACCAAGATCCGAAATCCAAGCATAGTCAGAAGATTTAGCTACAAAGAGATTATGTCCCTCCACAGGGTTCTTGATGGTGTAGTTCACCTCGTAACGACCACCCTCGGCAGTTGCCTCGATAGTGCTCTTCGCGAGAACGACCTCCGTTGTAGGAGTTGGTTCTGGGGTTGGCTCTGGAGCCGGCTGCTTCTCACAAGCTGCAAATGCTAAAGGCAGTGCAAGCAAAGCGAAAAATAGTCTACGTAGTTTCATAAAAAGTATTTTTTAGTTAATTATGTTGTCTGTTTACTTAACAAAATTAAATAAAATATTTTACATATGTGATGTTTTGGCGAAAAAATAAAAAATATTTGTAGCAACTTGGGACTTTATGCTATATAAATCTCTGTGTTCGTTGATTTTTTTTTCGTCGAGAGTAATATTATGTTATCTTTGCGCACGATAATTTTAAATATAGTATTGACTCTATGAAGATTCTTCAGAAAATAGCCTTGATGGTAGCTGCAACAACGGTTGTTGTTTCGTGTTATAACGAGGTAGATTCGATTGATTCGCCTATGCCTAACTCTGGTGATGAAGCCTGCATTGTGTTGCCTATTGATGTAACACGTACATCTATTGCATCCGATGGTTTCACAACTCGTTGGCAGGAGGGTGACGAAATTGCCGTGTGGGCTAAGGATGCAGAGGATAATAATGTATTCTCAAATGCAATATTCATGCTCCGTTACTTCTCAACCGAGTGGGATAAGGCCTACTTCGTGGGTAATGTTGTGCAGATGGCCGAGGGCGACTACACCTACTATCTAAGCTATCCAAGGCCTCTGTCGGCTGAGGGCACTATGGCAACATATAGTGTGCCAGCAGAGCAGTCGGGTGAGTATGATGGCAAGTATGACATCATGGTTGCTAAGCCTGTTGTTACTGGCTCGTTGACCACGGGCAAGCGTGTGGAGATGAACACAATCATGCGCCACCAGATGCACGCCCTAAAGATTACTGTTCCTGAGAAGGCTTCCAACTTCGATTCGAAGGTTTATGCCTTGGATATCACCTTCCCAATGGCTGTTGTGGGCGACATCTCAATCGATGTCGCTAATCCTGATGCCCAGCCAGTCTATACCAACACATCTAACACCATCTCCGTTAAGAGCGCTGAGGGTTTCGATGTGGGTAGTGATATTTGGGTGTTTGTGCTTCCAGGCACTGTGTCGGGTGATGTTAGCTATGAGATTAAGGGTGCCGAGCAACGCTCGGAGGTGGCTACCTATCATCTCGAGCGAGAGTTTGAACGTGGCCACGTTACACCTATGCGCATGTCGATGCCTCCATTTGCTAAGTACACAGCCTTCAACTTCTCGATTGGTGAGAACTATCTTGGCGAGGACTTCAACTTCTTCACGCTCTACGACAACAACGGCACAAATATGGGTACTTACTACCGCAATGCCGAGAACCGCTATACGTTTGAGTATGAGGGCGAGTTCGATGTTACACCATATAATAACAAGGAGTGGACCTTGGTCTTCGACTCGGAGAATGCCGTTGTTGAGAACAAGGTGAATATGGGTACCCTAAGGCCATACTTCGAGCAGAACATCACACCTGTGGACGTGCCATACCTATTGTTTGAAAACTTCGAGAATGTGTCGGAGAGTGAGAGCTATGGTAATAACTCATATGCATCGAACGACCGTGAGCAGCCTGGTGTTGCCCTTAGTGGCTCGCTTGCTGGCTGGAATGCTGCACGCTACTGGATTAAGCCTGGTGCTGCGCGTGTGAATACCCGTTCTCAGGTTGTTAAGATTTTTATGGCGTTCCAGTCATACCACTATGGCCGACTCGACACTCCTCCACTCGGCAATAGCACACGAGGTATTAAGCCTGGTAAGAGTGTCAATCTGAAGTTGTCATTCGATTCTGCGCTGTACAAGCACTCAAGTAGTTCGCTGGGCTACACTGAGACTGGTGTAAGCGTTGCAACGCATACCACAGCAAGCAACCCAATCGACGGTATTCCAACAGGCTCTACAGGTCTCTCATCATCGTATGACACTACGATTGCCGACATCGGCACAACATACTATGCACAGAACTTGGCTGAAAGTGCGGGTGATGATGCTTTTGGACAAAAATTTCCAACCTACACAACTGACTTGCAAAATGTCTCAAGTGACACACGTCTCTGCTTCTATGCTCACCTAAAGACCGCAGAAGCAAGTTTCGCGAACAACATAGAGGTAAATGTCTACATCGATAACATCAAGGTGTCGATTACTAAGTAATTAACGAAAATAAATAATAACTAAACAAACACAATTATGAAAAAGTTTTTCACATTAGCATCGTTCATGGCGCTGGCGTTGGCATCGTGTACCAACGAGGAGCCTAAGGGTGAGGCAAATGAGAAGGGCGCAGTAGCTTTCGACCTCACAATCTCAAATGAGGTGGATGTTACACGTGCCAATGTCAGTTGTACTACCCCCACAGCTGAGGACTTCGCACTTGAGATTGAGGGTGTAAGCCATACCTTCAGTAAGGAGTATGCTAACATTGATGAGTTCAATGCCGATGGCTATCTCCACTATGGCTCTTACAAGGCTACAGTTGTTGCTGGCGACCTTGCAGAGGAGGGCTACGACAAGGCTACGTTTGTAGGTAGCAAGGAGTTTGAGGTTGCAGCACGACAGGACACAGAGGTTGAAATCACCGCTACCATCGCTAATGCCTTGGTTAAGGTTGAGACTACTGAGGCATTCAACAACTATTTTGTTGGTGGTCATGCTCTTGAGCTTGAGACTGCAGCAGGCAACAAGTTTGATGTATCGGCGCAGAGCGAGCCATTGTTCATCGCTCCAGCATCGTTCACTGTTAATGGTACTGCTGTAAAGCAGGCTAACCAGTCGGGTGTCGAGGGCGCAACAATCACTCTCCCAGAGTTCAAGCAGGAGAGTGTTGCGGCTAAGACCTTCTACACCGTGAAGTTCGATGTTAAGGATGCTGGTCGCGCAACACTCGAGATTAGACTTAATGAAACTCTTGTGGAGTCAATCGATATCGAGCAGGAGTTAAACGATAACGCACAATAACATAGTTGAGATATGAAGAATATATTTAAGGCATTGAGCCTCGTTGTGATCGTAGCACTCGGTCTTGGCTCATGTAGCAAGGATAACATAAACTACGAAGATGGAAAGGGTGCTGCAACTGCAAATATTGGCTACCTTGCACTTGGTGGCATGGAGGCATCTATCTTGGTAGATACTGAGAATATCGACTCAGAAACACGCGCCGAGGGTGTCGACATCAACTCTTTTGATGTTGTAATCACCAACCAGGCTGGTGCTGAGGTTGAGTCGTTCAAGTATGGTGAGCGTCCAACTGAGGCAATAGCACTCGAGGCTGGTATCTACACAATCGTTATGAAGTCGGCAGAGATGTCGGGTGCTGAGTGGGAGGCTCCTGTGTATGGCGCTGAGCGCGAGGTGGTTATCACCCGCAAGCAGACAACTGAGGTTAAGGATATAGTATGTAAGTTGCGTAATATCAAGGTGTCGGTTTCGTATGCTGCAGATATCAAGGAGCAGCTCGCCCCAGAGTACACATCAATGACTATCACTCTTGGCGACAATTCGTTGGTGTATGGCATTGATGAGGCTCGTGGTGGTTACTTCGCACCTGTTGCTGAGGAGAACACTTTGCAGCTTACATTCAAGTGCCGCTATGTTGATGGCGACAAGGATATTATCATGACCAACGAGATTACAGGCGTTAAGGCTGCTCAGTGGCGTAAAATTAATGTTGTCGTTCAGCACGCTGCTGATGGTACTTCAAACATCGGTATTGTGTGCGACACATGGACCTACGACGAGGAGGTTGTGTTCGACACTACTGCCTACCTTTTTGAGGAGGTATTGGTTGACGATACAGATATGCCAGTTATCAACTTCGAGGGCCACGACCTTGCACTCCCTTTTGAGCTTACCGACGACATGTTCGATGCTGAGGGCAACTTCACAAAGAACATCAACATCGATATTACGGCTAAGGCTCCTATTCAGTCAATCATTGTTAATGTATCATCTGACAATGATGATTTTTTGGCAGCTTACGATGATGTAATGCCTTTGGAGTCAGATATATGCGCTGGCTCGGTGTCTAACACCTTCCTTAAGCTCATGGGCTATCCAATAGATGCAAAGGGTGCTACATCTACACGCATTAAGTTTGGTGCGCAGACCGATATGTTTCGTTCGTATGAGGGCGCTCACTCTTTCGAGATTACCGTAATTGATGCTAATGGTGGCAAGACAACAGCTACACTCACAGTTAAGTATGGCCAGAATGTAGCTCCATCAATCGTATGGATTGGCTACGACATCGACCAGCGTCAGACATATACTCCAGGCATGACCTGCGACTTGAAGGTTAAGGCAGCTCTCGCTGTTGCTGACTTCAAGGTTAAGATTATCTCTGAGACTCTTAACGCTGACCAGCTTACATCAGTAGGCCTTGCTGCAGAGTTCAGCCTTGTTAACGATACTCAGTTCTTCCAGTCACTCAGTGGCTTGGGCTTCCCTGTAGGTGATGCAGTATATGGCAAGACAGAGTTGGATCTCTCTATCTCTAACTTCTTGTCAGTTCTTGCAATGCTCGGCCCTGGTGAGCACGACTTTGAGATGAGCGTTACTGATATGGAGGGTAATGCCACTACTAAGACAGTAATGTTCCGCTTCAACTAATTGTAGCATAATTAACCCCTAAAGAATTATGACTATTATGAAAAAGATATTGGCAATGTTGAGTGTGGTGCTTGTGTTGGCATCTTGCTCAAACGATATTGACACATCTGTGGAGATGGCATCTAATGAGGGTGCTGTGCGTCTGGGTGTGGCTATGCAGTCGGATGTTAACGCCGACCAAGCAACAACTATCAAAATATATAAGGTTGCAGGCAAGGAGCTAAACTTGGTGCGTCGCTACGACTCTATTAACGATGTGCCTGAGTATCTATCGCTTCTTAATGGCGAGTATGTTGCTAAGGTGCAGGTAGGTGAGAAGAGTATTGTGTCGTTCGACACTAAGTACTATATCGGCGAGCAGTCTTTCACTATCGAGTCGGGTGTTGTGACACCTGTAATTGTTGATTGTAAGCTTCAGTCGACAATCGTCAAGGTAAACTACGATGCTTCGGTTGCTGAGAAGCTCAACGATGGCTACTTCACAACTGTTGCCGTAGCTGATAACTACGATGAGCAGGCTATCGCCACAGGCGATGTTCACTCACTCCGCTTCGAGGAGACTAAGGAGGGTTACTTCATTCTTCCTGCTGAGCACACATCGCTCTTCTGGCACTTCGAGGGTACTCACCCCGTTGAGGGCGATATTATAAAGGAGGCAGTAATCGAGAATGTTAAGCCTTCAGCAAAGTATACAATCACGTTGAAGTATTCTAAGGATGCTCCAGGTAACCTTGTGTTGGAGGCTACTGTTGACGAGTCAATCGAGGAGATTGATGACACGCTTATCTTCAGCCCAGACCCAACAGTCATGGGTGATGGCTTCAACGAGAAGGAGCAGCAGCTATCTATCAACGTCCGTAGCTACAACGTGGCATCATTGGCAAATATCGACATGATGACCATCTCTCTTGCGGGTGAAGACTACGACCTCCTTGCAGACACTGTGGCTGGCGTCAACGTTGTTAGGAATGACGACATGAACTACAAGGTGACTATCTCTGAGGAGTTCTTCGAGGTGGTTGCTGGTGGCCAGTACAACGTGACCTTCCACGTGGAGGATGTTGACGGCGGTAAGCTCAACAAAGATATTAGCTACAATGTTCAGGGTGTTATGCCTATGGCAAATGAGGATTGCAACCTATGGTTCGGTACTGCAACCTTCACAGCTAACGTTGTTAATAGCGCTGCTACATCTGTAAAGGTTGCATACACATCTGATGGTGCATCATGGAACGAGGTTGAGGCAACAAAGGGCGCGAATGGCCTTTACACAGCAACTGTTACTGGCATCACAATCGATAGTAACTATACATACAAGCTCGTTGTTGAGGGTGCAGACTCAGGTAAGGCTCTTAGCATCGCTACTGCGTCAGGCGCTCAGATGCCTAACTCTGATATGGAGCGTTGGCATACAGCATCATGGGTGCTCCCATATGCTCAGGGAGATGCTCCATTCTGGCTCACAGGTAACGAGGGTGGTAACATGGTAGGTGCAGTCCTTACTCAGTCATCTAAGGATGTTCGTCCAGGATCAACTGGTCAGTACTCTGCATATCTCAAGTCGCAGTTTGCCTCTATGATGGGTATCGGTAAGTTTGCTGCAGGTAACCTCTTTACAGGTACCTTCATGCTTAGCGGTATGGATGGTATCGTAACCTTCGGTCGTGACTTCGAGTTCACAGCAAAGCCACAGAGCTTCTCGTTCTGGTTAAAGAACAATGAGGGTACTATCAACCAGGGCTCACATGCTTCGGGTACGGATATCTACACTATCATGGTAATCATCACCGATGGTACTACCTACTCGGTAAATACTAAAGATGAAAGCACCTTCCTCAAGGTTAACGAGTTGGATACGGTTCCAGGTGTTATTGCCTACGGTTATATCTCTGGTTCGGACTCGCGCACTGAGTGGACTGAGGAGACTATCAACCTTACATATCGTGAGGATATGAAGAATGCTAAGCCTAAGAAGATCGTTGTGTCGTTCACTCCTTCAGGCTATGGTGACTACTTCTGCGGCTCTACCGACTCGTGGATGTATGTCGACGATATGAAGTTTAACTATTAGTCACATCAGTGGGGTAGTGGTAATATGCTTGTTGCCACTATCCCAATACCTTTTTCAATGAAGAAATTTTATATACTAATCTTGCTTTTAGCAACGGTTGTGTCGCTCCCAGCACAGACCCCATCTGTTGAGACTGGCTCTGCTGATACTGCGTCGTTGAGTGTTGACGATGCACGTAAGCAGCGTGGTTTCGTCTCGAAAGATTGCTTTGTGCCTAAGGGCCAGTGGATATTTGGTGGTACTGCTTCGTACTCAGCACATCGCAATAGCAACTACAAGTTTACACTTATCAACAATATTGATTCAGAGGGATATAGTGTGAATGTGAGCCCTATGATTGCCTATGCGCCATGGCGCAATATGGCTGTTGGTGTGCGCTTTGGCTATGGCCGCTCGCTCTTTGCCCTTGACAATGCCTCGCTCTCGGTGTCGGATGTCGACATTAATGTTGATATGTTCCATAGGCTCAAGCACTCATACACGGGAACACTCTTTTGGCGCCCTTACATTCCACTTGGTACAACAAACCGTTTTGCCCTCTTTGCCGAGGTGCAGCTAAGTATGACAGGTGGACAGTCGAAGGTTGTTGCTGCAACATCTGAGATTGATGGCTTACAGGATTATCGTGGCACATTTTCACGAAATTTTGGTGCCTCTATTGGTCTCCAGCCAGGTATCGTTGCCTTCATTACCAACAATGCCGCTGTCGAGCTGTCGATAGGTGTTTTGGGCATAGGCTTCGACCGTACGCTGCAAACCAAGAATCAGATTGCTGAGGGTCAGGTTACTTCGCTCGATACTAACTTTAAGCTGAACCTGCTATCAGTGGGCTTCGGTATGTCGTTCTACCTATAAACCAGCAACACTATGAAGAGATTTATACTTTTGTTCATTGCTGCTGCGTTTAGCACAATGATAGCTTCGGCAGCTGATTTTACGGCATTGTATAGCGCTGATAGCGTTGCGACTAAGTCAAAGTTCTTGCCTACACGTCAGCGTATCGATCGTAAGATTGGTCAGCACAATTATGTCTATAAGGGCGAGGTGATGCTCGGTTTGACAGCTTCGTATGGCAATCTACGCTCGGAGGATTCCGACATCATGTTGCTTTTCGACAATATCAACTTTGGCCTAAAGAGTGCTACTATCAAGCCATTCTTTGCCTATGCCTATCGCGATAATTTGGCTGTCGGTCTTCGCTTCGGCTACGACCGATTGTCAGGCCAGCTTGGCAACGTAGACCTCAACCTTGGACTTGTTGCCGATATGGAGAATATGGGTATCTCCAACCTACGCTTGAGCAATGAGAGCTTCTCGTGGTCGGTGTTCCATCGCAACTATATCGGCCTTGACCGTAGAGGCACGGTAGGTGTTATCATGGAGGCTGAGTTGCTCTGCAAAACAGGTACTACGGCTGTGTGGTCGGGTATTGGTCAAGATGCTACAAAGTCGGATAGCCGCAACTTTGCCGCTCGCCTCAACTTCAACCCTGGTTTGGCTGTATATGTCATGCCGCAGGTGTGTGTGACCGTTACAGTAGGTGTTGGCGGTTTGTACTACAACAATATCCGTCAGTTCGATATGGGTGGTAGTGAGATTGGTCGTCGTGACCGTTCGGGACTTAGTTTCAAGCTCAATCTTGCCGACATTCAGGTAGGCATTGTTGCTCATTTATGGAAATCAAAGAATAAGTAGTGGGTATGAATAGGATTTTTAGATATTTATGTTTGTGTCTACTCTCTGTTGTGGGTGTGGCATGTATCGAAAATGATATTCCATATCCAATCGAGAGAGTCGACATCACGGCTATTGATGTTGTTGGCACAATGTCGCCAGCAACAATTGATGTAGCGTCAAGGAGCGTGAAGCTGGAGTTGGAGGAGACAACCGATATTCGCAACGTGGAGATTCGCTCGATAACAATGACCGAGGGCGCTCAGTCCGATGTCAAGTTTCCTGCAAAGTTCGATCTTCGCACACCGCTCTATGTGAACCTTACGAAATATCAGTCGTGGGAGTGGACCATTAGTGCAGAGCAGATGATTGAGCGCTACTTTACTGTTGAGGGTCAGATTGGTGAGTCGGTGATTGACGCCGAGCACCACATCGCAACGGCGTTGGTGCCTATGGATCACGACATGAAGAGCGTTGTGATTACCTCAATAAAGCTTGGCCCTAAGGATATTACTACCTATTCTGTTGATCCGTTGACACTCAACGATTTTGAGGCATCAGCACGTAACGTCACGATTACATATCATGATGATATATCTGAAATATGGACACTTCGTGTTGTGCCTACTGACATAGAGGTTGAGTTCAAGGGCGTTGACGCTTGGGCTAAGCGCATATGGCTCTCGGCTGAGGGACGTAGTGGCGCAGATCTCGGCTTTAAGTATCGTCAGGCGGGTAGCGATGAGTGGGTGAGCGTTGAGGGTGTTACTATCAATGGCGGTAGCTTCTCTGCATGTGTCGATGGCCTCGATACACTCACAGAGTATGAGGTTGTTGCCTACTCTAATGATAGCTTTACCGAAGTTGTGAAGGTTACAACTGAGGATGTTTGGACATTGCCTAACGCTGGCTTCGAGGAGTGGTCGACAAATAACAATATCGTCTATCCATATCTCGCGGGTGGCGCGCCATTCTGGGGTAGTGGTAACGATGGCGCAGCCTTGGCAAGCACCACTCTTACTGAGCCTACCGAGGATGTTCGTCCAGGCAGCGAGGGTCAGTATGCTGCATCTTTGCAGTCGAAGAAGGCTGCCATCATGGGCCTTGGTAAGTTTGCTGCTGGCAACATCTTCTTGGGTGAGTTTGGTGGCTTGGTAGGCATGGATGGTCTCGTTAACTTTGGTCGCCCATCGTCGGCACGCCCTGTTGCGTTGCATGGCTGGGTTAAATATAACTGTGGCACCATCGACGAGCTTGGTAAGGTTCCATCGTCGCGTCCCGACCTTAAGAAGGGTGATAACGACGAAGGTCATATAGTTATTGCTGTTGGTAATTGGACCGCCGAGGAGTATGGCGGCTCGCAGGATTGTCCTTTGGTTGTCAACACCAAAGATGAGAGCACATTCCTTGATCTTGAGGGTAAGAATGTAATTGGCTCGGGAGTGCTTGTCCTCGACAAGTCGACAGATGGCTGGATGGAGTTTACCCTGCCTTTGGAGTATAGCACCACAAGTGAAGTGCCAACGCATATTATCATCGTCTGCACAGGCTCACGCTTTGGCGACTACTTCACTGGTTCTACGCAGAGTCTTATGCTTGTAGACGACTTCGAGTTGGTTTACTAACAGCCTGAAGTGTGTTTGGAAAATGAGGGTTTCGGCCCTCATTTTTTTGTTTGCTAAAAATTGGCTATCTTTGTTCTATGACCAAGATTGTTATATTCGATTTCGACGGCACTATTGGCGATACTCGCCAAAATATTATTGACACCTTGCAGCGCACCATGCGTGAGCGCAGCCTCGAGGTGCGTGGTGGTGATGAGTGTGCCTCAACCATAGGCCTCACGCTCCGCGATAGCTTCATGACGATGTATCCTACTATGGGTGTTGTGGAGGCCGAGGAGTGTGTTGAGCACTATCGTCGCATATTCTACGAGAGCATCGAGGAGCACATACCGACGCTGTTTGATGGCGTTGGCGAGGCGCTGGCTCGTCTGCATGCTATGGGCCTTGTGCTCACTATAGCTTCGTCACGCTCATCGCCCTCGTTGCTTCTGTTCCTCAAGAATATGGGTGTGGCTCACTATTTTAGCTATGTCATCGGTGCAGATAATGTGGCTCGCCATAAGCCAGACCCTGAGCCTGTGTTGCAGACCCTCCGTGAGTGCGGCTTTAGCCCCTCTGAGGCTGTTGTAGTGGGCGACATGGCTGTTGATATGCTCATGGCTCGCAATGCCTCAGTGCGTTGCGTGGGCGTTACGTGGGGCAACGCCTCACGTGAGGAGCTCGAGGCGTCGCAGGCCGACCATGTTATTGACCATATATCGGAGTTGTTCGAGTGTATATAATTAAGCGGGTAGCATCACTGTAGTGACCCCAAGAGTTTAGGTAAAAGGCTTTTGGGGTTTCTTTATTATGACCCAAAATTATTTAAAAAAAGTTTGTTTCGTGATGTAATTTTTACTATATTTGTATCGAGTATTTGGTTAGATAGTAAGGGGCTATAACTCTCTTGTGGTATCTAATTTGCTGAGTGTGAGGGTGGTTGCATCCTCCCTGCTTGCGTATATTATGAATAAATTAGGACAAAAAACAATAAACAATTAACAAACACTATTTATGAAAGCTAAGTTTTTAGTATTAGTTGCTTTGGTGCTTGGATTGGCATCATGTCAGACTAATTTTATCGACGGTGTTGAAGTCGATGCTAATGGCGAAGCTGCTGTTACCCTTCAGGTGGGTTTGCCTGAGGATGTCACACGTGCAGTTTCAAATGCTAATAGCGGTATTGGTGCAATCGGCAACCTTAACCTTGATGCCGAGTGGGATATTCGTTATATCCTCGAGGTTTACGACTCTAACGGTACTCTTGCCAAGACACGTATGATCAACCGTGAGGATGCAAGCACTGAGACTACTTTCTCACTTCGTCTTATCCCTGGTCGTAAGTATCGTTTTGTTGCGTGGGCCGACTTCATTCCTCAGACTCAGCCTGATAAGAGTGATTACCACTATAACACTGAGAATATTCGCTGCATTGAGCTTAAAAGCGCTCAGTTGCTCAACGACGAGAGCCGTGATGCTTACACAGGTTATGTAGATGTTGACAATTTTAAGAGCTCTTCATCTATCAGCCTTACTCTTAAGCGCCCATTCGCAAAGTTGCGTGTTGTGACAACTGATATGGCTCACCTCTACACTCAGTTGGTAAGCTCTACAGTTGAGTACACATCAAAAATCTACACTCAGTTTAATGCTTATGAGTCAAAGAAGATTGCGGGTTCAGAGATCTCTGGTATTAAGAAGACTGTAATGTACAGCGAGTATGATTATTCTGAGACTGGCGACAAGACTTTGTTCGCTGACTACTTCTTCGGCTCAGAGAATGATGTTGTGCAGTTTACTTTGGATGTTAAGGATAACACCACTTACACTATCCCACAGGTTGTGTTCAATACTAGCATTCCTGTTAATCGTAACCACTTGACAACAGTTAAGGGTAACATCCTTACCGATGCTAACGATATCACTGTTACTATCGAGGAGAATTTTGATTGTGAAGATGATGATTGTGATGGTAAGATAGAGTGGCCTTCGACTATGGCTGAGCAGCTTGCTTATGCAGCTATGTTTGGTGGTGAGGTAACTTTGACAGATGATGTTGTAACTATCTCTGAGGGTTTCCACGTGCGTAAGCCTATGACTCTTAATCTTAATGGTAAGCAGTTGAAGTATACTGGCAACGACGTGTTGTTCCGTGTTGAGGAAGGTGCATCACTCACAATCAATGGTACTACGGATGATAGTGCTATCATTACTAATCCAACCACCACTAGTCCTACTGGTGCTAATGGCTACATTGCAGTTGTTTATGAGGGTTGTACATTGACATTCAATGGTGGTCAGTATGAGGCTCAGGCTACTTGCACTATTGCTCAGGCAAGCGGTGGTAAGATCTATGTTAAGGGTGGTACATTCAAGGCTAAGGAGTACGATACAAATGGCGTGAAGGATCACCGCTACACATTCAACCACAGCGATAGCTTGAAGAATGTGGGTAAGATTGAGATTACTGGTGGTAAGTTCTACAAGTGGAATCCTTTTGAGAGCCACTCTGAGAACCCTGCTATGAGCTTTATTCCTAAAGACTATTGCTCATACCCTGATTACTCATACCCTGATGGTGATTTCTATTATGAGGTAATGTCTTGGGACGTAGCAGAAGGTAGAACATTCGAAACTACATCTAATCGAGATCAAGCTTTTGAGCTTCTTCGTGCTGTATTCCGTCATGGTGGTACGATAAACATCAAAGAGCATCATTCTTATGGTGATACTACTGATGTTTATCTAACCGAGGCGCTTATTGCTGAAACACGTGATGTGACAATTACAGGTAAAGGTGAGATTGATCTTAAGAGTGGTGTGGCGTCAATCTATAAGCCAGGTGAAGTATCTGCACTTATCTGTGCTAAGAATGGCGTAACCGTTAAATTCGAAGATTACTCTGGTTACGTAACCTCTAAGGGCGAGGACTACGCTATCGAGACACGTGGTGGTAACATCGTTGTCAACAGTGGTTATTTCCGAGGAGCTGTCTCTGCTGCTTATGCTCTTGAGGGAACTATCACCATCTATGGCGGTGAGTTTTATGAGATCGCTAATACTACTAATTATGGCGCACAGTATCTTCTCAACTGCCACGATGCTAACTACAATGATGGCAAGAAGGCTAACATCGTAGTTATGGGTGGTACATTTTATGACTTTGACCCTAGTAATAACACAGCTGAGGGTCCTGGTACTAACTTTGTGCCAGCGGGTTATGAGTCTGAGCCAGATCAAACAGGTACTAAGTATACAGTTTCTCAGATCTAATCACAGTTTAGAAACTCTTTAACAATAAGAGCTCGGCATCTGCCGAGCTCTTATTGTTTTGATTTTAGAAAATATTTTTGTATATTTGTTGTAACTATTTATACTAACAATCTAAATCACTAAAAGCTATGTTGAATACAAATCGAGGATTAGCCAAGTATTTCTTCCTGTCACTTATTACCTTTGGTATTTATGGCCTTGTGGTGTTGTGTAATGTCTCTATAGATATCAACACCATAGCATCACGACGCGATGGTAAGCATACCATGAATTATCTTTTACTATATTTTATTTTTAGTTGGCTGACATTGGGCATTGCCCCTCTTGTATGGTTCCATCGCATCTCTAATCGTATTGGTGGCCAGCTTGCGGCACGCAATCTGCCTTATAGCTTCAATGCATCTGACTTTTGGTTGTGGTATATACTCGGCTCATTAATCATCGTTGGCCCATTTATCTATTTTTATAAGTTCTTCAAGGCCATGAACATCATCGCCGACGACTACAACAAGAATTTGTAGCATTTCTAAGAGCAACGTAAATAGGCGGCAGTCATCACGACTGCCGCCTATCCTCTTTACAGAAACGGTTGTATAACTTTAATGTATAACCTAATTAAACTCCACATCCGCGCCGCCTGATACATCCCAATGTACAATTTGGGGATTGCCTTTGATGTGTATATCCGCACCACCCGATGCTGTTAATGAGAGTGTACTGTTGGCTACAGCATCAATATCAGAGCCTCCAGATGCCTCGATGGTGACATCCTCAGCCTCCAGCTCGCCGCACTTGACATCTGCACCTCCGGAGCTATCAATGCTTAGTTTCTGTGTGACACCCTTAATCTGACAGTCGCTACCTCCAGATGCGTTGATGGTGATATCCTCAGCCTCC
>JAFODV010000098.1 GCA_017380515.1 Alistipes sp.
GCATACTCATACATGGCATTGGTGCCTGTTATCCAGCCACCTATCATGAAGTTGCTCACAACAGAGAAGGAGCGTAAGATTGAGATGAAGCAGTTGCGTACCGTATCGCAGCGCGAGAAGATCATCTTCCCTATCGTTATCACCGTTGTTATCGCTATCTTGTTGCCATCAGCAGCTCCACTTATTGGCTGCTTGATGCTCGGTAACTTGATGAAGGAGTGCGGTGTTACTGAGCGTTTGTCTAAGACTGTCCAGAATGAGTTGATGAACATCGTTACCATCTTCCTTGGTATCTCAGTAGGTGCTACTGCCACTGCTGAGTCGTTCCTCAATGCACAGACCCTCTTTATCTTGTGCTTGGGTATCATCGCATTCTCATTCGGTTCTGCATCAGGTGTTCTTCTTGCCAAGTTCATGAACTTGTTTACTAAGGAGAAGATCAATCCACTTATCGGTTCTGCAGGTGTGTCTGCTGTGCCTATGGCAGCACGTGTATCGCAGACTGTGGGTCAGAAGTATAACCCAGGTAACTTCCTTCTAATGCACGCTATGGGTCCTAACGTAGCGGGTGTTATCGGCTCGGCTGTTGCGGCGGGTATTCTTCTTGCGTTCCTCCCAATGTAAATTTAGCGAGATAAGGCAGTATCTACTGCCGCTAACAAAAAGTCCCGACAATGAGCAGTACATCGAGTACAGCCCATCGTCGGGATTTTTGCCGAGCGTTGTATCTACTACCTTCTATCGCTAAATTTTGTTTTCTAAGGTAAGGGCGCATCTGCTCACCTTTCAATCAAAGCCTCGAGTGGGAAATACGTCAAGTATGTCCCATCTGGGGCTTTTTTATGTCAAGCCCCCATCTGCAACCCTTCTATCGCTAAATTTTGTTTTTCATGTCAACCCACATCTGCAACCCTTCTATCGCTAAATTTTGCCTTCCCTTCGAGATGAGGCAGTGTCTACTTCCGCTAACATATGATCCCGACAATGAGCAGTACGCTCGTCGTCGGAATTTTCTTATTATATATATTAGGTGCTATCTCGACATTTTTCTGTAAGGTCTAAAATATTGGGTAATAGTGTATTGGTTATGTCTTAACAAGTTTGTATAAGTTGTGCTTATATTGCTATCGGAAATAAGAATTGAAAATAGTTGTATTTCAGTGAAATAGGCGTTTACTTTGCGGTACAGAATTTGATACTAACATAATAAAAGAATATATACTATGAACAAATATTTCGATTTATCAGGACAGGTAGCAGTAGTAACAGGTGCATCAACAGGACTCGGATTGCAGATGGCAAAGGCCTTCGCAAGTCAGGGTGCCAACCTTGTGTTGTTGGCACGCCGTGAGCAGCGTCTAAAGGAGAATGCTGAGCAGATATCCAAGGAGTATGGTGTGGAGGTGTTACCCCTAAAGTGTGACATAACAATCACCGACGAGGTGAAGCATGCCGTGCAGGCGACGCTCGAGAGATTCGGTAGGGTAGATATCCTCCTAAACAACGCTGGCACGGGAGCGATAGGCAATGCTGAGGATATCACCGATGAGCAGTTTATGCACGAGGTGAACGTGGATCTCTTTGGCACATTTGTCTGTGCACGAGAGTTTGGTCGTGAGATGCTTAAGGCTGGTTATGGACGTATCATAAACATCGCCTCGATGTATGGTTTGGTGGGTAACATGATTGCTGGTAGCTCGCCATACCATGCGGCAAAGGGCGGTGTTGTAAACCTCACACGTGCGTTGGCTGCAGAGTGGGGCAAGCATGGCATAACCGTTAATAGCATATGCCCTGGATATTTCTACACCGAGCTTACCACTGCAACGCTCGATAGCGACTATTTCCAGGATATGGCGAAGCGTAGCATACCACTTGGTCGCTACGGTCGTGAGGGCGAGCTCGACACGTGTGCATTGTTCCTCGCCTCGCCAAAGAGTAGCTATGTTAATGGTCAGAACATTGCAGTGGATGGCGGCTTTACAAGCATCTAATCATTCTATATAATTTTAATTTAACCCAAATCGGCTAACTATAGCCGATTTTTTTTGTTCGATTTGATGAAAGATTAAATCATAAGTATTTGGATTTTGCGTCTACTACAAGTACATTTTTGGCTATTGCTCGCAAAAAGAAGGAGTCTGCGCCATACGCAAATGTGGATCTCGATGATATGATTGATGAGTATACAAACATTTTTATCAGACAAACAAATAATGCCTTAGGAGCAGATTCTACCAGGGTTATTTTTGTTAAAAGTATCGATGAGATTATTAGTTCAATAGATTCTCACTAATTCGAGTTGTTGTATATGGATTATCCTTCAACAGGGCCAACCAAAGTTTCGATTTTGGTTGACCTTGTTGTGTTGATATAGTCCAATATATATGCTAATTTACCCTGTGTTTTGGACTATTATCTATTAAAATAGATCTATATTGTGCACTTTTGAACTTTTTATACTATCTTTGCACTTTAAAATATATGCTCTAGTATATAAACAAAAAATTACAACATAGTTAACTAATTACTAAACTTTAACAGGTCCATGAAATATGCTTTAGTTACAGGTGGCTCACGAGGCCTCGGACGTGCAATATGTTACAAGCTTGCTGAGATGGGTATCCCTGTAATTATCAACTATCAGTCAAACAAGGAAGCTGCCGAGCAGGTGTGTGAGGAGATCTGCAACAATGGTGGCAGCGCATCAATCATGCAGTTCAATGTTGGTAACGAGGAGGAGGTGACAACGGCCCTTGATGCATGGGAGCGTGAGCACCCAGAGGATTATATCGCTTACTTGGTGAACAATGCAGGTATTCGTCGCGACAACCTGATGTTTATGATGCCAACCGATGATTGGCATGCTGTGATCAATACCTCGCTCAACGGCTTTTACTATGTCACTAAGCACCTTCTTCCTAAAATGATGATGCGTAAGCGTGGTGGCCGCATTGTTAATATGACATCGTTGTCGGGCCTTAAGGGTATGGCTGGTCAGACCAACTATAGCGCTGCAAAGGCTGCTATCATTGGCGCTACTAAGTCGCTTGCTCAGGAGGCGGCAGCACGTAGCGTTACTGTCAATGCAGTGGCTCCGGGCTTCATCGAGACTGACATGACCAAGGATCTTCCTCAGGACGAGCTCAAGAATCTTGTGCCTATGAAGCGCTTTGGTAAGCCTGAGGAGGTTGCGGCACTTGTCGGGTTCTTGTGTTCGGACGAGGCGAGCTACATCACTGGCGAGGTGATTAGTATCAATGGTGGATTGTTGTAAAATGGAATTTGAGAAATGAAGCGTATAGTAATCACAGGCATGGGTATCTGGTCGTGCCTTGGAACAAATATCGAAGAGGTTAAGGAGTCGCTCTATGCTGGTAAGTCTGGAATTGGCATCGAGGCTGAGCGTTTGGAGTATGGCTATCAGTCGGCACTAACGGGCATCGTTAAGAAGCCTATGTTGAAGGGCCTCATCGACCGTCATCTTCGTCGAGGCATGTCGGAGGAGGCTGAGTATGCATTTATGGCAAGTAAGCAGGCTTTCGAGATGGCGGCCATCAATGACGACTATCTTGCGAACAACGAGGTGGGTTGCATCTTTGGTAACGACTCGTCGGCAAAGCCAGTTATCGAGGCGGCACACATCATGGACGAGAAGCACGACACCGAGCTTTTGGGTCAGTCGTTCATCTTCCAGGCTATGAACTCAACCGTCACGATGAACCTCAGCACGATCTTTAAGCTTAAGGGTGTCAACTTTACTGTTAGTGCTGCTTGTGCCAGCGGTAGCCACTCTATAGGTTTGGCCTACTTGCTTATCAAAAATGGTTTGCAGGATGTGGTGTTGTGTGGTGGCGCTCAGGAGACCAACTTCTACTCTATGGCGTCGTTCGATGCTTTGGGTGCTTTCTCAAAGAATATGGAGGAGCCAACAAAGGCGAGCCGTCCGTTTGATCGCGACCGTGATGGCCTTGTGCCAAGTGGTGGTGCGGCAGCCTTGATTCTCGAGGACTATGATCATGCTGTGGCTCGTGGTGCAAACATTATCGCAGAGGTTGTTGGCTACGGCTTCTCGTCGAATGGCACATCGGTCATCAGCCAGCCAAGCGATGAGGGTTGTTTGCGTGCTATGCAGCGTGCCTTAGATGATGCTGGCATGAAGTCTTCAGACATCGACTATATCAATGCTCACGCAACAAGTACACGTCAGGGTGATATGTTTGAGGCAATGGCTATCGGTAAGCTCTTTGGTGGTGAGCATGCATTGGTGAGCAGCACCAAGAGTATGACAGGCCATGAGTGCTGGATGGCGGGTGCCAGCGAGTTGATATATTCGTTGATTATGATGCAGAACAACTTTGTTGCGCCAAACATCAATTTGGAGAATTGCGACGAGTATTCCGAGAAGTTGAACCTTGCACGTACGACAGTTGATACCGAGGTGAATACTATTCTCAGCAACTCGTTTGGTTTTGGTGGCACAAACAGCGCATTGGTCGTTAAGAAGTTATAGCACGAAGAGGTAAATAGAAGAGTAATAAATTTATAATTTCCAAACTTAAATCATTATGAATCGTACAGAGATTGAAGAGAAGGTAAAGAGTTTTTTGATTGAGGAGCTTGAAATCGAGGAAGAGAACATTTTCCCTGATGCAAAGCTTAAGGACGACATGGGTATAGATAGCCTCGATTATGTTGATATCGTAGTTATCGTAGAGCGTAACTTCGGCTTTAAGATCAAGGCTGAGGAGATGGTCGGTGTCGACACATTTGCTAAGTTCTGCGACTATATCGAGACTAAGGTAAACTAATATAGGCGATGGCAGAGAGGAGCTGGAAAGGTACTACTTTTGGCAGTGGATGGATGCACAGGTGGCTCATCCACTCATTGCGTTTTATTGATGTAAGGCTGATTTATATCTTTACAGCTCTCTTCATTCTGCCCATATGTCTTCTAATCTTGAAGAGTCGTAAGACGTCGTATGCCTTCTATCGTCATACTATGGGCTTTGGACGTTGGCACTCGGCGTGGATGACATATCTCAATCACTACCACTTTGCCCAAGCTGTCATCGACAAGTTTGCTATGTATGCAGGCAAGCGTTTCGAGGTTGAGGCTGTTGGCATTGATGAGTTCTTTTCGCGTGCTGAGCGCCCTGAGGGCTTCTTGCATTTCAGCGCCCATGTTGGCAACTACGAGATTGCTGGCTACACGCTCGTTTCTGAAAAGAAAATGATTCGTCCGGTAGTATATGGCTTCGAGAAGGAGTCGGTGATGCAGAATCGTGCAACCATGTTTGATCGCACAAACATCAGTATGATTAGCATGAAGGAGGATATGAGCCACCTCTACGAGATCGACAATGCGTTGTGTAATGGCGATATTGTGAGCTTTCCTACGGACCGTTCGGCAGGTGCTACCAAGAGCATCGAGACCGTGTTTTTGGGTCGTAAGACCAAGTTTCCTATGGGCCCATTCAGTGTAGCTACTATGCGAGGCTTAGATGTGTTGGCCGTTAGTGTTATGAAGACGGGCAGCAAGCGCTACAAGCTCTACATCACACCCCTATGCTACGATAAGCAGGCGCCTCGTCGTGAGCAGCTCCGACAGCTTGCCGATGCCTTCGCTCAGGAGCTGGAGAGACGCATTAGGGAGTACCCTACACAATGGTTTAACTTTTATGATTTTTGGAGTTAGTTAAGATGGATACAATGAATATAACTGAAGAGTATCTTCGTTCGATAGATGTACATAGCGTTCTGCCCCAGCAGGAGCCTTTTGTGATGATTGGTAGTCTTACTCACTTCGAGATGATGACCTCAACCACCGAAACAAAGATTGACGAGCAGAACATCTTTGTTGATAATGGCAAGTTCTCGGCAGCAGGTATGATGGAGAATATTGCTCAGACATGTGCTGCACGCATAGGCTTTTACAACAAGTATATTCTAAAGAAGGATGTGCAGATGGGATTCATTGGTGCTGTGCGCAACTACGTAGTAAAGCGATTGCCCGAGGTGGGTTCTACGATTACAACTAAGGTCGACATCCTTGAGGAGATTTTCGGCATGACACTCGCTAATGCTGAGGTTATGGCAAATGGTGAGGTCGTGGCCACGGCCGAGATAAAGTTGTCGGTACGTTCTATCGAGTAGGGTTTGTCTAATATCAGCGACTATGAATAAGGATTTAGTGCTTAGTGCCGAGAAGCAGTTTGAGGTGCGCTTCAGCGAGGTTGACATGATGAATATCGTGTGGCATGGTTCGTATCCGCTCTATTTGGAGGATGCTCGTGAGGCCTTTGGAGCAAAATATGGCTTGTCGTATCAGCTATATATCAAGGAGAGAACGCTGGTGCCAATCGTTGAGATGACGTTGAACTATAAGCGAGCTCTACGTTTTGGCATGACACCCACTATTAAAATTACCTATCGACCTACCGATTCTGCGAAGATAATCTTCGATTATGAGATTTATGATTCTGAGAGTGGTGAGATATATCTTACGGCCCACACTGTTCAGGTATTCATGGACATGGATAATAACCTGTTGTGGTATAGCCCTGAGTTCTACACCGAGTGGAAAAAGAGTGTTGGTTTGATATGATTTCGGTACTTGCAACAAACATAGTATCCCCCTTGGGATATACCACCGACGAGAACTATCGTGCTGTTAGGGAGCATCGCTCCAAGCTGGCACGATATGAGTCGTGGCGTGGTGTTCCCGAAGCGTTTGTAGCCTCTGTTTTTGATGAAAAGCAGCGCTCGGAGCTAATGATTGAGGGCTATACAATACTTGAGTCGGTGGCTATACGCTCGATTGCTGATGCTCTTGCAGGGTGTCGAATAGATGTGCACTCGCCTCGCACTAAATTCATCTTGAGCACCACAAAGGCCAATGTCGATGAGTTGTCGTCATGCGCTGAGCACGACGCGAACTACATTGCCCCAGGAGCCCTTGCTCGCAAGGTTGCTGCCTATTTTGGCTTTAAGAGTGAGCCTGTGGTTGTGTGCAATGCCTGTATTTCGGGTATGGATGCTCAGCTATTGGCCCATCGACTACTTTCAAGCGGCGAGTACGACCATGCTGTTGTGTGTGGCGTAGATATGGTCACACCATTTGTTATTGCAGGTTTCTTGTCGTTTAAGTCGATGTCTTTAGATGAGTGTCGCCCATTCGATATCGAGCGAACAGGTCTTAATGTTGGTGAGGCAGCTGCGACAATCATCTTTGGCCGTAATGTCGACGATGACACCCCACGATGGCAACTCCTGAGTGGCGCAATGAGCAACGATGCCTATCATCTAAGCGCTCCAGCACCTAAGGGTGATGGTGCTTATAGGGCTATGTGTAGTGCTCTCGGAAGCTATGATGCCAATCTGCTTGCGCTGATAAGCACTCATGGTACTGCCACAATGTTTAACGACCAGATGGAGTCGAAGGCTATTGAACGAGCTAATCTTTTGGCCGTGCCCATCACTGCACTTAAGGGCTACTATGGTCACACACTGGGTGCAGCAGGTGTTGTTGAGCCTATCATCAATATGCGTTCGTTGGACGATGGCTTAGTGCTTGGTGTTCGAGGCTTCGATGAGTTGGGTGTAAGTGCAAAGGTTGATGTTAGTGCTAAGGAGCGGAGCACCGATAAACAGTCGTTTCTAAAGATGATTTCGGGCTTTGGCGGCTGCAATGGAGCGCTGCTCTATGCCAAGCAGCGTGGAGAGCATACGCCAACTATCGAGCGCCATAAGCTAAACACTCGACATAGGGTTGTTATCACGCCCGAGAAGGTTGTTGTTGACTCCGATGAGTTGAACGTATCGGTAAGTGGCAAGGCATTGCTTACCGAGATTTATAAGAACCATATCGGCGACTATCCTAAATATTATAAGATGGACGCATTGAGCAAGGTGTTGTTTGTTGCCAGCGAACTTCTTATGCAGCGTTTTTGTTGTGAGTGCGAAGGCAAGCGTAGCTCGATGATAATATTCAATAGCTCGTCGTCGATAGTCTCTGACCGTAAGCACATTGCCACGTTTGAGCGTAGCGATGAGTTTTATCCAAGTCCATCAATCTTTATTGGCACTCTGCCAAACATCGCTTTGGGAGAATTTGCCATTAAGCATAATTGCACGGGCGAAACCTCGCTCTATATCCTTGAGAGTAGGAGTGATGCTCTGATGGCGGAGGTTGTGGAGTCAGCCATGAGCCAGTCCGACACAGATATTATGCTAACTGGTTGGGTTGATTGCAGTAGCGAGGATAGCTTCGAGGCGGAGTTAGTGATATTAACAAAATAGTAATTAATATAAATATAATATATATAGGTATGGAAGAGTTGATTTTGGAGCTTAAGGAGCATATTATCGATGCACTTAATCTTGAGGAGATTACCCCAGAGGATATCGACAACGATGCACCGCTATTTGGCGATGGTCTTGGTCTTGATTCTATTGATGCGTTGGAGCTAATCGTAATTTTGGACCGCTACTATGGTATTAAGCTGGCTAACCCAGCTGAGGGTAAGGCTATCTTCAAGAGCATTACTACGATTGCTGAGTATGTCGTAGCGAATCGTACAAAATAATGGGTAATACTATCTCTATAACAGGACTTGGTATTATTTGTGCCATCGGCAACGACTCTGGGTCTGTTGTCGACTCATTGCGTAGTCGAAGAACCGGTATTGGTGCCATGCGCTATCTTCAGTCACGCCATGTTGACCTGCCTGTGGGCGAGGTTAAACTCTCTAACGACGAGATGAAAGAGATGTTGGGCATCGACACTAAGTTGACCATCAGCCGAACATCGCTCATGGGAGCAATCGCCATTCGCCAGGCCTTGGAGAGCGCTGGTATCGAGAGTATCGAGGGTAAGCGTGTTGCTCTTATCTCGGGTACTACCGTGGGAGGTATGGACCTAAGCGAACTTCAGCATGCCGAGATGATGCATACCAACTCCTATGACTATCTATTGCAGGGCAATGAGTGTGGTAGAAGCACCGAGGAGATGGCTGAGTTGCTGGGACTTAAGGGTGTGGAGTGCTGTACTATATCTACAGCATGTTCGTCGGCCCTTAACTCAATTATCCTCGGCTCAGAGATGCTCAAGCGCAACGAGGTAGATATTGTTATTGCGGGTGGTTCTGAGGCTCTTAGCCGCTACCATCTCAATGGCTTCAACACGCTGATGATTCTCGATAAGGCGCAGTGTCGTCCATTCGATGCTACACGTGCCGGCCTCAATCTTGGTGAGGGAGCTGCCTTTGTTGTTTTGGAAAAGGATAAGGCTGATGGCTTGGCCTATGTTGCAGGATATGCCAACCGATGTGATGCTTTCCACCAAACAGCCTCGTCGGAGAATGGCGAGGGTGCATATCTGGCTATGAGTGATGCTCTTAGCATGGCACGCATCGAGCCAAAGGATATCGCCTATATCAATGCTCATGGCACGGGTACACCTAATAATGATGCTTCGGAGAGTCAGGCTATTAT
The DNA here is from genome assembly GCA_017380515.1 of Alistipes sp. Lineage (GTDB taxonomy): Bacteria > Bacteroidota > Bacteroidia > Bacteroidales > Rikenellaceae > Alistipes. The sequence continues at coordinate 9,496 of JAFODV010000098.1, forward strand.
CCGCATCTTTGGCGATAGCATCCCTGCTGTGTCGAGCACTAAGTCGTTTACAGGTCACACCACATCAGCATCTGGTTCTATCGAAAGTGTTATCTCTATTCTCGCCATGCAGCACAACTTTATCCCTGCCAACTTAGGTTGGGAGAGTTCTGGCGAAAATACCATTGTTCCTACGATGGGTTGCGACGATGTTGTGATGGATAATGTTATCTGCAACTCGTTTGGTTTTGGTGGTAACGACTCGTCGATGGTGTTGAGTAGATATCCTGTTGAGCATGTTGTGCCAGAGGGTGAGGACTATGAGTTTGAGGTTGTTGCTGATGAGTGTGTAGAGTCCGTAGAGGAGCTTGCTGCTCTTCGAGAGTATATCTCGCCACTTGAGTCACGTCGTATGGGTAAGCTGATGAAGGCTGCTCACCTGTCTACATTACGAGCTCTTAAGAGGGCTGAACTGAACTGTCCCGATGCTATTGTTACGGCTACCTCACGTGGTATGCTCGATATAAGCATGCAGTTTTTGGAGGATATATCCATAAATCAGGAGGAGCTGCTCAAGCCAACGCTCTTTATGCAGAGTACGCACAACACCATAAGCTCGGCTATTGCCATTCGCAACAAGTGTTATGGATATAATACCACCTATTCGCAGGGTGAAGACTCTATGCTATGGGCAATGCGTGATGCTGAGCGTCTGATTGCCACAGGTAAGGCCGCAACAGTCTTGGTTATTGAGTTTGACGAGTCATCACCAATACTTGCTAAGGCCGCTGAGTATCTTAATGTTGAGCCACCTAAGGAGTTGTATTCAAGAAGTATTGTGCTAAAGAGAAAATAATACGTATGGTAGTCATACTCTCTATAATTCAGAGTCTGTTGTTAGCAGGCGTCCAGGTGTTGTTAAAGGTGTCTGTTGGCCGAATGTTGCCATTTGCTTGGACGGCCGATTTTTTTAGGTCGGTATTTGTGAATGTGCCATTTATTGGCTGCGGAGTATGCTTTGGCTCAAGCTGCATATTGTGGTTATATATCCTTAAACACTACCCATTAAGCGATGTCTATCCATTGATGTCGCTTAGTTATGTTTTTGGAATGTTTGCTTCTATGATATTCTTTGGCGAGCCAGTAGGTTTAACCAAGTGGGTGGGTGTGATCCTCATAATGTTTGGCTGTTATTTTATCATTAAACAATGAGAAAGTTTATATTTACACTTTTTATCACTCTTCTGCCCTTGTTTTGCATGGCGCAAAGCCAGGAGAGTATCATTCGGCAGATTGAGCAGGTAGGCTCTGCAACAAAGAGTGTTGAGTGTAGCTTTGTGCAGACCAAACATGTTAAGTTGCTCAACGATAAGATGGTGTCGTATGGCAAGATGTACTATTCAGCACCAAGCCTTTTGCGCTGGGAGTACACATCGCCCTATACCTACACCTTTATTCTTAATCAGCATCAGGTGCTCCTTAAAAGCGCTCAGCGTCAGGATGTTGTTGATGTGAATAACAGTAAGATGTTTAAGGAGATTGTGCGCCTGATGATGAGCAGTGTTGTGGGCAGTTGTCTTTCGGATGACACCACGTTTGATGTTTCGATAGCTTCGGTTGGTAATGAGTGGGTAGCAACACTTTTGCCATTGCGTCGCGACATGAAGCAGATGTGGAGCAGGCTGGTCGTTCACTTCAACCGCAGTAATCAATCTGTTGTAAAGGTTGAGATGTATGAGCCTTCGGGTGATTACACCATTATAGAGCTAAGCAATATACGTCGTAATGCAACAATCGACAGCAAACTATTTAGTATAAACTAACGTGGGTGATGTTGCGTGGTCTCTATCTCTTTATGGTGCTTATGCTTGTTGCTCATGCCGACCTTTGTGCACAGGAGGTAGGTAATGAGCCATGTAGTCAGCGTTATAGGGTGCAGATTGATGTCGACAAGGCTGGCATCAGCGGAATATGCATTTTGCTTAGTGATGAAGATGAGGTTTTGGGTGCTATTGTCAACGAGTTTGGCCTCTCGGCACTCAGTTTTAGCTACGACATTAAGCGTGATAGGGTAGCCATAATCGACATATTGCCCCAGATAGATAGGTGGTATATTCGTCGAGTGTTGCGCAACGATCTTCGTAGGATAGTTCCACAAATTATCAGTAGTGATGATGTGTGTGAATATACGAATGAGCGATATAAACTTCGCTATTGGTTTGAGCCATTAGCACTACATAGCAGTAATAACTATTAAACCATATATAACAATGAAGTTGCTTGATAGCCTATATAGCGTTACCAATGAGGTGGTAACTGATGTAGACCATAGCTACACTATTAAGCTCAACGCCGAGCATTTTATCTACGCCGCACACTTCCCTGGTGAGCCTATCACCCCTGGTGTGTGTATCATGCAGATTGCTCATGAGCTGCTTGAGTTGCATCTTGGCAAACAGCTTGATATCGATATAGTTAAGAATGTTAAGTTCTTGCGTATAATTACCCCCACAGAGACTCCTGTAGTGTGTTACACACTTCAGAAGGTGAGTGTTGAGGAGCGTTTGGTGAAGGCTCAGGTAAATGTTTCATACGAGGGTGATTCGTATGCAAAACTATCGCTCGTATGTCAGATTCGCGCATAACAAATAGCTCGTTGGAGGCACAACGTCATAGGCTCCGCGCACGAGGTATCTGCGTTATTATACCAACCTATAATAATGCTGGAACCATCGTCGATGTGGTTGAGCGTGCTATGGCGCAGTGTCTCGATGTTATTGTTGTGTGTGATGGTTGTACCGATAATAGCGTTGAGCTGCTTGGCAATATGCCTACCAAGCCTGTTATTATCGAGCTGAAGAGAAATCAAGGTAAGGGCGCTGCCTTGCGTGAGGGTTTTAGATATGCTATCAAGAGCGGTTTTGCCTATGCCATTACGCTCGATGGCGATGGTCAGCACTATCCCGAAGATATTTCGGTGTTGTTGGCCGCAAACGAGCGCAATGCTGGCGCATTGATTGTTGGCGAGCGTAAGAACCTTGAGAAGATGGAGCGTAGCAAGGGTAGTAAGTTTGCCAATTCGTTCAGCAACTTCTGGTTTATGGTGCAGACTGGCCAGTATCTGCGTGATACACAGACAGGATATAGGCTTTACCCACTAAAGAAGCTTCGTGGCTTAGCTCTGCTCACCTCGCGCTATGAGGCTGAGCTCGAACTTATGGTCTTTGCATCATGGCATGGTGTTAAGCTTGTTAGTGAGCCTGTTAATGTCTTCTATCCACCTCGTGAGGAGCGTGTATCGCACTTCCGCCCAGGCAAGGATTTTACACGCATTACCATACTTAACATGGTGTTGTGCTTGCTTGCAATCATCTATGGCCTGCCTCTTCGACTCTTCCGTTTTACGGCGAGGCTCTTAAGAAGCATCTACACCTTCATGGTATTCTTCTTCTTCTCGGTGTTTATCATGACGCCTATGTCGTATCTATATATGTCGATAGGTAAGATTAATGATAAAAAGAGGTCTAAGCTACGTCGTATACTTAGGTTTGCTGCCAAAACAGCAATGGTCTATCATGGTTTGCCGGGTACTACCTATACCGAGCATAACCCCCACGACGAGAAGTACGATAAGCCAGCGGTTATAATCTGCAATCATCAATCGTTTTTCGACCTTATGGCTGTGATTTCGCAAACCGAGAAGCTTGTGGTTGTCACAGCGGCATGGGTCACGAAGGTGAGATTTTTCCGCTATACGATATACAATGCCGAGTATTTGACCGCATCAGATGGCATTGATCAGATGTTGCCACAGCTTCGATCGTTGGTAGATAGGGGATATAGCATTGCTATCTTCCCTGAGGGCACTCGCTCGAAAGATGGCTCAATATTGCGTTTCCATAAGGGGGCATTCCACATGGCTCAGGAGCTTGGCGTCGATATCTTGCCGCTTATGGTATATGGCACTGGTAGGGTGTTGCCCAAGCATGCCTATATGATGAGCAAGGGTGAGATTCATCTCTATATTGGCAAGCGACTGTCACCCGTTGAGATGCGTAGCTACGGCTCGACGCTCCAGGAGCAGGCGCAAGCAATGCGTAAATATTATAAAGTTAGATATAGCGAAGTAGCTGATAAATTGGATCAAAATGCCTAAAGTAGTTATCATAGGTTCAGGACTTGGTGGCCTTTCGTGTGGTTATATTCTTCTGCGCAATGGTTATGACGTAACCATTCTTGAGCAGGGAGCACAGATTGGCGGCTGCCTACAATGTTTCAAGCGCCGAGGTGCTAAGTTCGAAACGGGCATGCACTATATTGGCTCGGCGGCTAAAGGTCAGACCATCGACATGATGATGCGCTACTTGGAACTCGACAGGGGCGTTGAGCTCAGTGCGTTGGACGCTTCGGCCTACAACACCGTAAATCTTGCTGGCAGCGAGTTTCGTTTTCCCAATGGCCGTGAGGCATTCGTGGAGCAGTTCTCGGAGTATTTCCCTCATGAGCGTGATGCTCTTGTGCGATATATGGATATTGTCGATGGCATAGCCTCTGCTTCATCGCTTGGGTCGTTGATGTCTGATGGTAGAGATATAGCTGTCGACTCGGAGTATTTCACACGTACCATCGACAATGTTTTAGATGAGATATTTAGCGATGATCTGCTAAAGAGCGCTCTTGCTGGCGATATTCCGTTGTATGCTGGTGAGCTGGGTAAGACACCATTCTCGCAGCATGCATTCATCATGAACTTCTACAATAAGAGTGCCTACCGCATTGTTGGTGGTAGCGACTCTATTGTGCGCTCCTTGGCGCAAAGCATTCGTGAGCGTGGTGGTGAGATATTGGCTGGTAAGCGTGTTAAAAAGATTGAGTGCGATGATAGTCGTGCCACCGGTGTTATCACCCATGACGAGTGTCGCTACGATGCTGACTATGTGATTAGCACTATTCATCCCAACCGACTCCTCGAGATGCTCGATACTAAGCTCATACGTCCAGCATTCCGCACACGTATCACAAGTATCCCGCAAACAACATCCGGCTTTGTGGTATACGTGAAGTTTAAGCCACACACAATGCCATATATGAACACCAACTACTTTAGCTATCGTGATACTACGCCGTGGGGTTGCGAGAGCTACACACAGCAGAATTGGCCAAAGGGTTTTCTATATATGCACATGTGTCACGAGGCTAATGCAGAGTGGGCGGAGAGTGGCGTAGCCATATCCTACATGAACATTGAGGATGTTGAGGCGTGGAGGGGAACATCTATTGGCCGTCGTGGCGAGGATTACGAGGCCTTTAAGCAGCGTCATGCCGAGCGCCTTATCGCTGAGGTTGATAAGGTATGCCCAGGTTTTGGGGCATCTGTCGAGAGCTACTATACATCTACGCCGTTGACCTATCTCGACTATACAGGCACCGAGCGAGGCTCGTTGTATGGCGTAGCTAAGGATATTGGACTGGGTGCTGCGGGCAGAGTTCCTTATCGCACACGAATCCCGAATCTATTGCTTGCTGGCCAGAATGTCAACTCGCATGGTTTCTTGGGAGTGTTGGTTGGCTCCATCGTGACATGTAGCGAATTGGTTGATCCTCAGAATATTTATAAACAGATTAAGCAGGCGAATATATAGTATATGGACAAGAGTGCAGTGATTATTGGCGGAGGCGTTGGAGGCCTATTTACCGGAGCTATTCTCTCGAAGGAGGGCGTCAAGGTAACACTTATCGAGAAAAACTCTACGGTGGGTGGTGGCCTACAGAGCTTTACACGCTTTGGCGAGGTCTTCGACACAGGTATGCATGTCATTGGAGGTATGCAGCAGGGTGGTAACATACGTCGCATATGCGAATATCTTGGCATCATGGATAGGGTGAAGATTCGCGATGTAGATAGCGATATGATCGACGTGTTGTACTTTGCCGAGGATAAGCGTTGGTTTCGTATTGCGCAGGGTCGTGATGCCTTTGTTGAGTCGCTTGTTGAGTCGTTTCCCGATAGCGGTGAGGAGTTGAGACGATACGTAGATGCAATATATAACATTGTCGATGAGCTCGATATGTTCTATCTGCGTCCCTCTACCGACTATATTCAGGCACATAGCGACGAGTTTATCATGTCGGCCGACCAGCTTATTGCTAAGTATATTACTGATGCTCATTTGCGTAGTGTGTTGGCCTATATGAATCCGTTGTATGCTGGTCGTAAGAGTATTACGCCAGCCTATATTCATGCTCTGATATCTGTCATATATATTAATGGTCCAAGTCGCTTTGCTGGCGGTAGTCAGCTATTTGCCAACACGTTGCGTGATCTTATTATCGAAAATGGCGGTGAGGTGATTACGGGTGATGGTGTTGTGAAAGTGGCAACCCACGAACGCATGATAACAGGCGTAACCACTAAGAAGGGTAGGGAGTTTAGTGCAGATTACTACATTAGTGCTATACATCCATGCTCGTTGCTTAAGCTCTTGGATGATGAGTCGGCACTGCCCAAGGCCTATCGCAACCGCTTGAACGATATTCCGAACTCCTACTCGGCATTTACGCTCAACATCAAGCTTAAGCCCAACACGTTTAAGTATATCAACCACTCGTGCTACTATATGAAGCGCTACGACCAGATTTGGGATTTTGATCGAGACGACGTGCCATGGCCATTGGGCTTCCTCTATATGACGCCTCCAGATATTGACCAAGATGAGTATTCGACAAAGATGATTGTCACTGCGCCAATGACCTGGGATAGAGTTAAGCAGTGGGAGGATACACGTTTGGGGCATCGCACCGAGGAGTATGAGTTGTGGAAGGAGGAGTGCACCGAGAAGCTTATTCAGTGCATGGAGGAGATATACCCCGACTTCAGAGCCTATGTCGACAAGATAAACACAGCATCGCCTCTCACCATTCGTGACTACTATGCTGTCAAGGAGGGTGCTATGTGTGGCTACTCGAAGGATTGCAACAATATGGCTATGTCGCAGGTGCCCATCGTTACAAAGATTAAGAATCTGCTGCTTACGGGCCAAAACTGCAGTGTGCATGGCTTCTGCGGTGTGCCACTAACAGCTATAAATACGAGCGAGGCTATCCTTGGTCGAAACTACATATTGAATAAGTTAAACCCTGATACTGCGGAGTAAACACGATAGTATAAGAAGCATGAACATTATTGCTAAGATATACGACTACCTACGTTGCCACACACCATTTATGTGGGGCTCTCTGGTCGTGTGTTTTGGCCTGCTCTTAGCTCTGCTCGTTAGCCTAAGCTACAGCGAGGATATCAACGACTTCTTGCCTCTTGATGGTGAGGAGCATGAGGCTATGGAGATTTATCAGAGTGTGTCGGGGGCAGATAGGTTGTTTGTGATATTTAGCAATCCGGGTGATCCTGATACAACCATAAAGGCTATTGACAGCTTTGTCGACGAGCTTAAGATGCGTGATACGGAGGGGTGGTGTCGAGACCTTGTTGCCGAGGTTGATATGTCTCAGGTGCAGCAACTTACGGAGTATGTCTATGCTAATATACCATACTTCTTGACCGATGAGGATTATGAGCGCATGGAGGCTCAGCTATCTCAGCCAAACTATGTTGACGATAGGCTTCAGCAAAACATTGAGATGTTGATGTTTCCAACTGCGGGTATGCTCACAAGCAGCATATCCTACGATCCGTTGGCACTCTTCACGCCTGTGTTGTCGCAGCTGCAACGCTCCAATCAACAGATGGTATTCGAGATCTACGATGCCCATATCTTTACACCAGATATGAGTCGTGCTATTGTTATGCTTCGCTCCGAGTTTGGCGGCAGCGAGACTGAGAACAATGCAAAGCTCGTGGAGCTTATTCGTGATGTTATAGGCTCTTGCAAGGAGACGTTTGAGGGTGTCGAGGCACATGTTGTGGGTGGCCCAGATATTGCTGTGGGTAATGCTCAGCGTATTAAGCACGATAGCATAATAGCTATATCGCTGTCGGTGCTTCTGATTATTGTGCTTGCTATATTCACCATAGGCTCGCTGCGAAATATCCTTCTTATATTCTTGTCTATAGGCTGGGGTTGGCTCTTTGCCGTGGGTGGCATGGCGCTCTTTAGTAGCGAGGTCTCTATTATTGTTATCGGTATCTCGAGTGTCATACTTGGCATCGCCGTGAACTACCCCTTGCACTTTATTAGCCATCTGTCGCATGGAGCTACTATACGTGATACAATACGTCAGATTGTGCCCCCACTCGTTATTGGCAACATCACCACCGTGGGAGCCTTTCTTACCCTCGTTCCGTTGCACTCTGTGGCTCTTCGTGATTTAGGTCTCTTTGCGTCGTTGCTGTTGGCTGGCACTATTATGTTTGTGCTAATCTATCTGCCACATATGGCTAAGAGTAGTGTTGTTGCAGAGTCCAAGCCTAAGCTCTTTGATCGTATTGCAGCTATGTCGCCTGAGCGTAGCAAGATTGTAGTGGGCGCTGTTGTGGTGCTGACGCTTATCCTTGGCTTCTTCAGTACACGCTGTGAGTTCGACTCGAATCTTGCCAACTGCAACTATATGACCGATGAGCAGAGGGCAGATATGCGCTATTTCAGTGAGCTTATGGCTGCGGGTGGCGAGGCTCAAGGTAGCACTCTGTATGTGGTGTCGTTGGGTGCAACATACGATGAGGCGTTGCAGAAGAATAGGGGTGTGGTATCCACTATTGATAGCCTTAAGACTGCCGGACTTATTGAAAGCCACTCGGGTGTGCACCAGTTTGTAGTGTCGGGTGATGAGCAAGAGCGTCGCTTGAAGCGTTGGCAAGAGTTTACAGCAACCTATCGCACACAACTCGTCGATGAGCTTACATCTAAGGCCTCGAAGTATGGCTTTGCTCCTGATGCATTCTCGAAGTTTGAAGATGTGGTTAACTTCGACAATGAATCACAGATGACAAATGGTTATGTTGAGGGCTATCTCTCATTGACGCTATTTGCGCAGAATATGGTGTGTAGCGTGGATAGAGGCAGATGCTATGTTGTCGATTACGTTGGTGTTGATAGTGCTAATATTGACAAGGTGAAGGCTTGCTTCGATCTATGCTTCGATTCTCAGAGCATGCAGAGCTCACTTACTCGCAACCTATCCGACAATTTTAACTACATCGGCATAGCATGCTCCATCATAGTATTCCTATTCTTGTGGTTCTCGTTCGGACGCCTTGAGTTGGCTATTATATCGTTCTTGCCTATGGCCATCAGTTGGATATGGATACTCGGACTCATGGCTATATTGGGCATAAAGTTTAACATCGTCAACATCATTTTGGCCACGTTTATCTTTGGCCAAGGCGACGACTATACGATATTTATCACCGAAGGGTGTCAGAGCGAGTATGCCTATGGCCGTAAGGTGTTGGCATCATACAAACGAGGTATCTTGCAGTCGGCGCTCATCATGTTTGTCGGCATCGGCACACTTATCATCTCGCAGCATCCTGCCATGCGCTCGTTGGCCGAGGTTACTATCGTGGGTATGTTCTGCGTAGTGCTGATGGCTTATATGTTGCCGCCACTACTCTTTAGGTGGCTGACAACTAAACATGGCAAGCTGCGTGAGCACCCAATAACTCTTCGCACGTTGCTGTGTGGCTATCCTCACGACCTTAAGGCTCGTGTTAGAGGACGCTACATGTATAAGGGTGTTGTCATCATGCGTGCAGTAAACAAAAATCTCAGGGCGCTTGACACCCAACATTGTGCTGTGGAGGGTGTCGATGCATGCTACCACATCGAGGATAAGGGCTATGGTGAGCAGGCGCTGATGATTGCCCTTAGCAATCCCGATGTTAGGGTTGTTGCCCACATCGACGATGACCATCGACGTCGTGTGGCGCAGATTGCGGCCGAGGGCTTTGCGACTAACCTTGAAATTATTTAAAATTTATGAGAGATAGAATTTATGAACTACTGTCGGATGCACTGCCAGCGGTAGATTTCGATTCCGATTTTTTGTTTAGCGAGCTCGACTCGTTGGGTATCACAATCATACTCATGGTGTTGTCTAAGGAGTATGATATAGAGCTTGGTGCTAAGGATGTCACACCAAAGAATTTTAAGTCGATTGACTCTTTGGTGCAGATGATTGAGGCTAAGCTCAACGCTAAGTTATAATAACAACAATATCGAACAACTATGATCTTAACCCTTGAGCAGAGTATTAAGCACTTTGCGTCGGCTACTCCCGATAAGATTGCGGTTGTGTGTGGTTCGGATAGTATCACCTATGCGCAACTATGGGATAGCATCGTGCAGCGCTCGGCAGAGCTGGTCGAGCAGGGTATTAAGCCCAGCCGACCATATGTCTATCGTGCAACCCAGAATATCGACTTTGTTGTAACCTATTGTGCTGTTCACAACATAGGGGCTATCGCTGTGCCCCTCGAGGCGCAGGCCCCTGAGGAGAGTCTTCAGACAATTAGGGCTGAGGTTGACGGGTGTAGCTTCGCAAGCGACATTGTAGATATTCTCTACACTACTGGCACTACTGGTAAGTCGAAGGGCGTGATGCTCTCGGAGCGTGCTTTGGTGGCTTGCACCGAGAACTTCATTGTAGACCTCGGCTTCGACTCCGACTTGATGTTTATTGTGAGTGGGCCGCTTAACCATATTGCTTCACTCTTCAAGATTCTACCTACGCTATCGTGTGGTGGCACTCTGTGTATACTCAACGGCTTGAAGGATATAAATGCCTTCTTCGAGGTGTTTGAGCTTCCATACAAGAAGTTTGCTACGTTTCTTGTGCCTGCAAGCATTAGCCTGATAATGCAGTTATCCTATGATAAGCTATGCTCGCTGGCCGATAAGATTGATTTTATCGAGACTGGCGCAGCACCCATCACCCGCCATGATATGGAGCGTTTGAGCAAGGCGTTGCCACATTCGCGTCTGTATAACACCTTTGGTGGTACTGAGATTGGCGCAGTGTGTACCTACAACTTCAACGATGGCAGATATATGGAGGGCTGCATCGGTTGCCCAATGAAAAACTCAAATGTTGAGGTTACGGCTGAGGGTAACATCGTTGTTTCGGGCCTTACGATCATGAATGGCTATGTCGCTGACGAAGAGTCGACAAATAGAGTGTTACGCTCAGGAAAAATATATGGCTCTGACCTCGGATATATCGACGAGGAGGGTATGATTCATCTTAAGGGACGTCAGGGCGATGTCATCAATGTTGGTGGCTTCAAGATTGACCCTTCGGAGGTTGAGAGTGCAGCTTCGTCGTGTGAGATGGTAAGTGACTCTGTGTGTGTTGCAGCAGAGCATCCTATCATTGGCACGGTGCTTAAGCTCCTTGTGGTGCTTACTCAGGGTGCTGAGTTCGACAAACGAGCACTTGCACAGCACATCAAGTCGAAGGTTGAGCCATATAAGGTGCCTACATACTACGAGGTTGTGGACTCCATAAAGCGAACATACAACGGAAAGATTGATAGAAAATTTTATAAGAAATAGCAACAGTTATGGGACTATTTAGTAAGTTGTTTGGTGCAAAGCCTCACTATGAGGTGCGAGGTGAGCAGGGTGGTATAGCTACCATAATAACACTTCCTAAGGGCTTTGATGTTGAGACGAATAAGTGCCCGATGGTAGTTCTTATGCATGGCTTTATGTCGAATAAGAGCATGCACCCAGGACCCATGATTGCTAAGGCGCTTGCCAGCATGGGTGTTGCCTCTATACGTTTCGACTTCAATGCTCATGGTCAGAGCGAGGGCAAGTTCATTGATATGACCCTGGCTAACGAGGTGTCCGATGCTAAAGCTGTTGTGGAGTATGTGCACACGCTTAAGTATGTTACTGACGTTGCCCTTATAGGCCATTCACAGGGCGGTGTCATCGCTGGACTATTGGCTGCCGAGCTTGAGGAGTCGCCACTTAAGCCTAAGTGTGTGGTGCTGTTGGCTCCCGCTGCCGTGCTCAAGGACGATGCTCTTGCTGGCAGATGTATGGGTAGTAAGTACGATGCGAAGAATCCTCCCGAGTATGTGAACGTGATGTTCCATAAGCTAGGCCGAAAGTTTATTCTCGCTGCTCAGAAGCTTCCGATATACGAAATCTCGGCGAGGTATTCGGGCAAGGTGTGTATCGTTCACGGCAAGATGGATAAGATTGTGCCATACTCTTATGGTGAGCGCTACCACGACGTATATGCCGACAGCGAGCTCCACCTGCTCGACAACGAGTCACACTTTATGCGTAAGCAGAAAGAGGATACAATTCGAATTATAACTGATTTTATCTCTAATAACCTAATCCTGTAAATATGAAACGTCTACTATGTGCACTCGTAGTTGTGTTTATCGCAATTGGCGGTGTTGAGGCTCAAGAGAGTAAAAAGATGAAGAAGACGCCGTGGCCTTTGAAGCCACGTAATGCCTATGTAGAGACGATGATTAAGCTCGACAGCATTAATCGTGTGTATATGGGCGACCCAACAGACATTGATGATAGTGATATTGAGGCGTTGGCTATTGTAGGTGACGATTCAATGAGTGCTGAAGAGAGAATTGAGGGCCTTGTTCAAGCTAAGGTTGAGGCCAATGAGATGTGGCATAGGTTTGTGTGGCTCTGCAACAAGGGTAAGTTTGTTGAGGCGCTTAACTATTACGACGAGAATCAGCTAAACATCGACATAGCGCTGTCGCATAGTCAGGTGCGTCTTGCCTTTCACGACCAGGTGCTTGGTAACTTGGCCTATGAGTATCTGCCTATAAACGAGGCTATTGACCTTATGATCGAGTGCCTTAACTTCGACCTTATGATGTTGAGCGTGCAGTACGGCTACTCGGGTCATGACTATATTCTTGAGGCCTATGACTATGTATATGAGTTGTTGATGCAGCTCTACTTAGAGAGCGACCGCAAAGATGATTGCTTGGCACTTGTGGATAGGTGGGCGGAGATCTTTGGCGATGTCTTCGAGCCTGAGGTTGTAGAGCTTAATACGCTGGTAAGAAAGAGCGACATCTGTGTCAAGATGGACGACAAGGACTCTGCGGTGATATATCTTAAGGGTGCTCGTTCGGTTGTCGAGGGTATGATGTCGGAGGGTTATGATAGCGCTGAGCTCACCGAGTTGTTGAATGATATAGACAAGTCATTGGCAGACCTTGGCGTCGATGCTAAGTAGTTGGAGCGTGCAAGGCGATAATAGTAAGAGAGTGTGTCCTCTACAATGTTGGACACACTCTCTTTGTTTTCTGCCATTGTGCTAAGGCCTACTCTTCAAGTAGTTGGTCGGGGGTGAGGTGCACAACCTTGCCGTCGCGCACAACAACCAAGTCGCCTTTGTCACGTCGTGTGCGCTCGATAAGGCGGCGTTGTGCGAGTAGTATCCCCGCGTCGATTCGTTCTTGAAGCTCTCTAATCTCAAACTCACTCATAACTCAAAATCTTCTGATAGGCTAACGGATCGACAATCTCTTTTATTTCGCCTTTCGAGCCATATGCTATCTTTTTCACCCCTTCGGCTGTCGAGTTGTCGTATATTACCCAGTAGTCGCATATCGGAACATAGAGTTTTGTGAGGTTGCGCATGCTGCTCTCGTAGCGACGACAAATCGTGTTGGTTGGGATGTTGTGTCCACCGAGACTCACACGCTTTGCCACACGCTCGATGGCTTGCTGGGGTGTTGGCAGCCAGAAGTAGAGTAGCGATACGAAGTATCCACGCTCCTGGGCTCGCTCGATGAACTTTTGGTATGTCTTTGTTGATAGTGTAGTTTCGAATGCGAAGTCAGAGCCCTCTTCCAGTAGGTCGTTTATGCGGCGAAGCATCAGGCGACCAGCTTCGATAGCCATGCTATCGGGGTTGAACGGAGAGAGACCCCTGGCAATCTCGTCGGCATTTACAAATTCGTGGCAATGCAGAAGCTCTGGCAACATGGTGTAGGATGCCGTAGTCTTTCCGGCACCATTACAACCCGCTATGATATAGAGCTTTCGCATAACTTTCTATGTCTTATCTATGCAAAGATAATATAATTGAATATAATAACCAAATATTTCGTGGATAATTGGCCTATTTGCTGTTGATAATGTCGTAAACCTCCTCAATTTTGTCGCACATGGCTGACCACGAGAAGCGCTTGCGCTCATGCTCCATGTTTTGTGTGAACTCCTCGATGCGTCCTTGCTCGTATATCTTACGTAGTCCGTCTGCCACACCCTCCGTTGAGCTCTCCACAACATATCCGACCACGCCATCGGGAACAATCTCCTTGAGGCCACCCACGTCAGTGACGATGATAGGTGTGCGGAAGTTGTAGGCTATTTGTGTCACGCCACTCTGCGTTGCTGTCTTGTAGGGTAGCACCACGCAGTCCGAAGCCGAGAAGTAGTTGGCCACCTCGCTGTCGGGGATAAAGTGGTCGTGGAGGATTATGTCGTCTTGTAGGCCAAGGCGTGCTATGAGGTCGATGTATTTGTCGCGTGAGGCGTAGAACTCGCCAGCAATGAGGAGCTTATGTCCTTTGCGGCGGAACGCTGCCCATGCCTCTATGAGGGTGTCTAAGCCCTTGTAGTCGCGTATAAGGCCGAAGAATAGTGCGTATTGCTCATTGGGGTCGATGCCGAGGGCGTTGCATGCTTCGGTGCGCTTCTTGCGAGGGCCAAAGTGCTCGAACATGGGGTGTGGCGAGAAGAGTGCTGGGGCGTGGGTGTATGCCTCAAGCTCGCCATGTACCTGCTCCGACATGTAGATGAAGCCATCTACCGAACTTAGGTAGTAGCGGTTGAACATCTTGTCGGTTATGTGGTGCTCGTGGGGCTCTACGTTGTCTATCTGGCAGATGACACGTGTGTGACCATTCTTACGGGCGAGGCGGGCAATAGAGCCGAAGCATGGCGCCATGAAGGGTGTCCAATACTTCATCAGCACGATGTCGGGGCGTAGCTTGCATAGCTTACGTCCCACCTGCCACCATGTGAGAGGGTTTACGGTTGACACACAACGCTCGATGCTTAGGTCTGCGGGGGGTGGGGTATCTACCGTCTGGCTCTTGCCGGGGAATAAGAGCGCAGGATATTGCAGCGTGAAGGTGAGAATATCTACTCGATATCCTCGTCGCTGATACTCACGTGCCATAGTCTCCATGATTGATGCCAAGCCTCCACGATAGGGGTGTGCTGGACCTACTATGGCGATATGTAGTCTACGCTGTTCCAATTACTTAAACTCTACTCGTGCACGACATAGTGTCTTGCCCGAATTTGACGATATCTCGAACTGCCAAACACCACCCTCGTTGCAATGAGCAATGGTGAGTAGCTCGCCATAACGTGCCTCGGCAATGAAGTTGAAGTCGATGCGCATGCCGTTGTTCGACTCTATGTCCTCGAGCGAGATAGCATCGAAAACCATGTCGACATAACGCAACGTGTTCACGTGGCGGTTGAAGTCGATGTCGCTATACACCACAGGGCGCTCACTCTGAGCGGTGTACTCTGTCGAACGTAGGCGTGCTGGGGCTGCAATGGGCGAGGGGGTGTCGACCATAGCTTTCTCGTAGGTGTCTTTCAAGAGCGACATGTCAACCACCTGACGTGTCTCCATGTTGAGCATGCACCACTGCGATACTCCCGCAGCCAAAAGCTCGTCGCCAAGGCGCATGCGGAAGTTACGGGTTGAGCTGAGGCGGTTGAACTCGTTGACCCATGTGTCGATCTCGATGTTGCTATACTGCTCTGCCTGACGAATGATCTCTATGCCGAGGCGTGATAGCACCCATGTGTATTTGTTGTCCTGGAGGGCTGCTACGCCAAAGCCCTTGTTGTCGGCATCGACGCCCGCTACGTTGAGCATGTAGCTGATGATTGATGATGCTGATGCACGCAGTGTGAAGTCAACATCTTGAGGCTCGATGCGGTATTTGTATGATGTTATCTCTGCCATAAATTTCACTATTTGCTTACAAATATACGATAAATTATAATAATAACAGCTACTTGGCGTTGAATTATTGTGCAAATATATGCGGAAAATATGTCAAAAATATAAATATAAATATTGAAAATAAAGCAAAAAATAGTATCTTTGCTTGAATTATTGTTCGAATTAAGTCATCAAGATGATTTAAACTTATTATAATTACTTAATTATCAACTCTATGAGAAAACTTATTTTTTCGCTCGTAGCACTTGTGTTTGGTGTTATGAGTCTGTCGGCTCAGAGTGAACTTCCTCTTGACCCAGCAGTGCGAGTAGGTAAGCTCGACAATGGCATGACCTACTACATTCGCCACAATGAGAAGCCTAAGGGCCAGGCAAGCTTCTACATCTATCACGATGTAGGTGCAGTACAGGAGGAGGACGATCAGCAGGGCTTGGCTCACTTCCTTGAGCACATGGCCTTCAATGGTACAAAGAACCTCCCAGGCAAGGACATGATCGAGAAGCTTGAGACTATCGGTGTTCAGTTTGGTTACAACCTTAACGCATTTACTTCATGGGATTGCACCGAGTACATGATTAAGGATTGCCCAATTACGCCTGAGAACCTCGACCTTGCACTTCTTATCCTTCACGACTGGTCACAGTTCATCGCTTTGGACCCAGCCGAGATTGACGAGGAGCGTGGCGTTATCATGGAGGAGCTTCGTACTCGTGACGGCGCTAACCTTCGTGCTCAGAATGTTATGCTTCAGAAGTTGTTCCAGGGCACTATCTACGAGCGTCGTAACCTCATCGGTTATCTCGATGGCCTAAAGTCGTTCGACCACACAGCATTGGAGTCATTCTACAAGAAGTGGTATCGTCCTGAGTATCAGGCTATCGTTGTTGTTGGTGATATCGACGTTGACGAGGTAGAGGCTAAGATTAAGGCGTTGATGGCTGACATCCCTGCTTCACCAGCTGATGCTGCACAGAAGGAGGTTGTTAATGTTCCACCAACTGAGGAGCCTATCATTAACATTTTCTCTGACCGTGAGCTTACTCGTTCAAGCGTGATGATGTTTGCTCGTCGTACTGCACTTCCTAAGGAGTATAAGAACACTGACATCGCATATGCTTACGACGTTGTGCTCAACCTCGCTTCTATGATGATGAACAACCGCTTCGAGGAGATCTCTCAGAAGGGTGATGCTCCATTCTTGGGTGGTGGTATGTCGGAGGGTGGCATTGGTATCTGCCCAACGATGGATGCTACTGGCTTCTCAATCAGCGCTCATGAGGGTCGTATCGTTGAGGGCTTCCGCGCTATGTACACTGAGATGGAGCGTATGCGTCGTCATGGCTTCACTGTAGGTGAGTTCGACCGTGCTAAGCAGGAGTTGTTGATGTATGCTGAGCGTCAGTACACAAACCGCAACGATGTTCGCAACGACGACTACGCACAGCGCTACCTCGACCACTATGCTCAGGGTACTCCTATGATGGATGCTGAGACTGAGTGGATGATCGACCAGCAGTTTATCTCAAGCCTCGATGTTGCCACTTTCAACCAGATCTACAGCCAGCTTGCAACACCTAACAAGAACCTTGTAATCCTTGCTCGTACACCTGAGAAGGAGGGTCTTGCAATCCCTACTGAGGCTGAGCTTTTGGCTGTTATCGCTGAGGTTGAGGCTGCTGAGATTGAGCCTTACAAGGACAACACAGTTATTCTTCCTCTCATCGACAACACTGCAGCGTTGAAGGGCTCAAAGGTTAAGAAGAGTGAGGTTAACGAGTCACTTGGCTACACTGAGTGGACTTTGAAGAATGGCATCAAGGTTATCGTTCGTCCATCTACACTTAAGGCTGACGAGGTGCAGATTAACGCTGTGTCTAAGGGTGGTAAGTCATTGCTCTCTGACGCTGAGTTATTCACTGGCGACATGCTCGGCATGGTAATGGGTCAGTCAGGTATCAGCAAGTTTTCAGCTACTGAGCTTGCAAAGCAGCTCACAGGTAAGAATGCACGTGTATCTGTAAGCGTTGGCGAGTATGAGCATGCAGTAAATGCTGGTGGCTCACCTAAGGATATCGAGACTATCCTTCAGCTCATCTACCTCAACTACACAGCTCCACGCTTCGACCAGACCGACCTTGACAACATGAAGAAGATGTATGTTCCTTACTTCACTAACATGGAGCAGGATCCTAACTACATCGCAAGCAAGAACTACGTAGAGACTCTCTATGGCAACAACCCACGTCGCCAGATGACTAAGGCTGCCGACTTCGAGACATTGACTCTCGAGAGCTTGGCAAATGTTCACAAGCAGCTTTACAGCTACGCTAACGACTTCCGCTTCGTTATCGCTGGTAATGTTGACCTCGAGACATTGAAGCCACTCGTAGAGAAGTATATCGGCTCATTGCCAACAGCTAAGAAGTCTGTATACTCAGTTGTTGACGACGGCGTACGTATCGTTAAGGGTGAGGTTACTAACGACTTCACAGCTAAGATGCAGCAGCCTAAGGTGTCTGTATTGTTGACATTCTCTGGTGACTTGGCTGACAACGCTAAGAACCGCATGGTGCTTAACCTCCTTAGCCGTGCTCTTGACTCACGCTACCTTATCTCTATCCGTGAGGAGAAGGGTGGTACCTATGGCGTACAGGTTCAGGATGGCATCTCTAAGTACCCTGTTGAGCACTACCAGATGCTTATTGCATTCGATACTAACGAGCAGCTTGCTGACGAGCTTGTAGAGATCTGTCTCAAGGAGATTCGCACTATCGCTGAGAATGGTCCTATCGCTGAGGATATCGAGAAGTCACGTGAGTTCTTGAGAAAGAACTACAACAACGTTCTCGAGAGCAACAGTGGCTGGATGTCAGCTATCACACGTTGGTATGAGGAGGGTTACAACTACAAGGAGGATTACCTCAACTTGGTAAATGGCGTAACTTATGACGACGTGAAGGCTATGGCAGCTAAGATTCTTGAGGATGGTAACTACACTAAGGTTATCATGCGCCCTGCTAAGTAATTTGTTGTGATAAGGGGTCATCTTTGACCTATCCCAAAAAGCTAAGCACCCGAGGCTGTAGGTTTACTACTATCCTCGGGTGCTTACTTTTGCGATAAGCCAAATCTAACCCCTTCTGACAACAAATTTGTTTCTCGTTATAAGGGCGCATCTGCTGCAGCTAGCAAAAAGAGTCCCGACAATGAGCAGTACTTCTTGTACAGCCCATCGTCGGGATTTTTGCCGAGCGTTGCATCTGCAACCCTTCTGACGAGAAATCAGTGCGCTGATTGAGGTGGTAGATTAAGGAGTTTAGTGAATTTAATGAATTTAGTGAAATTAGGGAGAAGGTTAGCGGTTAGACCTTACGGATAAATGTCGATAGCGCCCTCCTTAAACTCCTTAATTTCCTTAAACTCATTATCTCTGCGCCTCTCACCTTTCCCCTTATAAACCTCGTGCGAAGCACACCACACTTTTCACTTCTCCCTTTTCACCTTGTTTGTCATCTTGAGCGTAAGCGAAAGATCTCTCAGTAAGCGCTAACTGCGAGATTCTTCACTACGTTCAGAATGACATGGACAATAAACGGTCAGCAGCAAGGAAAGAATACTACTCATTAATAATTAACATCACCCATTTAATTCATTACTAAAAAGTTTGCGGGTATTAAAAATAATACCCGCGTGATATAAACACTTGCGCCTTTAGCGCTACTTACTTTTCACTTTTCACCTTTCAACTTTCACATCTCCCTTTTCACCTAAAAACACGGGGAACGAACTGATGTCGCTCCCCATGTTAGCTATTTAATAAGCTTAATCTGTTTCTTGTATTGCATCCAATTCTCGTCTTTTTTGTATGCCTTTATCGCACCCTTTGGCACATAGATAATCACCTCGCTCGGGATGCATAGGTCGCTAATTGCGGGAGGGGTAGATGCCATGCAGTTAATTACAGTCAAGTTGCTACAATCTGAGAATGTCTCATATCCAATGCTTGTTACACTCTCAGGAATAGTAATGCTTGTTAGGCTGCTGCAAGCCTGGAATGCCTCATCTTCAATGCTTGTTACGCTATTAGGAATAGTAATGCTAGTTAGGCTACTACAACCATAGAATGCACCATCTCCAATCTTGGTTACACTATTAGGAATAGTGATGTTAGTTAGGCTGCTGCAACCTGAGAATACATCATATCCAATGCTAGTTACACTATTAGGAATAGTAATGCTGGTTAGGCTGCTGCAACCTGAGAATGCACTATATCCAATGCTTGTTACGCTATTAGGAATAGTAATGCTTGTTAGGCTGCTGCAATCAGAGAATGCATACTCTCCAATGTATGTTACGTATGTTCCCTACTTTTATTCCACTTATGAGATTGAAAATGAGTCCGTGATAGAAGACA
>JAFODV010000099.1 GCA_017380515.1 Alistipes sp.
ACGGCCGTCGCAAGGTGAGAATAGCAACTCGTCGTCATGAATCTGCACTCGCTTGGGCTCGCGGAAGAATGCTGCCACGAAGAACCAGAAGACGAGTAGGAATGCTGCCATAATCCACATGATGGCAATAGGGAAATTAATCAGAAAGTAGACAAGTGACCATATTGAAAGGCACAATATGCCCGTGATAATGATGATCCAATATCCCTCTTTATTAATCTTCATAGTAGTATTTAGGTTTTAGGTTAGTACGATATCATGTCCAATACTATATTCACGGCAATCAAGTAGAAGAATGCAAACGGAGCAGATACGATAAGGGCATCGAATCTGTCGAGCATGCCGCCATGTCCTGGGATAAAGTTGCCCGAGTCCTTGACGTCAGCATCACGCTTGAACATCGACTCCACCAAGTCGCCAAGCACGCTCGTGATGGATACCACAAGGGCAAGGCCGAGCCATACATAGTAGTTTGCATCCAATGCCCATGCTCCCAGCGCACCCATAGTCAATGAGCCGAGCACACCGCCAACGAATCCTTCCCATGACTTCTTAGGTGATAGGCGCTCGCACATACGGTGCTTGCCCATCGTTACGCCCACAAGGTAGGCAAAGACGTCGTTGCCCCACACCAAGAAGAGGTAGAACAAAAATATCAGCGGATTCCACTCGGGGCACTTAAAGTCTAAGTTGTTGTCGAGCAATATCGGTATTATTGCCATCACGCCCATTGGCAAGCCTACGTAGACCATGCCCATGATTGTTGTGGCTATGTTGAGTGTCGGTGTTGTGCGGTTGCGGAAAATCTCGACAATGAAACTTAGGGCTATACATAGCGCTGCAATGACCCCAAACGCTATCATTAGCAGCGAGGTGAGCTCATTTTCGATATATGTTGAAATGGCTAACGCACAGCCTGTCAGAGATAGTGATGCTGTGCCTATAAGGCCTAAGCTAAGTTGTGGCTCGCAACCCTTAGCACGTGCCAAGCCGTAGAACTCCCACACGCCAACAATGGTTATGAACAGGAGTAGTGCTCCGTAGCCCCACACTCCTGTATAGGCTGCACCCAGAACAATGGCAAGTAGCCCTAAGCCACTTATTGTGCGTACTATAAGATTCTTTAGCTTGTCACTCATAATGGTATTAGTTTTCGCTTGCCTCCTCTTTTGAAGGCTCAACAATGTATCTTATTCCATCTACCTCTGTTATGGTAGCCTCATCCTCTCTCTTCACATTGGCAGCATTTGCCTCCTTCTCGATATCCTGAGCACTCTTGCCCAAGATTGTTTCGACGTCCTCAGCAAAGATTGTCTCCTTGTCAAGGAGTAGGTCGGCCAAACGCTCGATATTCTCGCGCTCACGCTCAATAATCTCACGAGTGAGAGCCACGGCCTCATCAACAATGCGGCGTACCTCTACGTCGATAAGCTCGGCTGTGCGCTCTGAGAATGGCTTTGTGAAGGTGTCACGCTGGCCTGTAGCGTCGTAGAAGCTGATGTTGCCCACCTTTTCGCTCATGCCGTAGTAGGCAACCATGGCATATGCTGTCTTCGTTGTGCGCTCAAGGTCGTTGATAGCTCCTGTGCTTGTGATGTCGAGCAGTATCTGCTCGGCAATGCGGCCGCCAAGCAAGCCAGCAAGCTTATGCATAAAGTGCGATATGTTGTGGTTAACACGCTCCTCAGGCAAGTACCATGTAGCACCCAATGAGCGGCCACGAGGGATTATCGTAATCTTGAGTACTGGATCGCAGTTCTTCAAACGCCACATTACCGTAGCATGTCCTGCCTCGTGAATAGCTGTCGAGCGGCGCTCAGCAGGTGTCATAGGCATGTTTCTGCGCTCCAAGCCACCCACGATACGGTCGATAGCCGAGAGGAAGTCCTCCTGTGTGATAGCATCCTTATCGTGGCGAGCAGCAATCAAAGCTGCCTCGTTACAAACGTTTGCGATGTCGGCACCTGCAAATCCAGGTGTCTGCTTAGCAAGGAACTCACGGTCGAGCTTCGAGTCGAGCTTAAGCTTGCGGAGGTGTACATCGAATATTGCCTGACGCTCCTTCACGTCAGGAAGGCCAATCTCAATCTGACGGTCGAAACGTCCTGCACGCATGAGTGCCTTGTCGAGGATGTCGATACGGTTTGTTGCTGCAAGTACGATGACGCCCGCATTTGTCTGGAAGCCGTCCATCTCGGTGAGTAGCTGGTTGAGCGTGTTCTCACGTTCGTCGTTGCCTCCAAAGCCCGCATTCTTGCCACGGGCACGACCGATAGCGTCAATCTCGTCAATAAATACGATACATGGGGCACTCTTCTTAGCCTGCTCGAATAAATCACGTACACGTGCAGCACCAACACCCACAAACATCTCAACAAAGTCGGAACCGGAGATTGAGAGGAATGGTACGTTAGCCTCGCCAGCAACAGCCTTAGCGAGCAGAGTCTTACCTGTTCCTGGAGGGCCAGCCAAGAGTGCACCCTTAGGAATCTTTGCTCCGAGTGCTTTGTATTTGTCGGCCTTGCGGAGGAAGTCTACAATCTCCATGATCTCAACCTTAGCCTCCTCGAGACCTGCAACATCCTTAAACGTAATCTTGTCTTTGCTGTTCTTGTCGGCCATCTGAGCACGTGCCTTACCCACGTTCATGATGCCACCGCCAGCACCGCCGCCACCGCCGCCACGCATCATGCCACGCATGATGAAGAACCAAACGCCGATGATGAGAATCCAAGGCAAGAACTCTATAATGTACTCACCCCAGCCCTTCTCAGTGCGGATATACTTAATCTTTACCTTTGCGTCCTCTACGCCATTTTCTTTGGCTACATCCTGGGCACGCTCAATCTGCTGGCGGAAGTCCTGAACATCGCCACCAGTGTTGAATCGTATTTGTGCGCCCGCCGCTGGCATACCCTTGAAGCGCTCGTCCTTGAGGAGCGAGTCTACAAGATCCTTCTTTAGGTATACACTTGCATTCTCCTGGTCGACAACGTCGATGCGGTCAACAAGACCATTCTCAACCAGGCCGGTGATCATCTCCCAGTCACCCTCCAGTGGGCGCTCCTTCTCTTCGCCAAACATAGCAAAGTAGATGAGACCCATAATCACAATGGTCCAAAACCAAATGAAGTTAAAGCGAGGACCATTGGGTTTTTTTGCTGTCATTCCTGCCATTTTCTTTACTTTCTCTCTATATCAAACACACACAAAAAAGGTATTACTCTCCAAAATCGTAACGCTTAATAGGCGCATCTGCCCAAAGCTCCTCCAAGCGGTAGTACTCGCGAAGCTCAGTCTGGAAGATGTGGACGATAACGTCGGTGTAGTCCATAGCTACCCAGAATGCATTTTGACGACCCTCAACACGCAATGGCCACTCGCCCATAACCTCGAATACCTTCTCCTCGATACTTGATGAAATGGCGTCTACCTGAGTTGTTGAGTCTGCATGACACACTACAAAATGAGAGCAAATTGCTCCGTCGAAACCTGTTAGATCGAGCGAAACAATGCCCTTGCCCTTCTTGTCGTCAATGCCTTCAACTATTGCATTAATCAATTTCTCTAGATTTTCCATAGTAAGTTTATTGTAATCAATGTTTTATATTCTTGTTTTGCGGTGCTATATGTGTACGCGCGTTATCACGCATACGCATAATCCTTGCAAATATATGAAATTTTTTTCTAATTTACAAATAAACGTGTCGCAGAGTGGGGTATTGTGTGGCGATGGCGAAGTTTTAGGTGTTGGCTTTAGTGTAAAAATATGCGCCATTTGGATGGAAGTGTAACCCAAATGGCGCATGATATTGCTGTAAATTTTCTATTCCGAAATAGTCTAAATCTTCTCCTGATTTACGCACTTTAAAATTGTTGAGCGTAGCGCCTCGACAATCGTCTGTTTGACGTATGTTCGGCTTACCGCCAATGCCACACGACGCGATGTTGCGCCCTTGGCAATGCTCTTCACACGGTTGCGACGTGACTGTGGAATAAACTCGAGAGCCATCTCAGGGATAATGGTCATGCATGAGGTGCAATCCACCATTCGCATGAGGGTGTCGAGTGAGCCCGATTCGAAGTAGAAGTGCGATGGGATGTTGTTTGCTGCCTGGCACAATTCGAAAATCTGATCACGCATGCAATTGCCTCGACTAAGTAGGATAAGATCCTTGAAATCAATATCTTCGATACGGATGTTTGAGCGCTCGAAGAGTGGATGTGATGGCGATAGATAGGCGTAGAAGTGGTCGCTAAATAGATCGTGCTCGGTGATGCCCTCGCCACATGTTCCCGAGGCAACAAGGGCTGCATCTATGCGGTCGTGTTTTAGTGCCTCGATGATGTCGGCTGTGACCATCTCGTGAATCTCCAGCTCTACCTTTGGGAACTCCTTGATGAATGTAGGGATAAACTTGTGGAGAAGGTATGGGGCTATGGTTGGAATTACGCCAAGGCGCATGCTTCCCGAGCACTCGCCACGCATCTCGGCAACCGATTCGCGAATGTGGTTATACGAGCGCAATGTCTCGCGCGCCTTTTCGAGAACTACTTCGCCAACAGCAGTGGGGATAATTGGCTTCTTTGTTCGGTCGAGAAGTACTGCGCCAAGCTCCTCTTCGAGGGCTTTAATCTGCATCGAGAGTGATGGCTGTGTCACGAAACAGTGCTCTGCGGCAAGTGAAAAACTGCCACAATTGGCGACTGCCAATAGGTATTCAAGCTGAATAATTGTCATAGTGAAGTTATAAGTTTCGTAGTTTGCTGTATGCAAAGTTATAATAAAAATTTATATTTTGTGCAAGGTTATAGGAATTTTAGCGATTTTTTGCTAATTTTGTCGCTTGCGAGCGTATATATGGTGTGTGCGCTCTGAAAACATGAAAAATTTGTATTGCATGAAAAAGATAATTCTTACTGGTGATCGCCCTACGGGCAAACTTCATTTGGGCCATTTTGTTGGCTCGCTTAGTCGTCGTGTTGAGTTGCAAAACTCTGGTGAGTATGACGATATCTATATTATGATTGCTGATGCTCAGGCACTTACTGATAATGCTGATAATCCTGATAAGGTGCGTGAGAATATTATCGAGGTTGCGCTCGACTATTTGTCGTGTGGCATCGACCCTGAGAAGTCGACAATCTTCATTCAATCGTACGTTGCCGAGCTTACAGAGTTGGCATTCTACTACATGAACCTTGTGACCGTTCAGCGTCTACAGCGTAACCCAACTGTCAAGGCCGAGATTCAGCTCCGTGGCTTTGCTGAGCATGGTGCCGAGGAGGATAACCTCCAGCGCAAGGGTACTCCAGTGGGCTTCTTTACATATCCTATCTCTCAGGCGTCGGATATTACAGCATTTAAGGCTACTACGGTGCCAGTGGGTGCTGATCAGGCTCCTATGATTGAGCAGACATGTGAGATTGTGCATAAGTTCAACTCGGTGTATGGTCCTACGCTTGTTGAGCCACAGATAATGCTTCCAACCAACTCGGCGTGCATGCGTCTCCCAGGTACTGACGGCAAGGCTAAGATGTCGAAGTCGTTGGGCAACTGCATCTATCTTTCGGATTCGGCTGACGATGTTAAGAAGAAGGTTATGGGTATGTACACCGACCCTGACCACTTGAAGGTTAGTGATCCTGGTAAGGTTGAGGGTAACACCGTGTTCACCTATCTCGATGCCTTCTCGCGTCCTGAGCACTTCGAGAAGTATTTGCCTGAGTATGAGTCGTTGGATGCATTGAAGGACCACTACCGTCGTGGTGGCTTGGGTGATGTTAAGGTTAAGCGCTTCCTTATTGCTGTTCTCGAGGAGTTGTTGGCGCCAATTCGTGAGCGTCGTGCCTACTATGAGCAGCGTATAGAGGAGGTATACGACATCTTGCGCAAGGGCTCTGACCGTGCTCGCGAGACTGCTGCGGCAACTCTTGCAGATGTGCGTCGTGCTATGCGCATCAACTACTTTGAGGATAAGGAGCTTATTTCGCGTCAGGCAGAGCAGTATAGAGGTTAATGCCTCACGGTAAGTAGGTTGTAAAACTATGATAAAACTCGAACAACATATCAAAGATCAGATATTTGAGTCGTTTCAGCGATTAACGAGCAAGCTCTCCAATTCGCAGGTGATGGCGCTATTGGGTGTGCTTGTTGGCTTGTGTGCAGGTGTGGGCGCCTTTATCTTCAACACATTGCTTCATGCCATCACTCAGCTACTCACGTCGTGGACGCCTGCCGACCAGGCGCAGTGGCTCTATTTGGTCTATCCCGGTGTGGGTATTATCCTTGCTACGCTGTTTGTTAAATATGTGGTTAAGGATGGTATCTCGGAGGGTGTTACGCGTGTGCTGTACGCAATGTCGCGTACCGACTCTCGTATCAAGGGTCATAACTGCTGGACCTCGATTGTGGGTGGTGCTACTACCATCGGTTTTGGTGGTTCGGTAGGTCCTGAGGCACCTATTGTGCTTACGGGTGCGGCCATAGGCTCTAACATTGGAAAGCTCGCTCGCCTAAACTACAAAAACATCACATTGCTGCTGTGCTGTGGTGCGGGTGCTGCGGTGGCGGCAGTCTTTAAGGCCCCAATTACAGGCGTTGTCTTTGTGCTCGAAATCTTGATGCTCGACATCACGTCGAAGTCAATCATACCGTTATTGATGGCGTCTATGACAGCAACCATCACGTCGTTGGTGTTTCATGGCTTCTCACCAATTATTGCTGTGTCGCTCGATGCTGACGACATGTTTATGGTGGCACAAGTTCCGCTGTTTATATTGCTGGGCTGCTTCTGTGGTGTCATGGCATACTACTTCACGTCGGTTAACTCACGCGTTGGAGGTTTCTATAAGTCTGTTAAGGAGCAGTGGCGTAAGTGGCTATATGCAGGCGTTACGCTCGGTATTCTCATCTTCTTGTTCCCTCCATTGTATGGCGAGGGTCATGGTAGCTTCGGGTCGTTGATGTCGGGACATACGGCAGAGCTGTTCGACAACTCGCTATTCTACTCGTTTAGCGATGCCGACTGGTTCTTGATAATCTACCTTATCGCCATCATGCTATTTAAGGTTGTGGCCATGGCTACGACAAATGCTGCGGGAGGTGTTGGTGGTACGTTTGCTCCATCACTATTTGTGGGAGCCTTTGCCGGTGCTACGTTGGCCGTTATATGCAGAGTTATCTTCGACTGGGATGTCTCTATTACTTCGTTTACGCTTGCTGGTATGGCTGGTGTGATGTCGGGAGTGATGAAGGCGCCACTTACGGCAATATTCCTTATCGCCGAGCTATCGAATGGCTACGGATTATTCATTCCGCTGATGATTGTGTCGTGCATTTCGTTTGCCGTTAACTATGGCTTGGATCGCGACTCTATCTACACCAAGCAGCTGCGTTTGCGTGGTGAGCTGCTCACGCATGATAAAGACTCATCGGCATTTGTGTTCTTGCGTCTTGACCAGCTTATGGAGACCGATTTCATACGTATTCGTGAGACCTTGACACTTGGCGACATTGTCAACATCATTTCGAGTGCTCGTCGTAACATATTCCCTGTGTTGGATAATTCGGGTAAGCTACTCGGTGTTGTACAACTCGACGACTTGCGTCACGACATGTTTAACCGTGAAAAGTGGCATACGCCAATCATGCACTATATGATACAGCCACCAGATAAGATTCTTGAGCACGAGATGATTCAGAGCATCATGCCTCGTTTCGAGCAAAACAATACGTGGATGTTGCCTGTGGTAGATAAGGAGAATCACTATCTTGGATTTATATCGAAGTCACGTATCTTGAATGCTTATCGCGAGGCGCTTGTAAACGTATCTCAGGCAGACTAATGTAACGCCGTATGTTGGCTCATTCGGCATCTGCTTCGATTGGCAAATCCTCATACGCACTTCAAACCAGAATAGTTAAAAACTGAATAACAAATAAAAAACGAAATATAGATTATGGCTTTACAATGTGGAATTGTAGGACTTCCCAACGTGGGTAAGTCAACACTGTTTAACTGTTTGTCGAATGCTCGTGCTCAGGCTGCGAACTTCCCGTTCTGCACCATCGAGCCTAACGTGGGTGTTATCACCGTGCCTGATGAGCGTCTTACAAAGCTCGTGGAGATTGATAACCCTAAGCGTGTAGTGCCAACGACAATCGAGATTGTAGATATCGCTGGCTTGGTTAAGGGTGCATCTAAGGGTGAGGGCCTTGGTAACAAGTTCTTGGCAAACATTCGTAACACAAATGCTATTATCCATGTGTTGCGTTGCTTCGAGAACGACAACATCACACACGTAGATGGCACCGTTGACCCAGTGCGTGATAAGGGCATCATCGACACAGAGCTTCAGCTCAAGGATCTTGAAACTATCGAGAACCGCATAGGTAAGTGTCAGAAGCAGGCTACTGCGGGCGATAAGATTGCTAAGCGTCAGTACGACATCTTGTGTCGTTATAAGGAGGCTTTGGAGCAGGGCCTTTCGGCACGTACCGTAGAGCTTACTGCTGAGGAGCGCAAGACGGTATGGGATTTGAACTTGCTAACAGATAAGCCTGTGTTGTACGTATGTAATGTTGATGAGGCGTCGGCCGTAAATGGCAATGAGCATACTGAGGCTGTGCGCAAGGCTATTGCCAGCGAGCATGCCGAGATGCTTATTGTTGCGGCTTCGGCCGAGGCAGACATTGCCGAGTTGGATACTTTCGAGGAGCGTCAGATGTTCTTGCAGGATATGGGTCTCGAGGAGTCGGGCGTGAGCCGTCTTATCAAGGCTGCCTACCGCCTTTTGGATCTTCAGACATTCTTCACTACTGGTGCCGACGAGAGCCGTGCATGGACCTTCCGTCGTGGTATGAAGGCGCCTGAGACTGCGGGTATCATTCACACCGACTTTGAGCGTGGATTTATCCGTGCCGAGGTTATCAAGTATGATGACTATGTAGCACTCGGCTCGGAGCGTGCCTGCCGTGATGTGGGTAAGATTGGCATCGAGGGTAAGGAGTATGTTGTTGAGGATGGTGACATCATGCACTTCTTGTTTAACGTATAAGCGTGGTAGACTATGGACAAGTTGTGGAAATATGTGATTGTGTCGTCAGCATTTGTGCTTGCAGCCATGGTACTTGCTGCGGCATACACCAGTGGTTCACGTAACGTAGGCACTATTGCCGTTACAGGTCTTGGTGAGACCGAGTTTACCTCAGACATGATTGTCATCAAGGGTGTTGTTACGGTCAAGAGTAGCGATGCTGCCGAGGGCTACAAATCTCTTGATGCTCATTGCAAGAGGGTATCAGAGTTCATGGAGTCTAAGGGTGTTAAGCGCGAGAATATCTCGTTTGCTATGCCTACAACAAAAGAGAACTATGAGGAGTATGTTGACAGCAATGGTCACTACGCAACACGTTTTGCGGGATATATCCACCGTCAGGGCTTCACTATCGAGTCGAAAGATGTGGATAGCACCGAGATAGCGGCACGTGAACTCCCATCGCTCATGGCTGAGGGCATCATGGTGTCGGTGTCTGAGCCTATGTATCACTACACCCAGCTCGAGAGCGTTAAGCATGACCTAATAGGTGCGGCAGCTGCTGATGCACGTCAGCGTGCTGAGATTATTGCCACTAACTCTGGTACAAGTCTTGGAGTGTTGGCTAAGTCACGTGCTGGCGTATTCCAGATTACTGCTGCTACGGGCGACGAGGAGTTCTCGGCAGGAGGCTCTTTCAACCTGTCATCACGCGAGAAGAAGGCACGTGTTACGGTGCGTGCTGAGTATAAGATTAGAAATAACTAAAACATCAAAAAATATGTCAAGAGAGGTAAGAGTAAGATTTGCGCCAAGCCCTACAGGCCCACTTCATATTGGTGGTGTGCGCACAGCGTTATATAACTATTTGTTTGCACGTCGTCATGGCGGCAAGATGATTCTTCGTATTGAGGATACTGACTCACAGCGTTTCGTGCCAGGTGCCGAGGAGTATATTATTGAGTCGTTGAAGTGGTGCGGCATCGAGATCGACGAGGGTGTAGGCTTTGGTGGCCCACATGCACCTTATCGTCAGAGCGAGCGTCGTGACATCTATTTGCAGTATGCTAAGCAGCTTGTTGATGCTGGTTGGGCATACTACGCCTTCGATACCCCTGAGCAGCTCGACAAGCTACGCTCGGAGGCAGAGGCTGCGGGCAAGACCTTTGCCTACAACCATGAGGTGCGAGAGCAGCTTGAGACCTCGTTGCGCCTTTCAAAGGAGGAGGTCGAGGAGCGTATCGCACGTGGCGACCAGTGGGTAGTGCGTTTTAAGATGCCTGAGAACGAGGTGGTGAAGATGGACGACCTTATCCGTGGCCATGTTGAGATGAACACCTCGACACTCGATGATAAGGTGTTGTACAAGTCGGCAGATGCACTTCCAACATATCACCTTGCAAACATCGTTGATGACCACCTCATGGAGATTTCGCACGTCATTCGTGGCGAGGAGTGGTTGCCATCGTTGCCTTTGCACTATCTCTTGTATCGTGCTTTTGGCTGGACCGATACTCAGCCTGAATTTGCACACTTGCCCCTATTGCTAAAGCCTACGGGTAGCGGCAAGCTCTCGAAGCGTGATGGTGACAAGATGGGCTTTCCAGTATTCCCACTCTTCTGGACATCGCCAACAGGCGAGACAGCACGTGGTTACCGTGAGGATGGTTACTTGCCTGAGGCATTCATCAATATGCTCTCGTTGCTCGGCTGGAACCCAGGAACTGAGCAGGAGATTTTCTCTATGGAGGAGCTTATCGCTGCCTTCTCGTTGGATCGTGTATCTAAGGCAGGTGCTCGCTTCCAGCCAGATAAGGCTAAGTGGTTTAATGCACAGTATATGCACTCGCTCACTGCCGAGCAGTTTGCACCACTCATGCAGCCAGTGCTTAAGGCTAACGGCATCGAGACATCAGATGAGCTTGCTGGTAAGGCTGCCGAGATTATGAAGGAGCGTATGACACTTACTACTGATATGTGGGATCTCACATCGTTCTTCTTCGTTGCTCCTACCGAGTACGAGGAGAAGCTTACAAAGAAGCAGTGGAAGGGTGATAACCCAGCACTTTTGGCTGAGCTTCGTGGTGTGTTGGAGTCTATCGACGACTTCTCAAAGGAGAATACCGAGAACGTAGTACGTGCATGGATTGAGGCTAAGGGCGTAGGTCTTGGCCAGGTTATGAACACCTTGCGTTTGGCATTGGTTGGTGCTGGTAAGGGTCCAGGTATGTTCGACGTTACGGAGTTTATCGGTAAGGATGAGTGCTTGAAGCGTATCGACGCTATTTTGGCTAACCTAGAACCTATGGAATAATGGAGATTTTACAGTATATATGGGGCTCAACACCTGAGGGTGAGGGCATTATCCTCTACACCATGCGTAATAGTCGTGGCTCAGAGGTGCAGCTATGTAACATCGGCGCCTCAATCGTAAGTGTCAAGTTTGCCGATCGTAACGGTGACATCGACGATGTGGCCTTGGGCTATGAAGATCCATTGAGCTACATCGGTGACGGTGCAGCAAGTGGCAAGTCGGTAGGCCGTGTGGCAGGACGTATTGCACGTGGACATATGACTATCGAGGGCGTGGAGTATCGCTTGGAGGTAAACAATGGCCCTAACCACCTTCATGGCGGCTCTAAGGGCTTTGCCAACCGCTATTGGGAGGGTAGAGTGGAGACCAACCGTGTGGTATTCTCCTACATCTCGGAGGATATGGAGCAGGGCTACCCTGGTGAGTTGGTTGTAGAGGCCATCTACGACTTCGACGATGAGGATAACCTCGAGATAACATATGTTGCCAAGAGCAACAAGACAACAGTTGTGAATCTCACTAATCACCTCTATTGGAATCTTGATGGCGAGGGCTCTGATACCACAATCCTTGATCATGAGTTGCGCCTAAACTGCTCAAAGGTGTTGGAGATGGATGCGGTGCAGATTCCAACTGGCACGCTCCTCGACGTTAAGGGTACAGCATTGGACTTTACAACATGGCGTAGATTTGGCGATGAGATAGAGTCTGAGTTCAACAACATTCGCACATACCGTGGCTACGACCACTGCTTTGCTGTGGATGGCTGGAAGAAGAATATCCTTCAAGAGGTTGGTGAGTTGCGCTCTCATAAGTCAGGACGTAGGGTAACGGTGCTCTCGTCACAGCCTGCAGCTGTGATGTATACTGGCAACTGGCTCGCTGGCGGATGTCCTAAGACCAAGTCGGGTAAGTATTATAAGGACTATGCCGGTGTGGCTATCGAGTGTCAGGGCTATAGCGATGCTGTCAACCACCCCGATTTCCCATCGATTGAGCTTAAGGCTGACGAGCTTTATTGCAACAAGATAGTATTTAAACTTGGTACATTCTAAATAAAACGACTATGAAACGACTACTTTCATTAGCCATTCTGCTGCTTGTGGTGTCGTGCGTACGCGATGGTATGTATGACTCCCCTGTAGTGGATTACTCCGCAAAGATTGTTGGTAGTGCTGAGGGTGCTGCTCAAGATATTTTGCTTGTAAAGCTAAACAATGCTGAGCACAACCTCGTAATAGAGGGTGCTACCATAGAGCCAATGTTTCCAATGAACGGAAGTGAGCTTGACCGCTGGGTTAAGGTGCGCCTTGCTGAGGGTAGCAACCTTGAGGCTATGGCTACAACCATTGCTCAGATGGAGGGTGTCAGCGTTGTGGAGTATAGCTCATACATCAAGCGTGTGAAGGCCGAGCGTTCGGGTCAGCCTGTGTCACGCTCTGCTACTACACGTGCTGTGGAGTACCCATTCAACGATCCTGAGCTTTCTTGGCAGTGGCACTACTACAACGATGGCTCGCTTTCAGATGATGCTAAGGCCGGTGCCGACATCAACCTCCTCAATGCATGGAAATACACCGCAGGTGATCGACGTGTGGTTGTTGCTGTTATCGACGGAGGTATCATGGTTGAGCATCCCGACTTGGCCGACAATATGTGGGTCAACGAGGCTGAGAAGAGTGGCCTTACGGGTGTTGATGACGATGGCAACGGCTATATTGATGATATCCATGGCTGGAACTGTGTTCGTGAATGCGGCGATGTTACGGCTGACGCTCATGGTACACACGTGGCAGGTACTATCTCGGCTGTCAACAACAATGGCTTTGCTGTATGTGGTATCGCAGGAGGTACTGGAAATAATGATGGTGTGCGTCTTATGTCGATTCAGATCTTTGAGAATGAAGATGGTTGCTACTCTCATCAGATAGCTGAGGGTATTCGCTATGCTGCTGATAATGGAGCTGCTATTGCTAATAACTCGTGGGGTTATGGTCCAGGTGACTACTACAGCGATGATGACTACATGCGATATTGTGGCGTTGTTCAGGATGCTATCAACTACTTCAAGACTAACGGTGGCTTGGAGGGGGTTATGGATGGAGGCCTTATGATCTTCGCTGCGGGTAACGACTCGATGGACATGGCCAACTATCCAGGAGCATACAATAGCACAGTATGTGTGGCATCTATTGCTCCTAACTTCACCCCTGCATTTTATACCAACTATGGCCCTGGTACCAACATCTGTGCCCCAGGCGGTGACTCTACATACGGCACTATCATGGCCATTTCTTCGACCTCAGTGGAGTATGCCTATGGTGATGGATATGAGTATATGCATGGCACATCTATGGCTACGCCCCATGTTACGGGTTGCGCAGCTCTCGGTCTGTCATATGCTTTGAAGCAGGGCTACCACTTCACTGTCGACGACTTCCGCAACATACTCCTTACTTCGGTTCATGACATCAACCAGTATATGCATGGTACACGTCCTTACTATGATTATAAGTCGGGTACATACCATACGATGAGTATCGACCAGTATAAGAATATGATGGGTACGGGATATATTGATGCTCATCTTCTGCTTATGCAGCTCGATAGCACTCCATGTCTATACCT
>JAFODV010000100.1 GCA_017380515.1 Alistipes sp.
ACTTGTAACACTGCAAACTCACTGCCGCGCAAAAGACGGGGTCACTACATTCTATCACAAGGATGTGGCGCAGCTGCTATCACACCCTTATATTACCGATATATGCGGTGATGTCGCACGCGAAAAGATAAAGGAGATAGCCACAAAACGAGTTATAATGGTTGAAGATAGGCTCCTCAATGAGTCTATCAAAGATAAGAATTACGGCACTGCCACTGAGATAGAGCAAGCTAATGACATACTCTCGAAACTCTTTGTCGATGCTAAGGCTATAGAATTGGCACAAACCGATGGCGAGCAGGAGTGTGGCTGGAAAAAGTTAGCCCACTATATTGTCGATGTGCTCAACACCATATCTGCACTACAGGACTTCAATGAGTTCGACAGCGACAACTATAATAACGAGCATCGTCTTCTTGTGGCTAACGAGATTACAAAACTCGTTAACCTGATAGAGGCGTGCGAAATTCCGCTCTCTACAGAGATTTTTGTTTCGTTACTACGCCGTCATCTTCAGACCATTAGCATACCATACGAGGGTAAGCCCCTCGATGGATTGCAGATATTAGGCATCCTTGAGACACGAAATCTCGACTTCAAGAATGTCATCATTCTATCCATGACCGACGCCAACTTCCCTGGCAATCACACCAGCCAGGCCTCACTCATACCCTATAACTTGCGCTTCGCCTACGAGATGCCCACACCCGAGCAGCACGAGGCGATGTATGCCTACTACTTCTATCGCCTCTTGCAGCGCGCCAAGCGTGTCAACATGCTCTACTGCTCACGCGCTGATGAGAAGAGCACGGGAGAGTGTAGCCGCTACATCTACCAGCTCGACTTTGAGTATGGCGGCGTTGAGAAACACACCCTTGGTGTTGACCTAAACATCGAGGAGGAGAGACCCATCTCGGTTGCCAAGGGAGAGAGGGAGATGGAGGCACTTATGCGCTATACGGATGATAACGAGAGGCCAAGATTAGCCCCTACGGCACTCTTTAAGTATGTGGAGTGCCCTTTGAAATTCTACTTCTCATCTATTGCGGGGCTGCGCGCTCGCAACGAGCTCACAGACAAGATGGATGCACTCGCCATAGGCGACATACTCCACAAATCAATGGAGACGCTCTACACGAAATATGAGATCATTGGCAAGCCCAATCCAATGGCAAGCATTGAGAAACTGCGTAAGCATGAGGTTGTTGAGCCTATCGTAGATATGGTTATTGGCGAGATGCTCTACAACAACCCCAAGGCTACAACAAAGGACTTTACTGGTGACACTCAGCTGGTTAGAGAGATTATCATAAAGTATATTATAGATGGCATCATGTACTATGACACCATACGAAGCGATTACACCATAACAAATCTCGAGCAGGAGATTAACTACCGACACAAGACCCAGCAAGGGCACTGTGTAAAGCTCTATGGTATTGCGGACCGCATCGACACGCTATCTAACGGCACTAAACAGATTATCGACTACAAGAGTGGCTACAAACCCCATCTTGAGTTCAAGAGCATCGACTCACTCTTTAACGGTAATCCCGAGCAGCGCATATCGAATGTATTCCAGACGCTGCTATACTCGATGATAGTACATAAAAACGAGCATGTCGACACCAAGCCATCACTATACTACGCATCGCGTATGTTGCTGAATGATGACTACTCACCGCTCCTGAAAGAGATCGACCGAGATACGCCACAGGAGATAGCGAGTTATACCATGGTATCAGAGGCTTACGAGGAACAACTTAAAGCAATCCTTGATGAGCTATTCGACCCCACAAAGGCCTTTGAGCAGGCTGAGAACAGAGATACATGTACCCGTTGTGACTACAATAGAATATGCAAGCGATGACACGAGTCAACATATTAAGCGCAAGCGCAGGATCTGGTAAGACCTTCCGCCTCGTATTGAAATATATATGCGATGTATTAAAGAGGCCCGAGTGCTATCGCAATATCCTTGCCGTGACCTTTACGAACAAGGCCACCGAGGAGATGAAGTCTCGTATCATAAACGAGCTACACAACCTCGCCGAGAACCACGATAGTGCCTACCTCGAAGATATTAAGAAAAATACAGGATACAGCGAAGAGAAGATACGCGCCCAGGCCGTTGTGGCACGCACACAGATTTTGCACGACTACTCTCGCTTCACTGTGCTTACAATCGACCGCTTCTTCCAGCGTATCCTGCGCGCCTTCATCAATGAGCTCAGCCTCGACCTCGACTACAACATCGAGCTCGACACCTCTATGCTCTTGGAACGCAGCGCAGATGACCTTATCAACAGTATCTCCGAAGATAAGAAGTCGGGGCTCAAAAGGCAGCTCATAGAGTTTGCCACAAAGCGCCTCGAGGAGGGCAACAAGTGGGATATGCGCAGAGACCTATGCACACTCGGAAGCGAACTCTTCAAGGATGGCATAGCCAAGCGCATCGGCACAAGCATCAACAAAGAGAGGCTTGACACACTCATCAAGAGGCTCAACAAAAAGAATGACGACATACTCAACAAGATAAAATCTCTTGGTGAGCATGGCGCCGAGCTATTGTCTAAAAACAACTTGGATGCAAGCCACTTCAAAGGTCGCAACCCAAGCTTTATCACATGCTTCGAGAGGTATAGAGTTGGTGATATTGGCGATGGCCCCACCGATGCCATAAGAAATGCTGTGGCAGACATAAATAAATGGTATGGTAAGGATGCTGATGAGAGGGTTAAATCTATCGCAGTAGAGCTACAACAGATACTCCGAGAGATATGCACCCTCTATGATGATAACATCCAGGATATAAACACCGTAGCGCTGCTAAACAGGAACTACCGCAGCTATGCCCTGCTCAACGACCTACACCAGAGCTTTAAGGATGTGTGCAAGCAGGAGAATATCATGATCTTGGATAAAACCAAGGAACTTCTCGCAGAGTTTATCGACGAGATAAACGCGCCATTCATCTACGAAAAGGTCGGCAACCGCTACGACCACTATATGATTGATGAGTTCCAGGACACATCTATTCGTGAGTGGTGCAATCTTCGTCCACTTCTCATCGAGGCACTTTCATCGAATGTCGACGCCTCGGTATTTATCGTGGGCGACATCAAGCAGTCGATCTACCGCTGGCGAGGTGGCGACTGGCGTCTGCTAAACCACGACATATTAGAGGACCTTAAATTGCACAACCCAAGGGTTGAGCCATTGGCGATTAACCGCCGAAGCCTTGAAAATATCGTTAAGTTTAACAATCAGTTTATTCTTAAGATTGTCAATAAGGACAACGAGTATATAAATAATCTGATTAACCAGGAGAGCGGCAAAGGCATCTCAGCAGCCACATGTTGTGAACTTGAGAATATCATAGCCAGAGCATACACAAAGAGCGAACAGGATGTATATCTCACGGGCAGTCAGGGCATTGCCGAGGTTACGCTCTATGACCCCAAGGTTACGCCTCCACCATTTATCGAGGCTATTGAGGATGCCATAAGTCGCGGCTATAGCTACAAGGACATACTCATACTTGTGCGTGGTGCAACCGATGGCAGCAAGGTGGTTAACACATTATACGAATACAAGGATTGGCTCATCAAAAACAACAAGCCAGGATTTAACATCCTCACCTCCGACTCGCTCACAATCGACTCGTGCGATGTGGTAAAGTTCATCATCGCAACGATGCGCTTAGCCATCGATCCGCACAACGACATCGAGCGTGGCATATACAATGGCTATCTTCAGCGTCATTATGGCACAGAGTTTAGCAGCCTTGAGTTACAGACATTATCCAAGATTGCGCATCTATCGGCTCTGGAGGCCTTCGAGCTTATTGTTGAACATTATGAGCTGCACACAAACTGCAAACATATCGCCTACCTGCAAGCTATACACGAGCAGATATTGGCATTTACGAGCAACCACATAGCCGACATTCAGCACTA
Source organism: Alistipes sp. (assembly GCA_017380515.1). Lineage (GTDB taxonomy): Bacteria > Bacteroidota > Bacteroidia > Bacteroidales > Rikenellaceae > Alistipes. The sequence goes on from JAFODV010000100.1 coordinate 3,960, forward strand.
TCTTGCATGGTGGGATGAGCGTGGCAGCAAGGAGACATTGAGCGTAGAGAAGAGTGATGACACCATAGAAATCACTACAATTCACAAATCCAAAGGCCTTGAGCGCGATATAGTTATCATACCATATTGCAAATGGGGCATGACACCCAATCCATCGCTCAACTCAATCGTTTGGGCAAGTGCCAATCCCGCAAATAAGGATGCTGCAGAGATTGGACTATTCCCAGTCACCTACGGTCCTACCATGAAGAACTCTGCATTCTCGGAGGAGTATTGGAGGGAGTTCGTAATGAGCCATGTAGATGGTATTAATCTGCTATATGTTGCTGTCACTCGTGCAAAACAAGAGCTCTATATGTATGTACCCAGTGGACTAAATGTCAAATCTTCGAGTGCCAATATATACTCCGACATATCTGGCATCATAAGGAGTGCTGTTGAGAACATGGGGGAGATGCAAAAGGAGCCCCCGGTGCGCAATGCCGACAACAAAATTGAGTATCAGCGGTACACCTTTGGCAATAAGATTGAGCGCCATATACCCAAGGAGGAGAGTGGCGCGAAGAGTTGTTTTTTGCTAAATGAGTACCCCACACACTCGCCCAAGGTCAATGTATATAAACAACTTGAGCGCTTTACAAATGAGGGCGCCAAGCCTGGTACAGCATCATGCAACACGGGTATTAGGATGCACAAGATATTCGAGGGCGCAAACACTCTTAAAGACCTCTATGCGGCCATAGAGCAGATGGCAAATGATGGACTAATCAAGCAGTCCGAGGCAGAAAAACTATATGCCGACATCAAGAATGCCACAGACAACGATATAGTAACCGAGTGGTTTAGTGGGAATTGGGATGACATAAAGTGCGAAGAGGAGATTTTGTATAGAGGCAAGACACTTCGCCCCGACCGCGTGATGATTAGTGGAGATAGGGCCGTTGTTGTGGACTATAAATTTGTTGCAGAGCCAAATGGAGACTACCACAAACAGGTCAAAGAGTATATGGCGATACTCAAGGATATGGGGTGTTATGGCACAATTGAGGGTTATGTGTGGTATGTCCACCTCAATAAGATAGAGAGGAGCGAAGAGGATTAATAGATTTGGAAGTAACTAAAAAATAGATTATGGATATTAGAATAGGACACGGTTTTGATGTTCACGCCTTGGCAGATGGACTTCGTTTGGTGCTATGTGGCGTAGAGGTAGAGCACACTAAGGGCTGCGTGGCACACTCCGATGGCGATGTAGCCATACACGCAATATGTGATGCACTTCTTGGGGCTTTGGCTCTTGGCGACATCGGCAAGCTCTTTCCCGATAGCGACCCACAATATAAGGGCATAGACTCGCGCAAACTACTTAAACATGTCGTTGATGTAGTTAATAGTAAAGGATACGCTATCAGCAATATAGACTGCACAATCGCCATGCAGCGACCCAAGCTTCGCCCACATATAGACACCATGCGTGAGCGCCTTTCAGAGGTCGTAGGCATAGATATTGACCGCATATCCGTAAAGGCTACAACCACCGAGCGTCTCGGCTTCGAGGGCCGCGAGGAGGGTGTATCCGCAACAGCCGTAACACTACTTATCAAGGCATAATGAGCATCGAAGAGATACGCAACTTTTGCCTAAGTCTCCCCTACCCGGAGGAGACCATGCCCTTCGACGATACGACACTCGTCTATAAGGTTGGAGGCAAGTGGTTTGCCGTGACCGACCTCGAGGCAAACAGCAAGGTTGTGGTAAAGTGCGACCCCGACCTCGCCATAGAACTGCGCGACAGGCACGAGGAGATAACCGAGGCATGGCACTTCAACAAGCGCCACTGGAACGCCATATCGCTCCGTGGCGAC
>JAFODV010000101.1 GCA_017380515.1 Alistipes sp.
ATGCTGAGAACTATGGTCTCGCATCAAAGGGCGTTCTTACTACTAACGCTGCTAACACTCTTATCTGCGGCGGTGGTAGCGCTGATATGAGCGTTGCTGCTGATGGTACTTACGACTTCTACTTCTATCCTGCAGAGTTGAAGCTCTACGTGATGGAGGCTGGTCAGGTTCCTGCTCGCTAACACCTAAATTATACTACGTGCGCACGCATGCGCACGTAGTAACCCTTGGTCGGGCGACTTTGATCGGTCTCCCGACCCCTAATAAAAGATTAACGACTATGAAAAAGTTTCTTTGGGCCATGGTGCCTCTCGTGCTTCTCGCTATGGTGGCGTGTGGCGATGATGAGCCTATTAAGTTCCCCGACAACCCTAATGAGGAGGAGCCTAAACCCGAGCCCGAGCCAACACCTGACCCTGTGCCTGAGGTTGAAACATTCTATAAGGGTACAACTATGTCGTTTGCTAACTACCTTATCGACTTTGGCTTGGTATATCGTGAGAATGGCGAGGTGACAAATCCCTATAAGTCGGTTAAGGCGCATGGCGCAAACATCGTGCGTTTGCAGCTTGATAGGGTAGCCTTCTCGGAGATTAATGGTGTTACTATCGACTGGCAACAGTGGGAGCGTGTGGTGGAGGATGCCAAGATGGCACGAGCCGAGGGTCTCGACATCATGCTTACGCTAAAGCCCGACTACGACAAATATACCTCATCGTCGGCTCAGCATAACAATATTCCTGAGGATTGGAAGTCTATGGACGAGGTGACACTCGGAGGCTCGCTCTACAACTGGGTCTATGACACCCTTGTGGCGCTGCACAACGAGGGCATCGACCCTAAGATTGTGGCTGTGGGCAACGAGATCAACATCGGCTTTTTGCTCAATGGCTCGCACGATGCTGCACGCACCGCACGCCTTCTGAACTATGGCCATAATGCCGTACGTGACTATGCTCGTGACTGTGGCGTGGAGGTGCTTTCGGCATTGCACATTGCCAATCCATCGAAGATTGGTTATGTCGACACATATAAGCAGAATAGCTGTGTCAACTACGATGTCATCGCCTTGTCGTGGTATCCAGGCACTAACATAGGCCACTCTATGGGTTCGTACCGCAACTTCGAGGCTATGGGTAAGGCTATGATTGAAAAGTATGGCAAGCGCATCATGATTCTTGAGACGGCGCACTCGTTTACTACAGGTACTGTGAATGGCACATGGATGGGTGACTGGTGCGATAACTCATATAACTATCCCGACTGGAACGATGCAACGAATGCTGCGAACTACACCCCTGCCAAGCAGCGTGCATGGCTTAAGGCCTTGGCTGAGGATGTAAAGGCAGGTGGTGGCATCGGCGTTATCACGTGGGGTACTGAGTCGTTGCCCGACCTACTTGAGGGCAAGGCGCAAGGGCACGGCCTTGGGTTGTACACCTATCCTGCGACATGGGGCTATGGCTCTACGTGGGAGAACAACTCATATTGGGACTTTACCAACGATAACAACCTGCACGAGGGTATCGACTGGATGAAGGATTTGTTGTGATAAGGCAGCATCTGCTGCCGCTAGCAGAATTATCTGCGGCAATGAGCAGTACGCCTTAGTACAGCCCATCGCCTCGAAATTCGCCGAGCGTTGCAGCTACTACCTTCTAACAACAAATCAGATAAAAAGATAACGACACGAAACAAACTAATAAAATATATTATGAAACTACTAAGACTTTCACTAATGATGCTTCTGGCAACCGCTTTTATTGGTTGTGCTGAGCAGAATGCTGAATTTGCCGTTGGTAATCAATCGGCAGTAGTGCCTATGATTGTAACAAGCGGCACTACAAAGCACTTTATGACTGACTACTATCCACAGTGGAAGGGTGCAACAAACGTGACATGCGACGATGAGCGCATACAGCTTATGCCTACTGTTGATGGCTGGGTGGAGTTCGACCTTACCACTCAGAGCGATGCTTTTGTGTCGACTCTTGATGTATGGCATGGCGATGAGATGCTATCTATCGTTGTTCTTGGTGGCAAGCGTGACTCTGAGTCGTATATGTCGTCAGTTAAGGCTGAGGGCAACACCGTCACCGTTGTAGCCACTAAGCCTGTTGTTGAGGCTGTTGCCATGTGGCAGAACGAGGAGATCAGCGATGTTGAGGTTGAGGGTAACACCATTACTGTCACTATCCCAGGTGTTGCTATGAAGCATCAGCGCTCTGTTGTACGTCTCTTTGCTGCTTCTGAGGCTGGCCGTTTCAACGACGTGCTCCTCCCATTGGAGTATGGCGAGGTTGTTGTTGATGCCACTAACATTCGTCGTAAGGACTTCCACTCACAGGTTTTGTACTCGTTGATGATTGACCGCTTCAACAACGGTACTAAGGATAACGACTGGAAGCTAAACTCTCCAGAGGTGTTGGACAAGGTTGACTATCAGGGTGGTGATATCCTCGGTATCACCAAGAAGATTGAGGATGGCTTCTTTGCAGATTTGGGCATTACCACAATCTGGATTTCGCCTATCACGCAGAACCCTTACGATGCATGGGGTCAGAACGTAAATCCTGACACTAAGTTCTCGGGCTACCATGGCTACTGGCCTATCTATAGCACCGTTGTAGATAAGCGCTTTGGCTCTGATGAAGAGCTTCGTCAGATGCTTGCTACGGCTCACAATAACAACCATAATGTTATTTTGGATTATGTGGCTAACCACCTACATATCAACTCACCAGTACTTCAGGAGCACCCTGACTGGACTACTGAACTTATCTTGCCTGATGGTCGCGAGAATATTGGTTTGTGGGACGAGCAGCGTCTAACAACATGGTTTGATAAGCATATCCCAACACTCGACCTTGAGCGTGAGGAGGTGTGTGAGCCTATGACCGACTCGGCACTTCACTGGGTGCGTAACTTCGACTTCGATGGCTTCCGTCACGATGCCTGCAAGCATATTCCTTTGAACTACTGGCGTATGCTTACCCATAAGATGAAGTCGGAGATGCCTAACCGCGAGATGTGGCAGATTGGTGAGACCTATGGCTCAATTGAGCTTATCGGCTCGTACGTAAAGACAGGTATGATCGATTCACAGTTCGACTTCAACCTCTACCACACATCACGTGATGTCATTGTTGACGAGACTCGCTCGATGAAGGATATTGCAAGCGTTGTTGAGGAGTCGGAGGCTGCTTATGGCTCACACCACACTATGGGTAATATCACAGGTAATCACGATAAGCCACGCTTCTTGTCGTTGGCTGGTGGCGACATGCCATTATGGGGTGTTGACGACAAGGCTGAGGGCTGGAAGCGCGAGGTTGTTGTTGGTGACAACGAGAAGGGTTATGCTCGTCTTCAGTTGTTGAAGGCTATCATCTCTACTGTTCCTGGTGTTCCTTGCGTATATCAGGGCGATGAGTATGGTACTCCTGGTGCAAACGACCCAGACAACCGTGACATGATGGAGTTTAATAACTACAACGACTATCAGCAGAAGGAGCTTGCGGCAACTAAGGCGTTGTTTAAGTATCGTCGTTCGTCTATGCCATTGATGTATGGTGACTACCGCACATTGTATGTTGATGACGATGTATATGTGTTCTTGCGTCACTACATGGGCGAGTGGGTTGTTGTTGCTCTCAATGTACGTGCTGAGGCTCGCACAGCTGAGGTTGCAATGCCTGAGTTTATTGAGGCTTCTGAGGCAAAAGTGGCTCTTGCTACTGAGGGTGGCGAGGCTAAGCTCTCTGATGGCAAGCTCTCAATCAATGTTCCTAAGTATGGATATGTAATCATTTCTAAATAATCAAAACTAAATATTTATGAAGAAGTTATTTGCATTGGTCGCTTTGGTTGCGACATTGGTAGGCTGCGCAGGCAGCAACAAGGAGTGTGTTCCAGCGTATAACAAGTTTAACTCAGTAGTTTATGAGCTTAACATCCGTCAGGCAACTGAGGAGGGTACTTTCGCTGCTGCTGAGAAGTATTTGCCAGAGCTTAAGGCTATGGGTGTCGATATCGTATGGCTTATGCCTATCAGCCCTATTGGTGTTGACGGCCGTAAGGGTACACTCGGCTCTTACTACTCAATCATCGACTACAAGGCTATCAACCCTGAGTTCGGTACTATGGAGGATTTCGACCACTTCCTTACTACTGCTCACGACCTTGGTCTTAAGGTTATCATCGACTGGGTTGCTAACCACACATCACGCGATGCTAACTGGTGGAAAGAGGGTAAGAAGGATTGGTATGTTATAGATGCTAAGACTGGCCTTCCTATCGTAGAGTACGACTGGACAGATATCGCTAAGCTTAACTACGAGAACCCAGATCTGCGTGTTGCTATGATTGACGCTTTGAAGTTCTGGATCGAGAAGGGTGTTGATGGCTACCGTTGCGACGTTGCTATGAACGTGCCAGCATCTTTCTGGGCTGAGGCTTGGAAGCAGGTACGCGCTATCAACCCTGATGTATACCTCTTGGCTGAGGGTGAGGAGCAGTGGTTGCACAAGGCTGGCTTTGAGGCTACTTACGCTTGGGAGCTCCACCACATCTTCAATGCTATGGCTAAGGGTGGCAGCGAGACCAAGAACGTAGCTGGTGACGGCACTATTAAGACTGACGCTAAGACTGTTAAGGATCTTAAGGAGTATCTCCAGCGTGACGACGAGAAGTATCCAGTTCCTGCTATGCGTCTTATGTTTACTTCTAACCACGACGAGAACTCATGGGCAGGTACTGAGTTTGAGCGTATGGGCGATGCTCACAAGGCATTTGCAGCACTTACTTTCGTTCTTCCAAAGTCACAGCCACTCATCTACACTGGTCAGGAGATTGGTCTTAACCGCCGCTTGCAGTTCTTCGAGAAGGACTCAGTAAAGGAGCTTGTTGACCTTGAGTATGGTAAGGAGTATCGTGACTTCTACAAGTCGCTCACTAAGTTCCGTCACTGCAACTCAGCATTGGTTGCTGGCGCAAATGTTGCTCCTATGGTATTTGTTGAGGGTGCTCCAGAGTCTGTTTTGGCATTCACACGTTCAAACGAGGAGAATACAGTATTCTGTGTATTCAACTTCTCGGCAGAGCCACAGACACTCACTATTACTGAGGCTCAGGCTGGTAAGTACAACTGCTCATGTGGCCAGACTAAGAAGTTTGCAGCAGGCGACGAGCTTAAGCTCGAGCCATGGGGCTTCATGCTTCTAAGCAAGTAAAAATTAGCTATTGTCATGGTATGTCGTATAGGCATACCATGACCTTTTTTAAATGTTATGATGTATAAAAATCCCGAATGGAGTCGCTCTGCTGTGCTCTACGAGATGAACGTTCGTCAGCTTACGCCTGAGGGTACGTTTGCTGCGGCTGTTGAGCGTCTTGCGTTCTTACGTTCGGTAGGTGTCGATGCCATATGGCTTATGCCAATCTATCCTATCGGCGAGGAGGGACGCAAGGGCGAGCTCGGCTCCTACTACTCTATACGTGACTATAAGGCCATAAACCCTGAGTTTGGCACTGCTGATGATTTTAGAAGGTTTGTCAACGCTGCCCATGCCCTCGGCATGAAAGTGTTGTTGGACTGGGTGGCTAACCACACTGCACGTGATGCTCGCTGGATTAGTGAGAAGCCTGCTGACTGGTATGAGCGTGACGAACATGGTGTGGCTAAGGTGCCCTGGGACTGGACCGACACTGCGAAGCTCAACTATGCCAATCATGACGTCTGGCTCGGACATATTGATGCTATGCGCTATTGGGTTGAGGAGTTTAAGGTGGATGGCTTTAGATGCGATATGGCTATGCTTGTGCCTATCGAGTTCTGGCAGGAGGCATCCGCGGAGCTACACCGTCTGAACCCCGAGGTCTTTATGTTGGCTGAGGCCGAAGAGGATAACCTCTTCGACAGAGCCTTCAATATGAGCTACCAGTGGAACATCCACCATATCATGGTAGACATCGCCAAGGGTGCACGTCGTGTGTGGGATTTGCGCAATGCTATCCATTCGGAGCGTACGAGATATCCTCGTGAGGCTATGCGCATGAGTTTTACGTCGAACCATGACGAGAATTCGTGGAGTGGCTCGGAGCAGACGAGGTTTGGTGCAGCGTTGGAGGTGATGACAGCTATGACCTATCTGATGCCCTCGACAATGCCACTAATATATACTGGCCAGGAGATTGGCTATAACCACTCGTTCGAGTTTTTCGAGCGTGACTTCATCCCCACTGAGGCCTATATAGAGTGCCGCACTACGGAACTGTATCGTCGTTTGTCGGCCCTCAAGCATCGTGAGCGTGCGCTGGATGCTGGTGAGTGGGGTGGCGAGATGATTGAGATTGAGAACAACGCCAAGGACTGCATGATGACCTTCGTGCGTGAGGTTGCTGGTAGTAGGGTTGTTGCAATCATGAATCTTTCGCCATATACTATCCATGCCGATTTCCGCACAGGAATCTATGCGGGCGACTATCACGATGCCATGACAGGAGAGAGAGTTACGCTTGACGACCATGTTGAGCGCGATATTTTGCCATGGTGTTATCAAATTTTAACCAAGTAAAATCCTATGAAGAGATTTCTTTTAGTTGTAACCCTTATTTCCGTCCTCTCAATGTCTGCCTTTGCTGCTAAGCCTAAGTTTGAGGTTAAGCATATTGAGCCATTGTCATGGTGGGTGGGAATGAACACCCCATTGCAGTTGATGGTCAATGGCGCTGACATATCGGCATACGATGTTGCGATATTGCCTGCTGGTCAGGGCGTTGAACTTAAGACTGTGCATAAGGCAGATAGCCCTAACTACCTATTCTTGGATGTGGCAATTTCTTCTGATGCCAAGGCGGGTGAGTATATCATTCGTTTTACGAAGGATGGCCGTAAGCACGATGTTAAGTATCGCATCAACGAGCGAAGCGAGGGCTCACGTGAGCGTCAGAGCTTTACAAATGCCGACTTCGTATATCTTATCATGCCAGACCGTTTTGCCAATGGCGATGCGTCGAACGACGATACTAAGGATACTCAGGAGAAGATGAATCGTTCAAATCCTGGTCGTCGTCATGGTGGTGACTTGCAGGGTATGATCGACCATCTCGATTATATCGCCGACCTTGGTGCTACGGCTATCTGGTCGACACCGTTGCTTCTCGACGACGAGAATGGTGCTTCGTATCATGGCTACTCGTGCAGCGACTACTATCACATAGACCCTCGTTATGGATCGAACGAGTTGTATAAGGTCTATGTTGAGGAGTGCCACAAGCGCAACCTTAAGGTTATCATGGATATCGTGCCTAACCATAGCTCTACGACTCATTGGTGGTATGACGACCAGCCATTTGAGGATTGGACACATAAGTGGGATAAGTACACTCAATCGAACTGGACATTCTCTACAAACATGGACTTTAATGCTTCAAAGTCGGATTTGTATCAGATGGAGAGTGGCTGGTTTGATCGCTCGATGGCAGATATGAACCTCGACAATCCATTTTTGCTCAACTATTTTAAGCAGTGGGCAGTATGGTGGATTGAGTATTCGGGCTTAGATGGCTTCCGTGTCGATACCTACCCTTACAACGAGAAGATGCCTATGAGCGAGTGGTGCAAGTCTGTTATGGAGGAGTATCCTAACTTCAATATTGTTGGCGAGGTGTGGACATCGTCTATTCCTCAGTTGGCTTATTGGCAGGGTGGCAACTACAATAAAGATGGCTTCGACTCACACCTTAAGTCTATCATGGACTTCCCGCTTCACGATGCCATTCGCACAGCAATGACTGAGTCGGGTTCAAAGGCTGGCTGGGGTCAGGGTATGACACGTGTCTACGACGTTGTGTCGCATGACTTTGTATATCACGACCTCTCTAATATGATGATTATGGCAGCTAACCACGACACCGACCGTATAGGTGATGTGTGCGAGGGCGATGTTCGTAGGCTAAAGATTGTGCATACGTTGCTATGCACCATGCGCGGTATGCCTCAGATTTTGTATGGCGATGAGTTGTTGTTCCGTTCTACCGATCGTTCGAAGGGTCATCCTACATTGCGTGTCGACTTCCCTGGAGGTTGGGAGGGCGATGCTGTAAACCTCTTCGATCGTTCGCAACACCAGGGCGATGCTAAGGAGTTGTTCGATTATACACGCACGTTGATGAACTGGCGTAAGTCGAAGGAGGTTATCCATTCGGGCAAGACTCTCCATTTCATCGACCGTGACAATACCTATGCTTTCTTCCGTTATAACGATTCGGAGGTGGTATTTGTATATATCAACAATAGCGACTCTGAGCGCGAGATTCCTTGGCAGCGCTACAATGAGATTACGCATAACCTAAACACTGGTGTTAATGTGGTAACTGGCGAGAGTGTTGTTATGCAGGGTTGCAAGGTTGAACCTATGTCGGCTTTGGTGGTCGAGTTTAAGCGCTAAATATAGGTTCGCATTATATTAATGTGCAGTAGATGAGTCTTGTCTACTGCACATTTTTTTTAAGCTATTTTGTATAATCTCCCAAAAAAATCGTATATTTGTAATGAGTAAGCATTAATATTAATTTAAACTAAGTTGCTATGAAGAGACTTTTTGCTATTGTTATTGCGCTATTTGCTGTGTGCAATGGCTATGCTCAAGAGGTTACAAATAACGCTTTGCTTGAGGCGCAGATTGCTTATGATGAGGCTGTCTTGGCTCACAAACAGGCAATTACGGAGATGCGTAATGAGGAGCGTCGTGTTAGTGACGTTGCTCAGCAGCGTGTTGCCGAGCGTAAGCAGGAGTTGCAGACTGCTAAGCAAAGCTACAAGGCTACTGTTGCTGAGCAGAAGCAGTGTGTAGCCGAGGCTAAGCGTCAGCTAAAGAGTGCTTCGATACGCTATAAGGAGGAGAGCGTGCGTGCTAAGCAGGAGATTGCCGCATCAAAGGCTAATACTAAGTCGGTTGTTGCTGAGCGTAAGAGTCAGGTGGCACGTGCCAAGGCCGATATTGCTCGTGTAAAGGCAGAGGTACACGCGAAATAGTTTATCGTCTAGGCGATGATAAGAACATATTGTAGAGAGCCTTGGCTTCAGTTTTACTGCTGAGCCTTCTTCTCTATGTGTCTGTTTCGGCGCAAGAGATTGAGAAGAAGACGTTGCCCGTTGTGGGGTAGAAGCTCTTCGCTCTATCGTTTCAAGCATTATCGCAAAAACAACGACTTCATGGGTATGCCCGTAGAGGCTATCTTTAGCCACAATACCGCTATCTGTGGGTGCCACTCTAATCTCCATGTAGTAGGCGTGACAGCCGTGGCGGAAATGCCGTTGACATATTCAGCATTGAGTATTTGAAGGAGTAAAACACTTGAAATATGTAATAAGGGTTATCTATTTAGTAAAATAGGTTGCCCTTATTTCTTTGTTATATAGTCGATTATGAAAAATATGTGCATATTACTTATAATATGCATGAAAATTTCAGAAATATGTAATGTGTATTTGCTCAACCCGATAATAATTGTTACTTTTGCAAACTAATAGTCATACTATTAGCACTATGTTTTTAACACAGAAAACAACAATTTTACATTTTACATTTTATGAAAAAATTTCTACGAAACACAAGAGCAGCACTTAGAACCATTGTTATGGTTGCTGTTGTTGCGTTCTCAGCTGTTTCATGTCAGTATGATGATACTGATCTTTGGAACGAGATCGAGAACATCAAGCAGGAGCTTGCCGACTTGCGCATTCAGCTTGAGACAGAGCTTAACGCTATCAAGGACTTGGTAAATGGCCAGGTTACAGTAACAGATGTTAAGCAGCAGAATGACGGAAGCAAGGTTATCACCTTGTCTGACGGTTCAAAGATTACTATCTATCCTAAGGGCTCAGGCGTTCCTTCTAACATCATCACAGTGGTGTCAGAGAATGGCGTTATGTACTGGGCTATGTACGACGGTTTGGGTACAGCACAGCCAATCTTGGTAAATGGCCAGAAGGTGCCAGTTGCTGATGTTGCTCCTACTACTCAGATTGTTGACGGCGTTATTGAGGTGTCATTCGATGGTGGTAACACATGGGTTAAGACTGGCTACGACAAGTCGGTTGCCGATAGCATCATCGCTGATATCGAGGTTGTTTACTCTGACTGGCAGACAGATGCTGAGGGCAACCCATTGGCTCTCTACTGCAAGATTGTCATGGCTGATGGCTCGATTGTGAATGTTGGTATGCAGAATGGTAAGCTTGTATTGCCTTACGACATGCTCTTCGTGCCTTACGGCTCAGATATGCTCTTCTCACTCAATGTTAGCGATGTTGCTGACTTCATGAACACTAACCCACGTGGTTGGGAGTGCGACATTGAGCACAACGCTAAGTTGGGTACTATGTCTATGCGTTTCTACGCTCCAACCTACGAGGAGATTGAGTCTGGTGAGGCTGTTGCTGAGGGTGTTGCTAAGCTTATGGTAGTATTTAACAATGGCTCATCGGCTATTGCTTCTATCAAGCTCTCTACAAGCCCTGCTGAGGTGCTCTTCACTTATGAGGGTGTATACGTAGAGGCTGGTTACGGTACTAACTACTTGCTTTGCGGTATCATCGGTTCTAAGAACTTCAACCTCGATACTTACGTTACAAACTGTAACAAGATTCTTGCTGACGGTAGCACACTCTCTGGTATCTACCAGATAGCATTTATGGAGACTCAGTCTACATACATTCCATATAGCGAGCTTCGCTCATCAAGCCTTAAGGCTGGTGACGAGTATACCTTCTGGTATGTAGCGCCTCGCAGCAATGAGGATGGTACTCTCTATGTTGATGCTAAGGAGTTCGTTACTGAGACCTATGTTCACAGCTCTGCTTCATTCGAGATGACAAGTGCTTCATTCTTCGATGTTGATGTTAAGTTTGAGGTTGTTGGCTCTGAGGGTTATATGCTTGGCTTCGAGAAGGCTGAGAACTTCGATGCTGCTGCTTTGGCAACATACTATACTGAGAACTACGACTACTTGAATGCTTCACGCGAGGATGTAAACTACACTGGCTCATTCCTTGAGCTTATGGAGCTATCACAGCAGCTCGACAACGGCACTGAGTATGTTGTGTACTACATTGCTAAGAATAAGTCACACGTAATCCTTGAGGACAACATCCTTTACTGGCCATTTGCTACTGCTGACTTCACTGAGGGTGGCAATCTTGAGGTTGAGATCGTTGGTGAGCCAGTTATTGAGTACAAGGATATCTACCTTGATCTCAACTCTACTGGTGAGCACATCATGCTTATCTACAACGCTATGCCTTCATACATGGCTACAGCATATCCTGATGATACATATGTCGTAAATATGCTTCTTAGCGAGGGTGTTCGCACAATCACCGATAGCGCAGTATCGGCTCACTACAAGGGCTCTGAACCAGGTGAGGATGTAACATTGTTCGCTGTTGCTATCGACAAGGATGGTAAGATTGGTCAGCCTTTGAAGAAGGAGTTCAAGACTAAGGACTTCGTTTATAACGACTTCGAGGTAACTCTTTCACTTGTTGACTACAAGATTGACAACACCCTTATCAATGTTGCTTGCGAGGGCTCATCACACTTCAAGTATGTTTATTGCTCACTCAGCGATAGCGACTGGAAGGAGGTATATGGTGGTACTGCTAAGAAGGCTGGTGAGTACATCATCATGAATCCTACTGCGACAAACGTATATGACACCAACAACACACCTCTTACCGAGGACGGCAATATTCACCTTAATGGTCTTAGCACCGATACTGAGTATGTTCTCGTATGTGTAGCTGTTGATGAGAATGGCGTAATTTCTAAGCCTGCAACATGCTACTTCGAGCCTATCGCTAACATCGGTATCATGGTTAAGCGTACTGATGCTAACTGGGAAGAGGGTAAGCCAACAATCACCCTTGGTGATACTGGCGAGGTTGAGTTCTTCAACTTCTCATGGTATACAACACCTCAGCAGGGTTATGTAGCATACTCTATGGCTGAGCACCCAGATAACCTTCAGAACGATTACTTCGGTACTAATGTAAATACTCCAGAGAAGCTTATTGCTTACATCGTTGCTGGTTGCGACAATGGTCAGCGTGAGTGTGGTCACAAGTGTGAGTGGTCAGAGAACTATGTGTACACTTGGCAGGAGATGGAGGATCTCAATGGCGATGGCCGTATTGATTTCGACGAGTGGGTTGAGAAGTCTATTGAAGGTCTTCCAGGTGTTTACAACTCTTACTTCTATGGTACTAAGGGCGAGCACCGTATCTATATTACTTGGGTAGGTGAGGATGGTAACTTCCACGAGCCATTCGTTTACAACCCAACTACCGACAAGGAGGAGGAGTTGAATATTGACAATTTCCCTGCTTACTTTGAGTAATTTGTTGTGATAAGTCGCAATCTGCGGCACATCGCTAAAAGCAAGATCCCTCGGGCTGTACTTAATGTACTATCCCGAGGGTATCTTCTTTTTTGGTGTTTTCTATCTTACAATTATTGCATTTATCAGCCTTATGCCGGCTCGCTCGTTGAGCAATTGCATAAGGTGGTCGCGCCTATAGAAGAGCTCATTGCGCAGCACACTGGACGATACGCTTACATATAATATATGGTTTTCGAGGCATAGGTCACGAGTCTCTTGTGCCGCATATTCGCCAACAATCTCGCGCCAATACTCGGGCAGTCGTCCCTCGGCAACCTTAGCTGCTACGTATGGGCGTTTGAAGAACTCCTCCAACACCTCACCTATAAGCCTTGTGCGTGTGCGTTTCATAGCTCTACCTTGCCATTTGTGACGTGGAATAGTTGATACTCAGCACCCGCCTCGCCGAGTGTTCGCTGTAAGCGATGCTTGTTGCAGTCGGTAATCATAATCTGGCCGAAACTCTCGCCACCAACCAATCGTAGTAGCTCCGCCACACGGCCCATGTCGAGCTTGTCAAACAAGTCGTCGAGTAGGAGTATTGGTCGCTCGCCGCTGCTCTCTGCAAGCAGCTGATACTCTGCTAATTTGAGGGCTATGAGGAATGATTTCTGTTGGCCTTGTGATCCGTACTTGCGAAGTGGGTAGTCGCCAATTGTAAATATTATGTCGTCGCGATGCACTCCCACTGATGTAAATTCGTTGACAAAGTCGCGCTGTCGTGATGCCAAAAGCAACTCGCCAAGTGTTGCCGAGTCGAGTTCCGAGCGATAGTCGAGGCCTATTGTCTCACGTCCTCCGCACAGCAGTTTATAGTACTCTTCGACGATTGGGCGCATCTGTGCAATCACCTCCTTGCGACGATTGTATATCGCTGTAGCAGCCATGTCCAGCATCTGATCGTATATTAGCAGCATCTCCTCCGAGGGCGATGTTTTTAGAAGCTTGTTGCGCTCCTGAAGAGTTGTGTTGTAACGTATTAGCGCTGCAAGATATTGGCGGCCTATTTGCGATATAAGTCGGTTGATGTATCTACGGCGCTCCTCGGCAGAGTCGCTGATGAGTGCTGAGTCGGCTGGCGACACGACGACAATGGGGAAGTGTCCCACATGATCCGAAAGTTTGTCATACTCCTTGCCATTGCGCTTCAGTGTCTTTCCCGAACGGCGGGTGTAGCCACACACAACCTGCTCGATACGACCACCATCGCTGTTGAACTTGCCATCAATGATGAATGACTCCTCGTCGTGGCGTACAACCTGGTTGTCGCTGAGCGTCTGCATCGAGCGGGCAAGGGCAAGATAGTGCACAGCATCCAATATGTTGGTTTTGCCAGCGCCATTGTTGCCCACAAAGCAGTTGATGCCTGGTGTGAGCGTTAGCTGCTCGTCGCAGATGTTCTTGAAGTTTATTATTGATATGGTGTCAAGGATCATATTCCTAATCTAATTTGTCGAGTTGTGCTATGAGTAGTTCAACATCGCCCTTCGAATATTCATAGGTGATGTGGCGTATTGTGCCGTTGCTATCTATGACGTAACAGCGTGGTACATACATTGTTGCGTATTTATAGTATATATCCGCTGTCTCGTCGGCGGCTATTGCAAACTTGAGGCTGTGCTCATCTCTGAATGCCTCAATCTCGCTGGGTGCTCCACCTCGCGAAATGGCCATAATGTTGTGCCTTACGGTGTTTGCTGATAAATACTGCTGTAAGTCTGTCATAAGGTTTTTGCAGTCGGGACATGTGTGCGAGAAGAGTATAAGCAATGTTTGCTCGCCATTAGGCATTTGCAGCATCTCACCATCCAACGACTCAATGTAGAACTCTGGGGCTTGGTCGCCAACATTCACTATTGATGTTTCGTCATATGTTGGTAACTCATCTTCGATGATGTCGCAAGCGCCAAGGAGTGTGGCACATGCTATCATGATGCTACCAATCACCCATTTTATATATCGTTTCGACTCTCTCATAATGCAAAGATACTGAAAAAATCGTTAACTTCATCAGCCAACGACTTTTTTATAGTAATATGTTAAAAATCGCTGATGTTGAATTTTTTGTGATAATTATTATAAAATTCGAATAATTTTAGTAACTTTGCAAGTTGAATATTCAAAACATAGCGAACAATATAAAATAATTAAAATAGTAAACTTATTATGGCAAACAAAGTACAGACACCCGAGAACGATCTCATGGTTGAGACTAAGGGTAAGTTGGAGTTGTTCTTCGACAAGCACGGTAGCAAGATTCTTTGGATTATTATCATCGTAGGCTTGGCTTTCAGCGCTTACTTCATCTTCAAGAACTATAGCGACGGCCGTCAGCTTCAGGAGGAGCAGGCTGCAAGCATCGCAATGGGTAACGAGCTCAGCGGCGCAAAGAGCGTTGAGGGCTACGACAAGGTTCAGGAGGAGTATGAGGGTACTGCTGCTGCTAACACATCTGCATATCTTGCTGGTGCTGCTGCACTTCAGGCTGGTGACTTGGCAAAGGCTGAGGCTGAGTTGGCAAAGTATGTGAATGTTGAGGGCGCTGCTGGTGAGATGCTCAACGCTAAGGTGTTGGGTCTCAAGGGCGACATCGCTGTTGAGAAGGATCAGCTCGATGAGGCTGCTAAGTATTTCGCTGAGGCAGCTCAGGCAAGCGACGATGAGCACACATTTGTTACCTACACAAAGAAGCTCGCTTTGGTTTACGCAGCTCAGAACAATGAGGCTAAGGCTCAGGAGTGCTACAAGGATATTGTTAAGAAGTATCCTAAGCAGGAGCGTGCAATGGCAAAGTATATCCGCTAATATTTTATCCTCCAGAATATCATGAACGACCCCTTTGTTGAGTTGGTGGAGCTCTCGGCAACAAATATGCGCATTGGCGTAATACTTGTGCGAGATTTCGACGACTATGCCGAGAAGCAATTCGCGCCATTTGTCGATTCACTAACAGCTATGGGGTGTCAGTCTCAGAATATTGTAATACGCAGAGTGCCAACGCTTCACGATGTTATCATCATGTTGCAGTTCTTTGCTCAGTATACCGATGTTGATGGTGTGGTGGTTCTTGCCCCCGAAAATCGTGTTATGGGAGTCTTGTCGCTGATGAATGGCATTGTGCACGTGCAGACACATTGGAACATGGTTGTCTCGATTGGTGGTGCTGAACGTGCCGAAGATGTGGTGACGATGATTACAATACAAAATGAGATGGAGGCGGAGGCATCGGAGATGGTGGCGCAGGAGAATTTCTCTTAGCATTTCACTTTTTGCTTCGCGGCCTAAGGATGCAATCCTCGAAATAGTACAACAAAGTACATTTCGAGGATTGCTTTTTTTGTGCAAGGGGTGGGGTGTTATTAGGCTGATAAATTATATCTTGTTTTTGTGGGGTTTTGAAGTGCCACTTTCATCTTTTTTTTGTATCTTTGCCGTTATGGATGCACGTTATACATATGACAATATAGAGCTCGCCTATAGTGTTGAGGGTGAGGGTGATACAGTTTTTTTGTTGCACGGCTGGGGTTGTGACCGAAATATCTGGAAATCAACTACTGAGCTGTTGCGCAACCATTTTAGGGTTGTTGCCGTAGATTTTGCTGGCTTTGGCCTTAGTGCCGAGCCCTGTGAGGTGTGGGGTGTCGAGGAGTTTACACGCTCAATCGAGGCCTTGGCTAAACATCTTGGTGTGGAGCGTCCAACGCTCGTTGGCCACTCGTTTGGTGGTCGTGTATCTATCCTCTATGCATCGCGTAATGAGGTTGCTAAAATCATTCTTACCGATGCTGCTGGTGTGAAGCCACGTCGTAGCTTTGCGTACTATCGCAAGGTCTACATCTTTAAACTTATGAAAGCCATGCTTCCGCTACTCGTTGGCAAGCAGAAGGCTCAAATGCTCATCGACCAGCGTCGTCAGAAGGCTGGCTCGTCCGACTACAACCGAGCTACGCCCATGATGCGTGCTATATTGTCGAAGTGCGTAAACGAGGATTTGTGCCATGTAATGCCTAAGGTTGTTGCCCCTGTGCTCTTGTTTTGGGGCGATAAAGATACCGCCACGCCACTCTCTGATGCTAAGAAGATGGAGCGTCTTATGCCTGATGCAGGGTTGGTTGTTGCTGAGGGTGCTGGCCATTTTGCCATGTTGGAGCAGGCCGAGTTGTGGCGTGCATCGGTTAAGTCATTCCTAAAAATTGAGTAAGAGATGATAGCATCACATATCTTTACCATTGTTTGGCTGTTCTACTTGCTTATGACTATGCGCTACTCGGTGCAGATGTTTCAGCAGAATAGCTATCGTGTTGAGCGATACAATCGCTGGCTTAGGCAGACTGGCGAGTGGCACTCGCGCATGAATCTTGTGGCTGTGTTGTCGGCACTATGCTTCGCTTTTACTTGCCATATTGCAGCCATCATCGTGTTTGGCTTGTGGATGCTCGTAATTGCCATTGCAGAGCTAAGCATCAAGTATAAGATTCCTATTGCCTACACAATGCGTGTTAAGCGCCTGTTTATCACACGCTTAGTGTTTACATTTGCCGTTGTGGCGCTTGTGCACATCTATGCTGAGGACTATACTCTCGTGGCTATGATGTTGCTAACACTTGACTACTGGACACTGCTTGCTAATCTTATCAATCGTCCTATGGAGGCGGCAATCACTCGTTGGTACTACAACGATGCTAAGCGCATGCTTCGCTCGATGCCTCACCTCAAAATCATTGGTATTACTGGAAGTTTTGGTAAGACCTCGACCAAGCATTTCTTGCATCGAGTGCTCTCTGAGAAGTATAATGTGTTGATGACCCCTGGCAACTTCAACACCACGCTCGGTGTTGTGCGTACTGTGCGTGAGCATCTTAAGCCCCACCACGAGGTCTTTATCGTTGAGATGGGTGCTAAGCAACGTGGCGACATCAAGGAGATTTGTGACTTGGTAGCGCCACAGATGGGTATCATCACCTCTGTTGGTGAGATGCACCTCGAGACATTTGGCTCTACGGAGAATGTGGCACGCACCAAGTTTGAGCTTATCGAGGCGCTGCCCAAAGATGGCTTTGGCGTTGTGAACATCGACTCTGAGGCAGCCTACAACTACCTCAAAACATCGGGAGTTAAGGCTGCTACATATGGCATTGAGAACCCAGATGCTGAGTACCGTGCCGTAAATATTCAGTATCTCCCTAATGAAACTAAGTTTGATGTAAACCACGAGGGCGAGCTAAGCGAGGGCTTTGCAACACATATCCTTGGTCGTGGCAACATCCTCAATATCCTTGGTGCGTTGGCCATTGCCGAACGACTTGGCCTAAAGGTCGATGCTGAGCGTCGTGCAGTGCGTCAGATTGAGCAGATTGAGCATCGCCTAAGCATGCGTCGTAATGGTGGTATTACAATCCTCGATGATGCCTATAACTCTAACCCTACGGGTGCTAAGATGGCCCTCGAGGTGTTGTCGGGCTTTGTGACTACGGGAAAGCGCTATGTCGTAACGCCAGGATTTGTGGAGATGGGTTCGAAGCAGTATGATAATAATAAGCTCTTTGGCGAGGATATCGCCATAGCACGCCCCGATAGGGTGTTTGTTGTTAACGAGGTTAACCGCAAGGCTATCACTGAGGGCTTAGCAAAGGGAGGATATCCCGAGGCACAGATTAGCTGCGTGGCGTCGTTTAATGAGGCTATGTCGGAGCTACAACCTCAGCTCAAGGCTGGCGATGTGGTGCTTTATGAGAACGATCTTCCCGACTCATTCAAATAATAATAATGCTTATAACAAAAACAACTAAATACAATGAAGATTAACGTAGGTGTAATTTTTGGTGGCCGTTCTGTTGAGAACGAGATTTCGGTGATCACAGCGGCACAGACTATGGCAGCGATGAACGAGGAGAAGTATAACATCGTGCCTATCTACATATCAAAGGAGGGTCACTGGTATACAGGAGATAAGCTTCGCACAACAGACAACTATCGAGATATGAAGGCGTTGCTCGAGTCTGTTACCGAGGTTTACTTCCGTCCTGTTTATGGCGATAACAAGCTCTACAAGGTGCGCAAGCCTATGTTTGGTAGCGATGTTGTCACCACTATTGATGTTATCCTTCCATGTTTGCATGGCACATCGGGTGAGGATGGCTCGTTCCAGGGCCTTGTGGAGATGACAGGTATCCCTTATGCCTGCCCTAATACCCTTGCTTCGGCAAATGGCATGGATAAGATTACTATGAAGATGATTCTCAAGGAGAGTGGCATCCCTGTTGTTGACTACGCATGGTTCTCAGACAAGGAGTGGTTGTCGGAGCGTGAGGGCTGCATCGAGCGCTCGGAGAAGCTCAACTACCCACTTATCGTTAAGCCTGCTAACCTCGGCTCGTCGGTAGGTATCAAGGCTGTTCACAATCGTGAGGAGCTTGTTGATGCTGTGGATAACGCTATTAAATACTCTAAGCGTATCATTGTCGAGCGTCTTGTTGAGAAGCTTAAGGAGATTAACTGCTCTGTTCTTGGCGACTACTACGACTGCGAGGCATCGGTATGTGAGGCTCCTGTACGCTCGGGCGAGATTCTTAGCTATGAGGATAAGTATTTGGGTGGAGGCAAGAACAAACCATCTGAGGGTATGCACTCTACAGTGCGTGAGATTCCTGCTCGCCTGCCAGAGGATGTTACCGCCTTCATTCGTAAGACCGCTTGCGAGACCTTCCGTGTGTTGGCCTGCGACGGTGTGTCACGCATCGACTTTATGATTGACGAGGCCACAGGCGGTATCTACGTTAATGAGATTAACACCATTCCTGGCTCGTTGTCGTTCTACTTGTGGGAGGCTACAGGTGTTAAGTTCGACGAGCTTGTCGACCGCCTCATTGCCGTTGCTTTCAAGCGTAAGCGCGACTCAGAGTTTAAGACTACAAGCTACTCGGAGAATATCTTCGCTTACCAGGCTAAGCATGGCGCGAAGTTTGGCGGTTCGAAGGGTGCTAAGTAGTAACCTTTAAACAACCTTAAACAATGACAGCACTATTTGGAGATATCATTTTTGGCCCTTTGCGCTCACGTCGCCTTGGCCTATCGCTGGGCGTTAATCTGTTGCCTGTCGATAGCAAGATATGTAGCTTCGACTGCATATATTGCGAGTGTGGCTGGAATGGCGATAACCTTGGTAGACGTAGGTTTAATGCTCGTGAGGATGTCTATGCGATGCTCGACCAGACGCTTCAGCAGATGGTTGATGGTGGCACACCTCCCGATGTAATCACCTTTGCGGGTAATGGTGAGCCTACGTTGCACCCCGACTTCGAGAGTATCATAGATGACACCATCGCCTTGCGTGATAAGCACTGCCCAAATGCTAAGGTTTCAGTACTTTCGAATGCTACGCAGATTCATCGTGAAGATGTATGCCGTGCTCTGTTGCGTGTCGATAACAATATCCTTAAGCTCGACTCTGCGTTTGATGCTACCGTACAACTTGTGAACAAGCCGCAGGGAAACTACACCGTAGAGCGTCAGGTGGAACTTATGAAGAAGTTTAATGGCGAGCTTATCGTGCAGACCATGTTTCTTCGTGGTGAGTATCTCGGTCAAAAGGTTGATAACACCACCCCTGAGGAGGTTGAGGCATGGTTAAAGCTCATCGCTGAGATTAAGCCTAAGCAGGTTATGGTCTACTCGCTTGACCGCGACACGCCATGCAAGAGCCTTGTTAAGGTCGAAAAAGATGAGCTTCGCAAGATTGCCGATAGGGTAGAGGCTCTCGGCATAGCAGTATCAGTTGCATAATTATTAAAACTTAGATAGAGATGGAATTTGAAGGTAAAGTATTGGAGATTCTCCCAGCCGTAACTGGTCAGTCGGCACGTGGTATGTGGGAGCGTCAGACAGTAGTCTTCGAGCAGCCTAACAAACAGTATGGTAAGGAGATAGCTGTTACATTTATGAACAAGGGACAGGATGTTGCAGGACTACGCATTGGTGAATTGTATACCGTGTCGTTCGACATCGAGTCACGCAAGTATCAGGATCGTTGGTACACCGATGTTCGTGCATGGCGTGTTCAGCCTGTGCAGCCTCAGCAGGCGCCAGCAATGCCCGATATGCCACCTTTTGTTGAGGAGCCACAGCCATCATATTCCGCCGGAGCAGGCGTAATAGATGACATGCCTTTTTAATTTTTGATGATAAGGGGTCGATTGCGGCCCCTAACAAAAAATGGCGACAATGAGCAGTACGATTAGTACAGCCCATCGTCGCCATTTTTGCCGAGTGTAGCACTCGGCGCCCTTCTAATCAAAAATTTGGTGCGCTGATAGTGAGGTGTTTTTCATGGGTGTTGCCGGGTGTTTTTTACTCATGATACCTATTTTACCCAGAGCGAAGTGGCTTTACCCCAGAAGATATCGAAAATAGGGAGAATAGGGCCAATAGGGTATCTTATCAAGCGAAGCTCCACCATCGACCTCATTAGTACTATTTACCCTTTCAAAATAAAATCTCCGAATGAACCGTACTTTAAAGTACGCTCATTCGGAGTTTTTTTAGGATATTAGGCTATGGCTTACTTCTCCAAGGCCTGTGAGACGTTGATGACGAAGTCGCCCATGCGCTCAATCTCCGAGAGGGTGTCGAGGAAGTAGACGCTTGCCTCGTAGCTTGAGCCATTCTGCTCGATCTTAAGCATCTCGGCTTCACGTATGTTGTTGCGTAGGTCGTTTAGCTCAATCTCGCAGTCGGTAGCCATGCGCAAGCCTATTGGGTTTGGCTCGTTCTTGCTAAGATTGTTAATCATAATATCGTAGGCATGGGTAAGCTTGTCGAGCATCTTGTTTAGTAGTGATACCTGCTCCTCTGTAAAGCTCTTATCGCGCATGTTACGACGTGTGAGGATGCGGCTTATTGCCTCGCCCGAGTCGCCAAGGCTCTCCAACTCGCCAATAATCTTATACATGCGCTTAGCCTCAGTGCGTGTGTTATCCGATATGCTATCCTCGGGTATTGAGTTGAGGAATGTTGCAATCTCATACTCGATGCGATCCGAAATCTCCTCATACTTAACCAGCTTTTGCTGCATCTCATCGAACTCCTTTGCATTCTTGGTGTTTATTATGCGGCGTAGATAATCGAGGCCATTGCGCGAAATCTCGGCAAAGTGAACTACCTCGTTGCGGGCAGCGCCCATAGTAAGCTCAGCTGTTGAGAGTGGTCCTGCGTCGATATACTTGAGCTTCACACTATCGTCGTTCTCTTTACCCTTCTTATCCTTTATTAGGCGTGTGGTGATTGCCGCTATCTGCTTGGTGAACCAAACAAGAAGGAGTGTGTTGATAAGGTTGAACATCGTATGAAGCATAGATATTCCGTAGAGCGTTGCTGTACTTTCAGCCTCTGTCATCGTGAGTGTTGCGTCGTGAGCAATCTCAGCAGGGTTTGGAAGACCAAACCATGTTATAATCAAGCCAATGAACTTAACGAATGGGGTGAAGATTGCGAGTGCCCAGCACACACCCACCACGTTGAATATTGTGTGGGCAAGGGCTGCACGTCGAGCATTTGCATTTGCCACCGCAGCAGCTATGTTGGCTGTAATTGTTGTTCCGATGTTCTCGCCAAGCACCATCGCAGCACCCATCTCGAATGGTATCCAACCCATGTTTACCATGATGAGAGTGAGGGCCATTGTCGCCGATGACGACTGCAGAATAAGGGTTAGGATTGTGCCAAACACCATGAAGATAAGTACCGAGCCAAAGCCGTAGCTTGTCCAGTTCTGTATGAATGCCAACACCTCGGGGGTCTCGCGAAGATCTGGTACCGACTCCTTCATGAGCGACAGTCCAAGGAATAGCAACGAGAAGCCGATGATAAGCTCGCTGATGTGGCGACGCTTGTCCTTCTTCGATAGGCTTAGAATGAAGCCCACAGCCATGAGAGGCACAGCAAGAAGAGAGATGTCGGCCTTGAAGCCCAATAATGAAACAAGCCATGCCGTAACCGTAGTACCAATGTTGGCACCCATAATTACGCCTATGGCCTGTGTGAGGGTTAGAAGTCCTGCATTAACAAATCCTACGGTCATCACTGTTGTGGCTGATGATGATTGGATAACCGTAGTTATGCCAAGACCTGTTGCAACACCCTTGAAAGGGTTAGATGTCATTGCCGTGAGCAGGTTGCGCAGACGGCTACCTGAGGCCTTTTGGAGTCCCGAACTCATGAGGTTCATGCCGTAGAGGAACATACCGAGAGCTCCGAGTAATGTTAGAATTTGCATCATACTTTATAAATTTTGTTAACTATCTTCATCTTTTCGAGAGCAAAATTAATATGCCTTTACATCTTTTGCAACACGCCGAATGGAATGTTATATTATATTCATTTTATTGAAATACGTTTGCAAACTTTGTAACACGAATGTAATATTAAGATTCGGTTTTGTATTATTTGACAAAACTTTGTATATTTGTATGAGTTTGGATTAATCTTTAGAATCATGCGTAAACTGTTATTAATATCTATTGCTGTGCTGATGCTATGTCCTGTGCTATCGGCTCAGCGTCCAGCGAGTGATCGTGGAGGGGAGTTTCGCCATAATGAAATAGGCCTATCGTACGGAGTAGGTACTACGCCAACTGTGATTAACGCCTTTGCAACGCTATTTTCGATGGGAACAACTAAGCTTGATAATATGTCGTATGGCGCACTAAGCCTCGACTACCACTACTTCCCGATTAAGCATGTAGGAATTGGTGGTACTATCTGTTATGAGCAGGGCTTTACTGATGAACACAGGAACTACACTACCAACTCGCACTATTTCACGCTTATGGCGGGTGCTAAGTTCTATTGGTTTAACACCCCCTATGTAGGTATGTATTCGCGTGCGTCGCTTGGAGCAACAGCCATATACCGTGTCACCGATGGTGATATACGATATGGTTGGTTGCCAGCCTATCAGCTGGGTATTGCTGGTATTGAGGTGGGCGGTAAGGTTCGTTGCTTCTTTGAGTTTGGCTCAGGCAACAGAGGAGCGTTCCAGGCTGGTATAAGAGCTAAGTTTTAATACTGAGATACTCTATTGTTATAAAGAAAATCCCGCACCTCAAAATCGAGGTGCGGGATATTTTTATCTGTGACTCTTGATTAGTCGCGTGAGCCTCCGAAGATGTGCAGTAAGAACAAGAATAGGTTGATAAAGTCGAGATAGAGGGTCAATGCGCCGAGCAAGGCGAGCTTGTGGCCCGACTCATCATTAGTGCCATACTCATAGGACGTCTGCTTGATCTTCTGCGTGTCCCATGCAGTGAGGCCTACTTATCCTCTCGCTTATGTTGTTTGTCGTACTCCTCGATAAGGCTATTGCCGAAGTTTACGGCAGCAGTTTCAATCTTTTTATAGGTTCCAACAACACCCTTCTCAATGGCTTGATAGCCATTAACAACGCCCGACTCAATGTTTACATACGATTTTACAATCTTCTCTTTAATTTTAGTTGCCATAATTCTACGCTTTTAATATTATAATATAATGTTACCAAATTTCACGGTGCAAAAGTACCGCTTATTTGGGGTAGAATAAAGGGATAGAGTGCTCAATGGTTGGAGTAAAGTTCGCACGTGTATTGTAAAATAGTTCTACAGGTTATATCTTTGTGGAATGAAAGGAGTATTGTTCCATAAAATGCGAAATTTACGACAATGACACTATCAAAACTTTTAGAGCAATTCATCGGTCAAAGTAATATCTCTACTTATCTTATCGACGATTACTTTGCTATTATCGATAATCCCAAGTTTGCAATCCTTCCGAACCACCCATATCGCAACCCTTTGGTGGTGGCAGTGTATTGCACATCGGGAGAGGGCAAAGGGCGTGTAAATACCCAAATATACGACCTACAACGCTATAGCATGATGATTGTCCTGCCAGGGCAGATAACCGAACTTATAGACCTTAGCCCCGATTTTCAGGCTACCTATATTATTATGTCAGACGAGTTTATATCGAGCTTGGGCATAGGCAACACCTTTTCACTTGGCAATATCGTGGCATCATCGCCAAAGAGTGCCCTCGATAATAGGGCTAAGGATGCCATCGAGAGCTATCTTTCGATGTGTCGCAACCTAATACCCACAGAGAGTAACCCCAACCGTCTTGAGATTTTACAGCTTCTCACCAAGGCCTTCTTCCTCGGCTTGGGATACTTCTTGCATGGTACCAAGCAGAGCATAGTCACTCGCAATGAGGAACTTACAACATCTTTTATCAAGCTTATCGAGGAGAACTATATAGAGCATCGTGAGCTTGGCTTCTATGCCGAAAAACTAAATCTTACGCCTAAGCATCTATCACGAGTGGTTAAGCAGACTAGTGGCAAGAGTGCTATGGAGTGGATAGAGAAGCATGTTATACTCGATGCTGTATCGCAACTACTATCGTCAAACATAAGCATCAAGGAGATTGCCTTTCGCCTCAATTTTCCGTCGCAATCCTGCTTTGGCAAGTACTTTAGTAGGGTGGTCGGGGTCTCGCCCGCAACCTACCGTGAGCAACATATTGCACGTAAGGTGTTGTGAGTAGTATATAATGAAATAGGGGTTGTCCTTTTGAAAGAACAACCCCTATGTATGTTTTTTATACCTTTTTAGTCGCGTGAGCCTCCGAAGATGCGCAACAAGAACAAGAATAGGTTGATAAAGTCGAGATAGAGGGTCAATGCGCCGAGCAAGGCGAGCTTGTGGCCCGACTTATCATTAGTGCCATACTCATAGAACATCTGCTTGATCTTCTGCGTGTCCCATGCAGTGAGGCCTACGAAGATGATTACACCAGCATAGGTGATAATCCAGTATAGGGTGCTTGATGCTACAAAGATGTTTACTACGGTAGCGATTAATAGGCCAATAAGCATCATGTATAGCACGTTGCCAACTCGTGAAAGATCCATCTTTGTTGCGTAGCCAACGACGCTCATTGCAAAGAATGTACCCGCTGTGACAAAGAATGTTGTTGCTATGGTGCCGAGTTCATAAACAAGGAATATTGTCGATAGTGTAACACCATTAAGCACCGAGTAGGCGATAAACAGAAGTGTTGCCGCACTTATCGACATGCGCATAACGCGTGCCGAGAGCAACAACACAAGACCGAGCTCTGCAAACAGGCATATCCATATGAAGCTTGGGTTGTTAGCGAGAAAATCCCAGTATGCCTGTGAGTCTGCAAGGAAGAATGCTGTGAGACCTGTCACGGCGAGGGCCGCAGCCATTTGCATGTATAGGCTCTTGAACAGCGAACGTACTGCTACACCAGATTGAGCAGTTGAGGTTGAAGTGTATTCAGTCATAACTTATAATGTGTTTGTTTTTGTAAACGTTGTTCTTCGTCTTTTTATTATATAGGAGTAGGGTAATATCCCGAATCTATCACCACTACGTTGCAAGCAATGTTTCTGCAAATATAGTGCTTTTTCTGCTAATCCCCAAACTCGGGCAACTCTTCATCTCGTGTGCCGATGCTTAGGCTTTCGTCCAAGCTCTGCTCAGGTTTTAGTATGAGTATTGAGTGGTGTTTAATCTCCGCGTTTTCATCTTCGAAGTGGTCTGCCTCTGATGATAGCTTCTTAATATAGGTTTTATGCCATAAAGTTATAAAAAAATATTTAATTTAACGAATATACATAAACATAAAGTAAGCGAGATCAACATGTTTTGTTGATCTCGCAGCAATGGTGGTAGCCCCTCCGAGACTCGAACTCGGATCTAAGGTTTAGGAAACCTTCGTTCTATCCCTTGAACTAAAGGGCCATATATCAGACAAAGATACGAAAAAAATAACTAATAAACAAAGTTTTTTGGTGTGAAATGTGTTTTACTATACAAAAGAAGTGATAAGGAGTAGAATAGTGGAAAAATAAAACAAATTAATCATTGATTTATCTTTTGTGTAAATGCTTTAATATCAATGCTATATAAATTAATTGACATGTTGTATATGTGTAATGTATGAGAAAATCGGTTGAATATTTTTTTTGACAAATAAAAATTTGTATCTTTGCTCTGTTAAAATGTGATTATTAGACTAAAACTAAACTATATGTTGGAGAGAAATCTAATTAAGCTTTACGAGCAGAGCTTCCGTGATAATCGCGAGATGGCTGCTCTTACCGATTACTTCAAGGGTGAGTCATTTTCCTACTACGAGGTGGCTAAGGAGGTTGCCAAGCTTCATCTATTCTTCAAGGAGGTTGGCCTCGAGAAGGGTGACAAGGTAGCACTCATTGGCCGTAACAACACTCGCTGGTGCATCAGCTACATTGCTACAATCACCTACGGAGCCATCATCGTGCCAATCTTGCAGGACTTCAATCCTAACGATGTAATCAACATCATCAACCACTCTGAGAGCCGTCTGCTGTTCCTCGGTGATAACTTCTGGGACGACATCGAGGGCGATCAGATTCCTAAGATTGAGGCTGCAATATCGCTCACCGACTTCCACGTAATATACGAGCGTGAGGGTGACAAGTGCGCAGAGTACATGAAGAACATGAATGCCAACTACCGCGAGGCATATCCTCGTGGCTTTACCAGCGACGACATCAAGTATCCTGAGGTGCCAAACGACGCTGTATGTTTGCTGAACTACACATCTGGTACAACAGGCTCCTCTAAGGGTGTTATGCTTACTGTGAATAACCTCACAGGTAACGTGACATATGCGTTGGATATGACAAGTGTTAAGACTGGCGAGCACTACTTCCGCAAGGGTGGTCGTACCCTCTCGTTCTTGCCTTTGGCACACGCCTACGGCTGTACCTTCGACTTTCTTACACCACTTGCATGTGGTGCACACGTAACGCTCCTTGGACGTATTCCATCGCCAAAGATTCTTGTTGAGGCTATGAAGCAGACACGTCCAACAATCGTATGCTCAGTGCCTCTTATCCTTGAGAAGGTGTACCGCAAGAGTATCCTCCCAATGCTTGAGAAAGCGCCTATGAGCATCGCAATGCGTATTCCACTTATCAACACTGCTATCTACTCGACAATCCTTTCACGTCTTATGGAGCAGTTTGGTGGCTGCGTAGAGATTTTCATCGTGGGTGGTGCTGCGCTTAATGCTGAGACTGAGGACTTCCTCCGCAAGATTAAGTTCCCTATTACCGTAGGTTATGGTATGACCGAGTGCGGTCCACTCATCAGCTTCGAGGATCCAGCGGTGTTCAAACCAGGCTCATGTGGTCGCGTGTTGCCAGGTAACCTTGAGGCACGCATCGAGTCAGTAGATCCAAAGAATATCCCTGGTGAGCTTCTTATCCGTGGTGAGCACGTCATGCGTGGCTACTTTAAGAATGATGCTGCAACAGATGCTGTTCTCGAGGACGGCTGGTTGCACACAGGTGATATGTGTACTATGGACGCGGACGGCACACTCTACATCCGTGGTCGTTGCAAGAATATGATTCTCTCAGGCTCAGGTCAGAACATCTACCCCGAGGAGATTGAGGAGCGCCTAAACAACCTATACATGGTTGCTGAGTCGCTCGTCATCGAGAATGCTGGCAAGCTCACAGCACTTGTCGTGCCTGACTATGAGCTTGCAAATGCTGAGGGCATCGACATGGAGCGTCTTCCAGAGATTATGAACGAGAACCTCCAGCAGCTCAACACCATGGTTGCCTCTTATGAGAAGGTTGCTAACATTGTTATCCACCGTGAGGAGTTTATCAAGACTCCAAAACGAAGCATTAAGCGTTATCTTTACACAGCTGAGCGCTTGAATTTGCAGTAATAAGCGGTCGATTGCGGCCCCTAACAAAAAATGCCACCAATGGGACGTACATTTAAGTACTACCCATCGGTGGCATTTTTGCCGAGTGTGGCACTCGGCACACTTCTTACTGCAAATTCTGTGCGCTGCCCATTCGAGGCTTTCTCATGTCAAGACCACATCTGCAACCCTTCTTACTGCAAATTCGGTAATTGGTAGCAACGAACATATAGCTCTTTACTAATTTCTTATTTTGCAAACCACCATGCATATTATTTGTTGTCAGAAGGGGTTAGGCTTGGCTTATTGCAAAAGTGAGCACTCGAGGATAGTAGATATGCTACAGCCTCGGGTGCTCAACTTTTAGCAATGGGCAGAGAATGACCCCTTCTGACAACAAATAAAAAAGGTCTGATCAGAAGATCAGACCCCTTACTTCCAGAGTGGAAGCGACTATTTAACTGCATTAACGATTGCTTCAAATGCCTTTGGCTCGTTGAGTGCGAGGTCAGCCAAAACCTTACGGTTCAAAGCGATACCCTTAACATTCATCTTGCCGATAAACTCTGAATAAGTCATACCATACATGCGAACTGCTGCGTTGATACGAACAATCCACAATGAACGATAATTTCTCTTCTTCTCACGACGGTGTGCATAGGCAAACTGCAAACCCTTCTCGACAGTATTTTTCGCAACTGTCCATACGTTTCCCCTTGAACCAAAGTTACC
>JAFODV010000102.1 GCA_017380515.1 Alistipes sp.
CTGCCTCTCCACCTATTTCGCTCTCCTCGTGGGTATTATTTTTAATACCCGTGTTGTGGAGGGGGGTAGCGTAGCGGTGGGTGGGGATATCCCATATGCCTCTCCACCTATTTCGCTCTCCTCGTGGGTATTATTTTTAATACCCGTGCTGTAGGGGGGTAGCGTAGTGGTGAGTGGGGATATCCCATCTGCCTCTCCACCTATTTCGCTCTCCTCGTGGGTATTATTTTTAATACCCGTGTTGTGGAGGGGGTAGTGTGGTGGTGGCTGGGATATCCCATCTGCCTCTCCACCTATTTCGCTCTCCTCGTGGGTATTATTTTTAATACCCATGTTGTGGAGGGGGCAGTGTGGTGGTGGCTGTGGGGGGCATAGCGTAGCGTGGTGTTGGGTGGGGCAATCACATAAAAAAACTGCTCGGCACCGAGGCACCGAGCAGCATTAACTGTAATATTTATGTTCTACTTTGTAGGAGCAGCAGAACCAGGTGTTCTAACCCAGATCTTCTTACCTGAGAAGTCGAAGTATACATCATAGGTACCTGATGAAACCTTGCAGTTACCACCACCTCGTGACATTGCCTTACCTGCTGTGGCATTAACAGTGATAGTTCCACCACAACCATAGTCCTCACCCCATGAGTTGTTAGCACGAACCTTAAACTCGCCAGTGAGCTTTGCATTGAGAGCTACATATAGACCAATAGTACCATCCCACTCAAGCTTGATATCTGGTGCGCTCCAGTTATTGTGAGTACCACACAAGCCCCAAGATGCACCTGAGAGGTCTGGTGCAGCACCATTAGCTGACTGCTCGGTAGCAGTTGTATAGTCGACACCCTCAGTCATAACATAGATACGCTTATTGGCATAGTCAAAGTAGATATCATATGTGCCAGCGTTGATAATCGAGAGGTTAGAGCCACCGCTATGAACCTTTGTCCAGATATTAGCATTAAGGTAGTTGATACCACCACCGTAGCTATTATTCCAGTTACCCACCTGCTTAACCTTAATCTCCTTATATGCGCCAATATTAACGCCCTTAGCAACGAAGAGGTTATCAACCTCAGTAGTGTACATCACCTTATCGCCCCATGAGTTGAAGTCACCAGCCAATGCCCATGTAGATGGCTGTGGCTCACCCTGAACAACCTCTGGCTCTGGGTTCTCCTTATCCTCTACGAAGCTGAGGGTAATGCCGTTGAGCAATAGGTAGTAGTCCTTATCAAGAGTACCCAATGTGAAGTCGTCAGTCTGTGCAGCACCATCATTGAGGATGATGCTGAGTGATGCGCCAGTAGCCGAGCGAGGCATAGTCCATACATAGTATGTATAGCCGTTGATAGTCTCAGTCACTGTTGTTGCAGTGCCTGGCCAAGTACCTGTAGGGTTAGCACCTGCACTATCCCAAGAGTAGAGATTAAACTTAGTCCATACATTGTTATATGGGTGCACATAAACCTTGTACTGAGGGATAGACAAGTCATCAGGAGTAGTGCCAGGAGTCAATGCGTAGAACTCCTTGGTTGCATAGTTGAAGTATAGGTCGTAGGTACCCGCAGCAACCTGCATATTCTTACCATCCTGAACAAGAGAGTACATGGTATCCTTCTCGATAGCTACAGTCTCTGCAGTTGTACTGCTTGCAATACCATAGTTCTCAGCCCAGTCATCGCTGATGCGAAGCTTGAAGCTATCTGTAGCCACAACACCAACACCCTTCAATGTGTAGTAGTCGCCCTCCAAGGTCATATCCTTGTCAACATCCCAGTTGCCACCAAGGCCGATAACGCCAACAGAGAATACTGGCATTGCAGGAACCTCAGCATCTGCAGCTACAACGCAAATCTTAGACTCAGCCTCTGAGAAGTAGATGTCGTACACACCAGCAGCGATGGTGATATCACCACCATTTGTGCTTACAGCTGTCCACTTACCAACAGTAAGAGCATTGGCACCTAGCCACTTGTCATTAGAACCCAACAGCTTAAACTTGTTCTCAGCACTCGCAAACTCAACACCATAAGCTACACAGTAGTCGCCAACAACATACATAGGAGTCGCACCAGCTGCCCAGTTGTTGTGTGTGCCAGGAACAGAGTATGCAGATACCTCGTATGGCAAGCCGAGCTCACCGAGGTTGTAAATCTTCTTAGCAGCAAGGTTCAAGGTCTTCTCCTTGCACTTCTCGCCATCAATAGAGTAGCTCAAAGTAACATCATCCATAGCCTTAATTGCTACCCATACATCATCACCTGCAGGAAGTGTGATTGTGTTGCGCACCTGGCCATTATAGTCGAAGATATACGATGAAGCATCGAGAGTCACCTCATAATCAGATGAGTAGCGCAAAAAGGCACTCTCAACCTGAAGGTTAACACCCTCAGCAGGGTCGAATGACGCTACAGTAGCACAAATCTTACCACCTGCCTTGCCAGCCTTACTATCCAAAGTGTTGTAATCAGCATCGTGGGTCAAGAAAATCTCAACCTGCTTGCCAATCAAGTTCTTAACACCATCGTTTGTGCAAACAAAGTGATTCTTGTTATCTACACTGTTCTTAAAATCGTACATAGTCCAACCAGACTTAACAGTCAACGTCTCGTCACCTGTCCACACTGTGTCCCACTTACCTGTGCCCTCATTGAAGATCACGTCGGCACGAGTCTCCATAAGGTCGATAGTTGCCTCAAACGACAAGCCCACCTGCTCAGGCTCAGGGTTGATAATCTCTACATTCACATCGTTACATGCTACTGCGCCAAAGATAACCATCGCAGCAAGCATCAAATTCCAAAACTTCTTCATTTTCTTTGCTCTTTAGTGGTTAAACATTGGACTACCAGATAACATCTTCCTCATCATAGCTTGTGCCATCGCCCAAGCCAAAGCCATCGCTCGAAAGCTCAAAGCCTCGCTCAACATTAATTTCTACGACCTCCATCTCGGGGGCATCGTAACGGAGAGTCTTCTCCGCAATAATTTGTAAGGTTTTCATATTGGATATATTTGGTTTGTTGTTTGCACCTTATGTTGATACGCGCACGCGCGCGCACACTATTTCACAAAGGTACAAACTTTTTATTAACAATAGACCCTATAAAGCGATATTTATGATGAGCAGACAAAAAACTGAGATGAATGGGCCTTATATAGCGATAAGAAGCAAAGATAACAAGACAAAAAGAGAATGGGCCGCACTATTGCAACCCATTCACACGATATAGCTTAGTGGCAGTAGCCACCACCCTATTTTAAAAGATTACTTAACGCGAATCTTCTGACCAATCTGAATCTTGGTAGGATCAACATCTGGGTTAAGCTCCTGAATCTTCTTTGAAGTTGTATTGTACTTCACAGCAAGGTGGCTGATAAACTCATTCTCCTGCATTGTGTGATATACAGCCTCGCCATCCTCAGCAGCTGGAGTAGCCTCAGCCTTAGGCTCCTCAGCCTTCTTAGGCTCCTCTACCTTCTTAGGCTCTTCAGCCTTCTTCTCAGCCTTTACAAGAGGCTTGCTACCCTTAACACGAATCTTCTGACCAATCTGGAGTTTACGAGGATCAACATCAGGGTTGAGCTCCTGAATACGGGCTGTTGTTGTCTCGTACTTCTTAGCCAAAGTTGAGAAGCTCTCACCCTCAACAATTACGTGATCAACAGCGTTGTCATCAACAGCAACCTTAGTTGGGTCGATGCTGTTAACCTCGTCCTTGCTCTTCTCAAGATCCTTCAACAAGTCGCCCTCGCCATCCTCATCAGATGAATCATTAGCAAAAGTATCCTTATTTACACCATTCTCCTCGGCACGACCATCAGCCTCCATATCCTTGAACGATGTCTTGATAGTAACCTTCATACCAACCTTTACGAGTGGCTTAAGCTTGTCAAGGTCAGCATTGTTAAGACGGATACAACCCTCAGTAGCACGTGTACCAATTGACTCAGGTGCGTGTGTACCGTGGATACCGATACCTGTGTGTGGAGGGGTCTTAAGACGGATAAACCAGTTACCATAGCAGCCAGCGATAACGCCCTTGCCATCCTTAAAGTCGTGGGTCCATGCCGAAGCATCCTGAATCTGGCTAACAGTAAACTCACCCTCAGGAGTCTTCATATCACCGACCTTCTCCTTGTTACCATAGTTCTTACCAACAGCTACTGGGAAGCTAAAGATAAGACCACCGTCGCTGTCATAAAGGTTAAGAGTCATAGACTCCTTAGAGATAACGATATGGTCAGCCTTGTTAGGGTCGCCATTGAGGGCAACCTCGCCACCCTCTGTAGACTCCTCCTCGAACTCCTCATCCAAGAGGTCGCCGCCCTCTTCGCCAAACTCCTCACCATCGAACTCCTCATCCAAAAGCTCATCAAACTCATCAGCCTGCTGCTCTGAGTTCTTCTTCTGTGTGGTACCACATGCAGCCATTGCAAAAGAGAGCGTTGCTGTGAGCACCAAAATCAATAAATACTTAATCTTCATAGTTGTATAAAATTATAAAAACTTATCTACGATATTGTCCGTATATTAGTTGAAATATACGTCGTATGAGCCACCAATAGGCTGAATGCTGTTGATAGTATTACCTGGAACAACGCCAAGCACTACAAAATCGTTGCTATTCTGAGTAAACTGAACGATAGCCAACATACAATTATTGTTCTGCATACCATAATCACGAATCTGATATACTACGATAGACTGGTGACCAAATGGATACTCGTTGAGCAATGACACGTTCAAGTTAGGGTGACGCTTGTCGGCCTGGAACTTGATAAGAACATCAGCAATAGCATGCAACTTCTTGCTATCAGTGTAGTAAATTGAGAGGTTAGAACCTGAACGGATGACATACTGATCAATCATCTCGTACTGCTCAGAGCCTACGATAAAGTCGGTGCAAACAAAGCCCTGATAGCCAGCAGCACGACCTGTGTTTACATATACATAACTCCAATAGTGACCATTCTGATAACCGCAGTTACGAGTCACTGTAAGCTTATCACCAGTATTGATGTTTGTAATCTTTGTGTAAGCCGACACAACTGGGTTGCTTCGTAGAACTACGCTACGGCCGAGAACTGTAGCATTATACTCACCATTGTCAAGACGATCACTGGTCATAGGTACACGGCCCGCAGTAATAGCGGCAGTGTTAAACTTAAGGATATTGCTGCCTTCCATAGTCTCAATCTTCGAAAGATCGAAATGTGCGCTCAAATCGGGCCATGGAGCATAAGTGAATCTCGAGCCATCACCACCGCCGAACATTGAGCACGACGTCATTGTTAAAATGGCAACAATTGCTGCAATAAATAAATGTTTAGTTTTCATAGTAGTATAATTGTTAAATTAATAGATTCAACGTTATTTTATGTAGTAGATATCGTACGATCCATTAGGATTTTGCGACACCTGATTAACAACTTTACCAGGAACAATACCAAGAATCACGAAGTCATTATTGTTATTGTAGAACTGAACAAAGGCAAGGAGTGAGTTATTTTCGGCTACATTCCTATCGCTAATACCAAACGTAACGATAGTATGTTGCTTAAATGGCGAGACATCGAGCTGCGCAACGTCAAGGTTTGGATGTCGGGTGTTGGCCTCGAGCTTCATAAGCACCGTAGCAATAGCATTGAGGTACTTGCTTGGTGTGCGATGATTCATATTCGTACTACCTGTCAAGACATAGCGCTGCAACAAGTCGTACTTCTCCTGCTCGATGATATAGTCGTTGGGAATATATCCCTCCTTACCAGCACGACGACCACTATTCACCTTAACATAGCTCCAATAGCCGCCACTCTGATAACCCGCTGAGCGAGTTACATGCAACAAATCACCAGTCTTAACTTGACATCGCTGAAAGCGTTTCTTGAGCTGTGGATAGCTACGAACCCATACACCTGTGCCAAGCACGACAGCATCGTACTCGTCCTCAACAATAAGCTCACGCGATATGGGCAAACACTCGTGAGTAAGTTCATAGCTATTGAAGTGGGAGTGTCCATCACTATCCACAACCTTGTCGAGGTTGAAATGCGATGTTAGATCCACCCAAGGGGCATAGCCATGACTCTCCTCAACATCAGATTCCGAGGTCCCAAGGATGATAAAAGCACCGCCACCAATAAGCGCCACAGCAAAGAGCGCCGATAGTAGCAAGGCAACAACACGCTTTGAGGAGTTGCGCTTCTGCTGAACATCAGGCTGCTGGGCTACGGGCGCAGCTTCAGGCGCAGGCGTCGTATCAAGACTCATATTCGCCACCACAACAGGCTCGGTAGATGGCTGAGAGAGCAGAGCTCCGCACTTGAGACACACTCTTGCACCCTCAACAACCTCGGCACCACAATGTGGACATTTATTCTCTTCCATAGTTTTTCAATTTCGTAGACCTACTCCTCATACTTAAGCACCAAGGCAGTACGTGAGGTGTTATAGATATTTATCGTATAGTACTCCGTGCCATCTTCGCGCTTATGCGTGGTGGTAAAATGCTCTGAGGTGATATCGGCACGCTCGTGACCACCAAAGCGAGCCTCGTCAGAGGAGAACAACACACTATACTTACCAGCCCAAGGCACACATAGCTCATAATCGGGAATCGAGGCTGTTGGATGCCAGTTAACAACAAAGAGGAGACCCTTATGTGAATAGACCATAGTCTTGTTTGTCTCATCCATCATATGGTTATAAGGGTAGCCATCACCCATAACACCATACTCCTTCACCATCTCAATCATAGCTCTATCGAACTCGGCAAGGAACGAGTAGCGTAAGAAGCCATTCTCCGAAAGCGACCACTGACGACGTGCATGCTTATACGACCACTCGTTGCCCGCACGTGGGAAGTCAATCCATTCAGGATGACCAAACTCATTACCCATGAAGTTGAGATAGGCCTCACCACCAGTGGTTATTGTTAGCAGACGAATCATCTTATGGAGTGCCATGCCACGATCAATCATCAAGTTTTCTGAGGCACGATCCATCGAGAAGTACATCTCCTTATCCATAAGGCGGAAGGCGATAGTCTTGTCGCCAACCAATGCCTGGTCGTGGCTCTCAGCATAGGCCACCGTACGCACCGATGGCAGACGATTGGTCATCACCGACCACATCTCCCAGATATTCCAATCCTCATCCCTCTGCTCCTTGAGAAGCTTAATCCAATAGTCAGGGATAGCCATACCCAAACGATAATCAAAGCCCATACCGCCATCCTCAGGCTTCACACATGAGCCAGGCATGCCACTAACATCCTCAGCAATGGTTATAGCATCGGGGCGCATGTCGTGGATAAGTTTATTGGCAAGAGTGAGATAGACAATAGCATCGCGGTCAACGCCCTCGTCAAAAAATCTCTCACGGCAATCAAAGTCGACATATCCTCGATGGTGGTACAACATCGATGTAACGCCATCGAAGCGATATCCATCAAAGTGATACTCCTCCAGCCAATACTTCACGTTCGACAACAAGAAGTGCTCAACTTCGCGCTTGCCGTAGTCAAAGATTTTTGAGTCCCAATACTGCTGATAGCCCGCATTGCCAGCCTTTGAGTAGTGGTGATCGGAGCCATCGAGCTCGTTGATACCCTCGTCAAAATTCTTCACGTAGTGGGCATGAACCAAGTCCATAATCACAGCGATGCCAAGCTCATGAGCACGGTCGATAAGCGAGCGTAGTTCATCAGGCGTACCAAAACGTGATGACGGAGCAAAGAAGCTCGACACATGATAGCCAAACGAGCCGTAGTATGGATGCTCGGCAATGGCCATAAGCTGCACGGCATTATAGCCCGCTTTTTTGATGCGTGGTAACACCTCGTCACGAAACTCGACATATGTTCCCACGCCCTCCTTCTCCTGCGCCATGCCGACGTGAGCCTCATAAATTAGCAACTCACCAACCTTTGGGGCGCGGAAGTCGTCGTGCTTCCAGTCGTAAGGACGCTCTATGACAAACTGAGCAGTATAGTTTTTTGTCACCTCATCTTGCACAACACGCTTGGCGTAAGCAGGAATACGATCACGCCAACCATTGTGGCCATGAACATGAATCTTGTAGAGCGAGCCATCAACAAGGCGGTTCTCGTACATTGCATCAGGGAGGAATATGCTCCACACGCCCTCCTTATTGCGCTGAAGACGTAGTTCGGTACGTTGCCACTGGTTGAAATCGCCAAAGATGTAGACATCCTTAGCCTCGGGCAACCACTCTCTAAACCACCAACCCTTCATCTGCTCATCACGCTGCCAGCCATAGTAGCGATAGCCATTTGCATAATCGACAATCGAGCCCGATGACTTTTCGATATCCTCTAATCGGCTCGTATACATAGAATAGCGACGATTGATCTCAGCCTCAACAGGCTTCAACCACTCGTCAGCAGCAACTATTGGAAGGGTTTTATTCTCGGCTTTCATGCAAAAATGTTTGTCATAAATTTCGACAAATATACAAAATTATTTTGTATATCCACCACTTCGTATTCTGTTATTTGTCAAACAACACAATTTTACACCAAATCACAACAAGCAATAAGGACTATTTTTGTACTATATGGCCATAACGAATAGAGACCTATTCACAATGTATTTTGAGGACCATTTTTACAATAATTTAAGTTATATTTTTGTAGTTTGATTTTTCTTTTGTATCTTCGTAGCCAAATACTTTGTATTGTTTTGCAACAAACAACAATTATTATATTAACGAAAGCATTATACCATCTTTTGTTTAAAATGTCAAAATTTTCGATTTTATGGCATTTTAAAGCCTGTAAAAAATCAAAAGCAGGGATATTAATTCCCTGCTTTTTCCATTTGTATATATACAAATATTATTCTTTTTCAAATCTGTTGAAACGGAGAAATGTCTTGTCATCTGCCCCCATAACATCATAAATAATTTTATATCTGCCGTAGGATTTATGGTCTGGGTCTCCCGAAGAATCATCCGGGCCGAACATTTCAAAAGTAGTGACAACCTGTGTTTTATCGCTGTTGAAACTGCTGTATACATAGCCTGAAGGATAATAACATTGCATACCCCAGCCTATTTCTGTAGGGTGGTAGACAGTAGTATCGTCTTTTTTGGTATATTGGTCAATATGTTCAGCTATATTCCAGTCTGCACCAAACACCTGCCAGACAATTTCAGAAGATGTAGCGATATCAATATGCAAATTTCCATCACTGTCTACAGGCACCGGGCTGTAGTAACAAAAATCCGGCTGATTTTTTTCGAAGTTACAAATAAAAACAAAATATCTGTAATTGAACTGGGGATTTTCCAGTGTTGATGTAAGTATCACACTGCGCGGTATAAATTCTGCCATTACATTTGCATCCAACAGCAGGCTGTCGTCAGGCTGGGCAACTGTAACAGTATGCCGTGTATTTTCATAATTTATATCTGAGCTGGTAGAATTATCGCTGTTTGCAGATTCTCTTTCACCGCAAGATACAAAAGTCATCATAAAAAGCACAACGACTAAAATACAAATCAATTTTTTCATATATTTCACCGCCTTTATTAGCTTATGATACCATATAAACAAAGTCCCTTCAATAAAAGTGACTATTCTTTTATAAAGTAAAAAAGCATCCGCTGTACGCGGATGCTTTTTAACTATATTAATAGTCAAGTTTGTGGAGTTCATACATTGAGAGAATAATGATTTCCAGAGCGCTGAGGAAGCCTTCGATAGAGTAACCTTCTTCAGCCATATGTGCTGTACCTACAAAGTCTGGCAGTTCATCGCCTTTTGGTTCGATACCGAATGCTACACCCAGAGGGAAGCTTCTTGCATATGTGCCACCACCGATTGTGTATGGTTTTGTATCAAGACCTGTGATTTCGTTGTATGTATC
>JAFODV010000103.1 GCA_017380515.1 Alistipes sp.
CAAGAGTGTATGTGCCCAAAGGAAGCACTGGAGCGCTGGCATCGCCCGCTGTATTTGAGTAGATGTCGAAACGATAGTATGTATCTACATAAAGGTCGCTCCAACCTGTAGTACCATTCTTTGAAAGAATAGCAAAGTAGTTAGGGTCTGGAGAGTAGGCAGTGCCATAATACTCGCCATTGAGGGCTGTAGCCACAAACTCTACATCTATCTCTAGACCAGCATAAGGGTCGCCAGCCTGTCGGATATGGATGGTGTAGCTCTGCTCGCCATAAGCAACGACGATTACAGCGCTACGCTCATCTGAAGTATCTGTAGCTGCAACGTTGAAGGTAATATCCTGGGCAACAGTGATATCAGTAACCCACTCTGCGCCAGATGTTGCTGTTGGCAAAGCGTTCTCCTTTGCGTTTTCAAGTGTGTAGGTGATTGTACCCTTGCCACCTGTAGCTTCAAAGGTGAGAAGCTCACCAGATGTGATCTTAAGCACGGCATTGTCAACCTCTTTTTGGCTCTTCTCGCAAGCGGTAAATGCGAGGAGCGAGACTGCAAGGAAAAGGAAAAATTTTTTCATCTTAATTAATTATTTAATGTTAATATGTTATCTCCTCTCTTAATATAGAAATTTACAGCGCAAAGATAATAAAATTTTACGACATACATATGGGATTAATGAATTTAGAGAGATTAAGGAGGTTAAGGATATAAAAGTTTTCTCACTAAACTCCCTAATTTCTCTAATTTTTGCAGGGTAGATGTGGTGTTGACATGAAAAAAGTCCGAATGGGCTGTACTCGAAGTACTGCTCATTCGGACTTTTGATTCAAGCGTCGCTGATGCGTCGCTATCACAGCAAATCATTTGTTGGGAGAAGGGGTTAGATTTGGCTTATCGCAAAAGTGAGCACCCGAGGATAGTACAAATAGTACAGCCTCGGGTGCTCAGCTTTTGGGATAGGTCGAAGATGACCCCTTATCACAATAAATTACTTTGTGCGGTTGATATATGAGTTATAAC
Organism: Alistipes sp.; assembly: GCA_017380515.1. Classification (GTDB taxonomy): domain Bacteria; phylum Bacteroidota; class Bacteroidia; order Bacteroidales; family Rikenellaceae; genus Alistipes. The sequence continues at coordinate 1,018 of JAFODV010000103.1, forward strand.
GCCACTTAGCATTCTCCTCCGCTGCCTCGAACAACTGCTCTGCCTCAGCTGGGAACGCCTTCTTTAGCGATGTATAACGTACCTCCTTCATCAAGAAGTCGCGGAACTTAGACCAATCAGGCTCCTTCGAATCCATAACGAATGGGTTCTTGCCCTCAGCCTCGAGCTGTGGGTTGTAGTGCCATAGGTGCCAATAACCACACTCAACAGCCTGCTTACCTACGGTCTGTGTGCGTGTCATACCGCCCTTGATACCATGGTTGATACATGGAGCGTAAGCGATGATGAGTGATGGACCTGGGTAAGCCTCAGCCTCCTTCAACACGTTGAATAGCTGCTGCTGTGATGCGCCGATAGATACCTGAGCTACGTATACATAGCCATAGGTCATTGCAATAGCGCCGATATCCTTCTTGCGGATGCGCTTACCTGCTGATGCAAACTTAGCAACAGCACCCACTGGAGTAGACTTAGATGACTGACCACCAGTGTTAGAGTAAACCTCAGTATCTACGATAAGAATATTTACATCCTCGCCTGATGCCAACACGTGGTCAACACCACCGAAGCCGATGTCGTAGCCCCAACCGTCGCCACCGAAGATCCACTGCGACTTCTTAACGAGCCACTCCTTATACTCAAGGATTGTCTTGCAATAGTTGCACTGGCAAGCCTCAACCATAGGAAGAATGCGAGCAGTGATCTCGCGTGATGCTGCTGCAAGGTGACGTGAGTCGATCCACTCCTGCATTACTGCCTTAAGCTCATCTGAGCAGCAGTTGCACTCAGCGATAGCCTTGCGCATAGTGTCTGCCAAAGCCTCACGAATCTTCTCAACACCAATCTTCATACCGAGACCGAACTCAGCATTATCCTCGAAAAGTGAGTTAGCCCATGCTGGACCGTGACCCTTAGCGTTAGTGCAGTAAGGAGTAGAAGGTGCAGAACCAGAGTAGATAGAGGTACAACCAGTAGCGTTAGCCACCATCATGCGGTCGCCAAAGAGCTGAGTGATAGCCTTGATGTAAGGAGTCTCACCGCAACCAGCACATGCGCCAGAGAACTCAAACAATGGCTGTGCAAACTGCAAGTTCTTAACCGACTTAGTCTTATCTACATGCTCGGTGTAGCCGATATTCTTTGTTACATAATCCCAGTTCTTAGCCTCAGCAATCTGCTCAGCCAAAGGACGCATAACCAAGGCCTTATCCTTAGCAGGACATACGTCAACACAGTTGTTACAGCCTGTACAGTCGAGTGGTGAAAGCTGAATGCGGAACTTGAGAGCCTTTGTCTCGCCCAAGCCCTGCTTCCACTCGAGGCCGCTTGCTGTAGCCTGCTCCTCTGTTGCGAGGAATGGGCGGATAGCAGCGTGAGGACATACGTAAGCACACTGGTTACACTGGATACAGTTCTCAATCTTCCACTCAGGAACGTTGGTTGCGATACCACGCTTCTCGTAAGCTGCAGTACCATTGTCCCAAGTACCGTCCTCACGGCCGTTGAATGCCGATACAGGGAGTGAGTCACCCTTAAGAGCGTCGATAGGCTCGCACACGTTGCGCACGAATGCTGGAACATTGCCCTCAGCATGCTGCTCAGTAACCTCCGCCTCGATAGTTGCCCACTCAGCAGGAACCTCAACCTTAACAACAGCCTCGCAGCCAGCGTCAACAGCGGCATAGTTCATGTTAACGATATCCTCACCCTTGTTGCCGTACGACTTGTAAATAGCCTTCTTCATCTCCTCAACAGCCTTCTCGATAGGAATGATGTCAGCAATCTTGAAGAATGCAGCCTGCATGATAGTGTTAGTACGAGAACCAAGACCAAGCTCAGCAGCAATCTTTGTAGCGTTGATGATGTAGAAGTTGATACCGTTCTTAGCAAGGTATGCCTTCATGTGTGCAGGAAGTGTGCGGCAGGTTGTCTCAGCATCGTTTACAGAGTTGAGCAAGAATGAGCCACCGCGCTTCAAGCCCTTCAACACGTCATACTTCTCAACGTACGATGGCACGTGACATGCCACGAAGTCAGGAGTAGTAACGAGGTAAGGCGAGGTGATTGGGTTATCACCAAAGCGCAAGTGCGATGATGTGTAACCACCCGATTTCTTAGAGTCGTATGAGAAGTAAGCCTGACAATACTTGTTTGTCGAGCCACCGATAATCTTGATAGAGTTCTTGTTTGCACCTACAGTACCATCAGAGCCAAGACCGAAGAACAACGCCTCGAAGGTACCCTCCTTAGCCATTGACACCTCCTCACCAACAGCGAGTGACAACATTGTCACGTCGTCGTTGATACCTACTGTGAAGTGGTTCTTAGGCTCTGCTGCCTCGAGGTTAGCAAATACTGCCAACATCTGAGCAGGTGTAGTGTCCTTCGATGATAGACCGTAGCGGCCACCGATGATCATTGGACGAGAGTCACACTCATAGAATGCATCACGTATGTCGAGGAACAATGGCTCGCCATTAGCTCCTGGCTCCTTAGTGCGGTCCAACACGCAGATGCGCTTAACCGACTTAGGCAACACGTTGAACATATACTTTGCTGAGAATGGGCGGTAGAGGTGAACAGTGATAACACCCACCTTCTTGCCCTGAGTGAGCAAGTAATCAACACACTCCTTAATAGTCTCAGTAACTGAGCCCATAGCGATGATGATGTTCTCAGCCTCAGCATCGCCATAGTATGTGAATGGCTTGTACTCGCGGCCAGTGATCTCAGAAATCTTTTCCATGGTCTCAGCAACCATGTCAGGCACAGCGTTGTAGAACTTGTTTGATGCCTCGCGTGTCTGGAAGTAGATATCTGGGTTCTGAGCAGTACCACGTGTTACAGGGCGCTCAGGGTTGAGTGAACGCATGCGGAACTCACGCAATGCATCACGGTCGAGCATAGAAGCAAGCGACGCCTCCTCCATAAGCTCAATCTTCTGAATCTCGTGTGATGTACGGAAGCCATCGAAGAAGTGAACAAAAGGAATGCGAGCCTTGAGCGCCACGATGTGAGCTACTGCTGCAAGGTCCATAACCTCCTGAACAGAAGATGTAGCAAGCATAGCGAAGCCTGTCTGACGCACAGCCATTACGTCCTGGTGGTCACCAAAGATTGACAAGGCCTGTGCTGCTAGCGAACGTGCCGATACGTGGAACACGCCTGGGAGAAGCTCACCAGCAATCTTATACATGTTTGGCACCATGAGCAACAAGCCCTGTGATGCAGTAAATGTCGATGTTAGCGCACCGCTCTGCAATGAGCCGTGTACAGCACCTGCAGCACCAGCCTCCGACTGCATCTCAACAACCTTTACGGTGTCGCCAAGAATGTTCTTTTTGCCCTGCGCTGCCCACTCATCAACAAGCTCAGCCATTGTTGACGATGGTGTGATAGGATAGATGGCTGCTACCTCTGAGAACATATAAGCAATATGCGCCGCAGCGTAGTTACCATCACACGTAATAAATCTCTTTTCTGCCATATTCTATCTCATGTTAAATTTTATTATTCAACTCCGACATCTGCTAAACTATCTCCAATCATATGTTGCCTACCCCATAGGGGTACTTTTGTCATACCTCCCTACCACTTTAAGGGCGGCAACTTTTGACAACACATAGTTTCAGTTCAACAAAAATCGGAGCAAAGTTACGTATTTTCTGCCGAAAATCATAGCTTTTTCGTTGTTAACTTTTTAACACTGACGATTTAACATTTCAACTATCGGAATTAGATAAAAAGATTGGACTCTTTTGCTAATAGACAAAGGCCGAGATAGTGAGTCAAGTGAGCGCAGAGAGTCTATTTGGGATAGTACAAATAGTACAGCCTCGGGTAGTCAGCTTTTTTAGGCATGTGCCGCAGATTGCGGCCTATCACAAGAAATAAATTTGTTGTTAGAAGGGGTTAGGCTTGGTCTATCGCAAAAGAAGACCCCTCGGGATAGTACTCAAACGTACAGCCCGAGGGGTCTTACTTTTAGTGATGGGCCGAGAATGACCCCTTATCACAACAAATTATGCGCCGAAGTTATCGAAGAGAATATTCTCAGCTGGAACGCCAAGATTATCCAACATATTAACTACCGACTGTGCCATCATCGGAGGACCGCACATGAGGTAGATGATGCCTTCTGGCTCATCGTGCTGCTTGAGGTATGTCTCGTAAAGCACGTTATGAACGAAGCCTGCAACATAAGGTACACCTGCCTTGTCAGCCTCTGGATCTGGACGGTCCAACGCAAGGTGGAACTTGAAGTTAGGGAACTCCTCCTCAATCTGCTTGAAGTCCTCGAGGTAGAATGCCTCCTTCAAAGAACGAGCACCATAGAAGAAGTTAACCTTGCGGCCAGTCTTAACGGTCTTGAAGAGGTGCATGATGTGCGAACGCATAGGCGCCATACCTGCACCACCACCGATAAATACAAGCTCCTGATCGTCAGAGAGGTTATCAGGCAAGAAGAACTCGCCAAAAGGACCTGACATAATGATCTTGTCTCCTGGCTTCAAAGAGTAGATGTATGAAGAACATACACCTGGGTTAACGTTCACCCAGCTATTTGTTGCACGGTCGAATGGAGGAGTTGCGATACGCACGTTAAGCTTGATGATATCGCCCTCAGCAGGGTAAGTAGCACATGAGTATGCACGTACCTGTGGCTCAGGGTTAACCATCTTAAGGTTGAACACGCCCATCTTCTCCCAATCCTCACGGTACTCAGGATCAACGTCGATATCCTTGTAATCTACGGTGATTGCAGGAACGTCGATCTGAATGTAACCACCAGAGCGGAAGTTTAGGTGCTCACCCTCAGGAAGCTTAACAACGAACTCCTTGATGAATGTTGCCACATTGTTGTTAGATACAACCTCGCACTCCCACTTCTTGATGCTAAGCACTGAAGCAGGAACCTTGATAGCGATATCCTCCTTAACCTTAACCTGGCAACCAAGACGCCAGCCCTCGTTGATCTCGCGACGGTTGAAGAAGCCACGCTCGGTAGGCAAAATCTCGCCACCACCCGAAACTACCTGGCACTTGCACTGACCACAAGCACCCTTACCACCACATGCTGATGGAAGGAAGATGCCCTGCTCAGAGAGTGTGTTAAGGAGTGTTGAGCCTGACTCAACCTCCAACACCTTGTCGCCATCGTTGATGTTTACCTTAACAGCACCAGACGATGTAAGTTTTGCCTTTGCAAAGAGTAGCAGGAGCACCAACAAAAGTGTCACTGCAAGAAAGGCAACAACTGCCCATAAAATAACATTGAATTCCATATTCTTACTCTTATTAAAGGTTATCCAACTGAATACCAGAGAAGATCATGAAGGCGATACCCATCAAACCAGTGATGATAAATGCGATACCTGGACCCTTCAACGCTGCTGGAACGTGTGAGTACTCAATCTTCTCGCGGATAGCTGCCATCATAACGATAGCCAACCACCAACCAATACCTGAACCAAGACCGTAAACAACAGAGTCGCCTACTGAGTTGATCTCGGTGCCTACCATCTGCTGCATGAACAACGAACCACCCATGATCGCACAGTTAACGGCGATAAGTGGCAAGAAGATACCGAGCTGGTTGTAGAGCGAAGGAGAGAACTTCTCGACAATCATCTCAACGAGCTGAACGAAAGCTGCAATAACTGCAATGAAGAGGATGAACGACAAGAAGCCGAGATCAACACCCTCGCCCAAAGCGTTAGGAGCCAAAACATACTGGTTGAGAAGGTAGTTCAAAGGCACTGTCATAACCTGAACGAAGGTAACTGCAGCACCCAAACCCAAAGCGGTCTTAACGCTCTTCGAAACGGCAATGTAAGAACACATACCGAAGAAGTATGCGAAGACCATGTTTTCGATAAATACCGAATTAATAAACAAATTCAACATATGCTACCCTCCTATTTTTCCTGTAAATCCTTGTTAATAGAACGATGAACCCAGATGATAACACCCACGATGATAAGTGCCATCGGAGGGAAGAGCATCAATGAGTTGTTTACATAGCCAAAGCGTGCGATAACATCGAAGCCGAACAATGTACCCGAGCCGAAAAGCTCACGGAAGAAAGCCACCAACACCAAGATGAAGGCATAGCCCAAACCGTTAGCAACACCATCAACGAATGAATCCCATGGCTTGTTACCCAAGGCGAAAGCCTCAACACGACCCATGACAATACAGTTAGTGATGATAAGACCAACATATACCGAGAGCTGCTTCGATATATCATACATATATGCGCGCAAGAACTGGTCAACAACAATTACGAGTGTTGCAATAACGACCAACTGCACGATGATACGAATACGTGAAGGCACACCATTACGCAAAAGCGACATGATAAGGTTAGAGAATGCACAAACGAATGTCACAGACAAACCCATAACAAATGCAGGCTCCAACTTAACTGTTACGGCCAAAGCCGAGCAAATACCCAAGATCTGAACGATAACAGGGTTGTTTGCTGCCAAAGGATTAGTAAAATTCTTGCTTAGTTTCATAGCTTACTCCTCCTTAGTTTTAGATTCAACATTCTCCTCTGCTGGAGTCTCCTCAGCAGCAGGCTTCTCCTCAGCTGGAGTCTCTGCCTCAACATCCTTCTCTACCTGAGCCTCAGTTGCACGCAAGAAACCCTCATACTTAGCAATAGACTCTGCCAACATAGCGTTAACACCATCACAAGTCTTAGTACCACCTGTGATAGCATCTACCTGGTACTCGTTCTGAGCGCCACCCTTCTGCATGCGAACAGCGAACTTGCCCTCAGCATTGTAGAGCTTCTTGCCCTCGAATGCCTTCTGGACTTTCTCAGTAGCAATCTCAGCACCAAGACCTGGGGTCTCACCAGCGTGATCCATAACAATACCTGTGATAACAACGTTACCCTCAGCCTGCTGCAAAGCAACATAGCCCCAGATATCGCCCCAAAGACCCTTACCTACGATAGGCAAAACAAACTTTGTAGTGCCCTCCTTCTCCATCTTGAAGATAGGAAGCTTGTCCTGAGCCTCAGTCAAAGCCTTACGGTTGCCAAGAAGCTCGAATACAGCCTGTACATCAGCCTCCTCAACAGCCACAAACTCGCCAGCTGTCAAACGGCCCATAGTTACAACCTCGTCGAACGAAGCATCAGCCTCGCCGAAGGCCTTCATAATAGATACCTTCTGCTCGTTAAGAACGTTAGCCGCCTGCTTATCCTTAAGCGAGGTTGCCAAAAAGGCGAGCAAAGCACCTACGATTACCACCATCACAACGGTGTAGGTGATAATATAAAGATTTGAATTCTTATTAATTGCCATAGTCTTAGCTCTATTTTACGTTCTTTATAAGCTTCTTACGACGTGCAATATTGCGCTCTACTACGAAGTAGTCGATAAGTGGAGCCAAAGCATTCATAAAGAGAATTGAAAGCATCATACCCTCTGGATAAGCTGGGTTGATAACACGGATAAGCACTGCCAAAGCACCTACCATGAAACCATAAATCCACTTACCAGTGTTTGTCTGAGCAGATGTAACAGGGTCAGTAGCCATGAACACAGCACCGAAAGCAAAACCACCAACTAACAAGTGGTAGTATGCAGGGAACTCTGTCATACCCACAGCATCGAACAAGTAGCCAAATGCAAGACCTCCAACGAATACTGAGAGCATGATGCGCCATGAAGCAACGCCTGTGAAGAGCAAGATAGCTGCACCAATAAGGATAGCTGCAGTTGATGTCTCACCTACAGAACCTGGGATGCGGCCGATGAATGCCTCCATAACGCTCCACTTCATCTCGCCTGTTGTTGCCAACTGCTCCAAAGCTGTAGCACCTGTGTTAGCATCAGTAGCATACCAAACTGTCTCACCTGACATCTGAGGAGTGTAAGCAAAGAAAGCAAAGGCACGTGCCAACAACGCTGGGTTGAAGACGTTCATACCAGTACCACCAAATACCTCCTTACCGATGATTACAGCAAAAGCAGTTGAAAGAGCCACGATCCACAATGGCACCGAGATAGGCATAATCATTGGGATCAAAAGACCAGACACGAGGAAACCCTCGTTGATCTCATGCTTACGCTTCTGAGCAAATGTAAACTCGATTGCAAGACCAGTAACGTAAGATACGATGATCATAGGCAACATCTTAAGGAAACCAAACCAGAATGCAGGCATAATGCCCTCCACGCCAGCCTGATAACCGATGTTGTACATACCGAACAACAAAGCAGGAACGAGTGCCAATACTACAACGATCATCACACGCTTGATATCGTTACAGTCGCGAACATGAGAACCACGCTGTGTTGTTGTGTTAGGAACAAAAAGGAACGTCTCAAAGCCCTCGAATGTCGAGTGCAAGAAACCGAGCTTACCGCCCTCTGAGAAGGTAGGCTTAATCTTATCTACAAATTTACGCAATCCCATAGCTTAGCTCTCCTTAATCATTAGGTTAATACCATCACGCAAAATCTGCTGCATCTCAATCTTCGATGGATCAACAAACTCGCATACGGCCAAATCCTCAGGAAGCACCTCGTACAAACCAAGATTCTCCATCTTGTCGAGATCCTTCACCAAGCAAGCCTTCAACAAATACGCAACGTATACATCCATTGGGAGGTAGTTCTCGTAGAGACCAGTAACTACGAATGGACGCTCACCACCATTGAGGTTAGTATCGAGGTTATACTGCTTCTTAGGGCAGAGCCATGAGAAGTAAGCACGCGACACTGAGAAACGGTGGAAACGTGGCATAGCCCAACCGAGCAACTCGTAAACGTTACCCTCAGGGATAAGTGTAAGCATGTTTGCATCAGCAGAGATATAGCCATCAGCAGCTGTTGTGCGACCAGTAAGCACGTTACCAGAGATAACACGAACATTCTCCTTAATTGCGCCAACGATAGACTCAACCGAAGCACCAGAGATGATACGCTTGTAGCAACGGTTCTCAGCCTCGCTACCAGCAACAACGATAGTCTTAGACATATCGAGCTTACCAGTGAGCACAAAGCGACCGATGATAGCAACATCCTGAATGTTTACTGTCCACACGATGTCGCCCTTAGCAATGCGGTCGAGGTGATGAATCTGAACACCTACATTACCTACAGGGTGCTTACCCTGGAATGTATTGTACTCAACGCCCTTCACATCAGCCATGAAGCCCTCGTCGCCCTTGCGAGCAGAGAGATAAACCTTACCCTCGGTAAGACGACCAAGAAGGGCCATACCTGCATCGACAGCAGCCTTCTCCTCCTTGAGGATGAAGTTGTAGTCTGGGGCAAGAGGTGCCGAATCAAATGCCGACACGAAGATTGCCTTAGGTGTCGCGTCTGGGTTAGCAATAACACCGAAAGGACGCTCTACGATGCGAGTCCAAAGACCCGACTCGAGCAACATCTCAACAATCTCAGAACGCTCAGCCTTAGCTAGATCAACAACCTTGATAGCCTTAGCCACCTGCTCCTGGTCAGGAGTAACGGCGATGCTAAGAAGCTTACGCTTCTCACCACGGTTGATTGCTGAAACCTCACCACTAACTGGTGAAGTGAACAAGATGCGTGGATTGTTCTTATCGAAGAACAAAGCGCTTCCCGCCTCAACCTTGTCGCCAACCTTAACCAACAGCTTAGGAGTAACGTTCTCGTAATCAAGCGGGCTAACAGCGTAAGACTTCGCCATAGGAGCTACCTCCAAGCGAGCCTCAGCCTTACCAGCAAGATTAATGTCGAGACCTTTACGTAATTTAATGTTTTTCGACATAAAAACTGTTTGTTAGATTAATGTTTTTAATTATTTAGTTTATGTTTGTGATTAAAATATTGTGCTTCAATACCTATTACAATACAAAATGCGCACGAAGGTACTCTTTTTTTTTGACACCTACAATCTTTAGATTGCATTTTTTTTGCTTTAGCAAGATAATTTAGTAATTTTGTACTCGGAGATGACTTTTTTATGGCAAAACTCGTCGACATACACACGCACAACCCTCGTTTAGGAGTGCTATCGCCCACCATGGCGGGCATTCACCCGTGGGATGCAGAACGTGAATTGCCGATGCCAGAGTTTTCGGCATGCGACATTGTGGGTGAGACGGGGCTCGACTACTCGACCAATGTAAGCAAAGAGGCGCAGTACGAGCTATTTTTGAAGCACCTTGCAGCTGCTGAAAAGTTCGAAAAGCCAGTGGTATTGCACGTAGTCAAGAGCTTCGAAGATGTGATGTTAGCATTACGCAGATACACACTGCAAGGCGTTGTTTTTCACGGATTTATCGGAAGCTCGGAGCAGGCCAAAAGAGCCATATCACAAGGCTACTACTTATCCTTTGGCGACCGATCGTTGCGCTCGCCACGGACATGCGATGTGATAGCTACAATACCTATTGAAAACCTATTTTGCGAGACTGACGACAACACAGAATTTTCGATCGAAAAAATATACGAAGAGGTTGCTGCGTTAAGAGGTATAAGCCACGAGGAGTTAGCCTCAGAGATAGAGAAGAATTACAGACGATTATTTGACATAAGATGACAAATTGGCTAGAACGCACCGAGCTACTTTTGGGTAGCGAAAAGCTTGATATACTGCGAAATGCACACGTCTTGGTTGTTGGCGTGGGCGGCGTTGGCGCCTATGCTGCCGAGATGATTGTGCGCTCAGGCGTAGGGCACCTCACCATTGCCGATGCCGACAAGGTTTCCGAGAGCAACATCAACCGTCAGCTTGTGGCTCTGCACTCGACCATTGGACGTGAAAAGTGCGAGATTCTCAAAGAGCGATTGTTGGATATCAACCCCGAGCTCGACATATGCATCGTCAACCGCTTTATCAAAGACGACGAAACAGACGCACTACTCGACAGCGATAAGTTTGATTATGTGGTAGATGCGATCGACACCCTATCGCCTAAGCTCGCACTCATCAAAGGGGCGCTCGACAGAGGCATTCCGCTGGTTAGCTCGATGGGAGCTGGTGCTAAGACCGACCCTACGTTAATGGAGATTAAGGATATAGCCAAAACACACCACTGTCCATTGGCTCACATGCTGCGCAAGCGCCTGCATAAAATAGGTATTAAACGAGGTTTTTGGGCAGTCTTCTCGCCCGAGCCTGTGCGTGAGGGAGCCATGATACTCTGCGAGGAGCAGAACAAAAAGTCGAATGTGGGTACTATATCCTATATCCCCGCCCTATTCGGCATAGGCTGCGCATCGGTTGTTGTGCGCGACCTTATTGGGGAGTTTCGCAAAGAGAGTAATAACGATAACTAAAACAACATAAATATGAAGAAAATAGTCTTTTTGGATGAGTACAGCATTGCTGGTCGTAGCCTTGAAAAAATCACTTCGCAGGGCGAGTATATAGCATACGAGAACACTGCAAAACAGGACGTTGTTGAGCGCCTGAAGGATGCCGACATAGCCATTACAAACAAGGTGGTCATCGACGGCGAGGCAATGCGCCAACTACCTAAGCTTAAGCTTATTTGCATAGCCGCAACAGGCATGAACAACGTAGACCTTGAGACAGCCAAGGAGCTTGGCATCGAGGTAAAGAATGCTGTTGGCTACTCAACAACATCGGTTGCTGAGACCACCCTCGCATCGGCACTTGCCCTTGCCCGCAACATTGTATATTTCAACGAGTATTTCCACGACGGCCGCTACTCGAAAGCTGACCGAGCCTTCTCGTACGACCGTCTAACATTTGAGCTTCGTGGCAAGAAGTGGGGAATCATCGGCATGGGTAACATCGGCCGTGAGGTGGCACGCCTTGCATCAGCCTTTGGTTGCGAGGTGCGCTACTTCTCAACATCGGGCGTTAAGCGCGAGGAGGTATACCCCGCAATGGAGCTTGAGGAGTTGATGCAGTGGAGCGACATCGTATCTGTTCACTCGCCACTAAACGAGCGTACACGAGGTCTTGTAGGCGCTAAGCAGCTTGCCATGATGAAGCCATCGTCAATGATTATCAATGTGGCACGTGGCGGCATTATCGACGAGGCAGCATTGGCTGAGGCACTCGACAACAACACTATCGCTGCTGCGGCACTCGACGTATTCTCAGTTGAGCCATTGCGTGAGTCACCTCTATATAATATAAAGGATAAGTACAAGCTGCTCGCCTCGCCACACAATGCATGGTCGGCAGCCGAGGCCATCGACCGCCTCATAGAGTGCGTTGCCGATAACATTCGCACATTTTTGGAGAAATAGCACAACTCACCAATAAATAATCAGCCATGTCAAAAAGACATGGCTGATTATTTGTTTTATTCTATGAGTATTACAACTTTTTCTGCGCACGATTATTCTTGCGTTCAAGCTTACGCTCAAGCTTAGCCTCCTTCTCGGCGATGCGCACCTCGCGAGGGCGAGCGAAGTTAAAGCCTACACCAGCATAGACACTGCGTGACACAGGACGTGTAAAGATCTGAGCACCACTATCCATCATCACACGCTTATAGTCGACAAAGTCAGCACCAACGAAGATGTTGAGCACACGTGGATGGATGTTGACCGCAGCACCAAATACACCAGGCATATTACCGTCCATGAAGGTGTGGCTGGCAGTGAGTGTAATCCAGTTTGTAGGACGGATATTTAATGATGCTGTAAGCTCGTGATAGCGAATCTTATTATTGTTAAAGACGTTGTGTGATAGCAGGCCAATAGCAAAGTGGTTACGCAAGAAGTTATACTCCAAGCCTACGTTTACTGAGTAGTTGAGCATACGAAAATCATGCGCCTTATCATCAACAAGAATATGATTGCTATCTAACTCAAACTCAGGCGTTCCAAACTCATATATCTTGCCAAGATTAGAGTTATCCACGTCGAACTGTGCGTCGACACCCACCTTCATCATCTGCTTCATGTGCCACTTGATATAGCCAACATCGGCCACAGCAGCTGAGATCTTGAGATGATCGTTCAACAGGCGTACTTCCAAACCCAGATCGAGGGCGAGGCCAAAGTTTGTAGGAGCACCGAGAATATGATCTGATGACCATTCAAAGACTTTGTCAGTATTAAAAAACTCTGCATAATCACGCTCGATAGGCATTCCCGAGAAGATGAAATCACCCTTAAGATTACCTCGCGTTGCCTCAGTCAACGAGCCGTTGATGTTGGCAAAGCCAAATAGTGCCTTAAGGCGGAAGCCCATTGTGACATTTTTATGTAGTGGGAACGACGATCCGAGATACAACTCACCAAAGCCTGATACATCAAGCGATGAGCCATCTAACGACCGTTTGCCACCCTTCAGTCCCTCAAACAACTCTCGCTCCAAGATAGCACTACCCTGAACACGTGTGTTAAAACCGAAGCTCCAAAATGTTCTACGAGAATGGAAGCCAATGCCGAGAATGTTGACATTTGCATTAACATTAAGCTTATTGATATCATTCAAGTGAGTAAATGCCTCTGCGCCCGATACTCGATTATCGAATATTGAGATATACTCACCGTTAAACTCACGATAGAGTTTATCCACAGAGAAGAAGTTACTCTGAATATTGAGTCCAACGCCACTCATACCCGGCAGAGCCAAGTAGCCACGTGTTGGTGTGAGCGCCGGGTTTAGCTCCGTACGAAAGTAGCTACCCTCCATAAAATAGGAGCTACGCAGCTGTGCAGTAGCACTCTCCGACACAAAAAGCGCCACAAGGGCTAAACATAGAAGTAAAAGTCTTTGTATTTTCATAATCTATAACTATTTATTATTCACTTGTCTCTGCTCACGCTTCTCCCTACTTGCGGCCTTCATCTCGCGTGCCTGCTGACGAATATGCTTCGGACGTGCAAAGTTGAAGCCTACGCCAGCATAAATGTTCACACCCTTAGCATAGCGTGGCAACAACAGATTCTTGCCTCTCAAAGCCTCAATCTCAGGGCCGACAACAAGGTTAGGATCAATGAAATCGGCAGCGACATAGATGTTGAACACTCGTGGGTGGATGTTGATAGCAGCACCAAACACTCCAGGGCGATTATTATTAAAGAAGGTGTGACTTGCTGTGAGTGTAATCCAGTTTGTTGGACGAATGTTCAACGACGCAGTAAGCTCAGTTAGATATGTCGAGTTAAAAAACTCGGTGTGCGACAATACACCCAAAGCAAAGTGGTTACGCAAGAAGTTATACTCGACACCTGCATTTATGTTAAAGTTTAGGCGTGTGGTATAGGCTGTAGGGTTGCTAGGCATAACAAGGTTGTCGGTAACAATCTCTGCACCTGTCTCTGCCTCGCCTGTTGAAAGGTTGAAGCCATTGAAGTAGAAGTTACCATCAATCTCGCCATTGAGATATGACTGTGGCTGCCACTTAATAAAGCCAAGGTCGGTAACAGCAGCCGATATTTTCAGGTGGTCGTTAAGCAAGCGAACCTCTGTACCAAGGTCAATAGCAGCACCAAAGCTATTGACATTCTGGAACATTGCAAAAGGATGATCGATAGGTATAAAGTCCTCAAACGTAGGCTCGGCAATACCCTCAGCAACTCTATTATCAAAGCATATTGCGTTACCATACCAATCACCGTGCAACACACCATCAATCTTATCCTCGCCAACATTAAGCGATAGCTGTGAGAAGCTGGCATTAGCATTTGCCAAGCCCACCAAGAACTTAGCCTTGATACCTATGCTTACATGCTCGCCAACACGGAACGAGGTGCCAAGATAGGTGTCGAGATATCCTGTTGCTGTGAGCTTCGCATTGCCCATGTCGTAGACACCATTACCTAATGTCTTAACGGCACGAAACAGATCCTTCGAGAGTGTAAGGTCGGCCGAGAGGCGCTGATTAACACCAAAGGTCCAATACATCTTACCCGCATAGAAACCAACGCCCAGGATATTGACGTTTTCGCGGATATTCAAATTCATATTTTCGGGCAAACGTCCCAAGAACTCATCAGCGCCAACCGAGCCATGAAGGGCCGTCACAAGGCCACCATCACGCTCATATATAAAGTTATCAACAGACAACCAGTTAGTGCCCACGTTGACTCCTACGCCCGACATACCGGGTAGAGCTATATAGCCACGTGTAGGGGCAAGCGCAGGGTTAAGCTCATTACGGAAGTAGCTGCCCTCCATGTGGTACGATGTGCGAGACTGCGCCACAGCACTCTGCGCCACAAAAATAGCAGCAATAGCTATTATAGTATAAAGTATCTTTTTCATAGTCATTTGCATCGTTATCCGTTCTACTATATGAAATCATCATAATTAATGGTTATACCGCCATCGAGCTCGAGCCATAGCTTTGCACCTACATACTGCTCCTTGGTGATTGCCACATCGCCCTCAGCATCGCTATCGGCCCACACCTTGAAGGCAATGCCATCGACCTCAGCCAACTTAACCACGTTGAGGCCATTGCCATCTTTGTTGGCGACATTCAAGCGCAATGTACTAATCGCCTCAGTCTTACCATCCTTTGAGCCATTGATGCGATTATTTCCCTCTTCTAACTCAACTTTAAGATCAACCTCATTACCCTCCTTATCCAACAACACTGCCTCTGCAACAAGCGCCAAAGGTGTTGTGTTGGCAACCTCTGCTATAAGAGCAATATCGCCTACACAAACATCGTATTCAGCAACTTGAGTGAATATCTCACCGAAACCTACAAACTCATCGGCATAGTAAACACTTAACTTGTCATTTACTGCCACAGGCACTGATATAGAGTAGTCGTAGTTTATAGCAAACTCATCGGCAACATAGAGCGTCTGCGTCTGGCTGGAATCTACTCCAATACTAAGATTTAGGCTTAACTTCGAAGGTAATGTACCAGCAAGCAACTCATCAAAGTTAACCTCAACATATGTACAGTCGTAGTCAGGCTTGCTATTAGCTACAACTATCTTATTAGCTGTAGGCACCACCCTGCCATTGTCATAGGTTGCTGCCTTAAGCATAATAGTGCCAAGGTCCAAGTTACGACCTGTATCGTCAGCAAGACAACAGGTTGCAGTAAGAGGTAGCGTCAACGGATTATCAACATTAAGAGTGATAACGGGCGATAGGCCCACACCGCCAACCTCCAACTCTCCAATGTTTATATCTTCAGTCTTGATTTTAAACTCTTGATCAATAGTGTAGGTGTAGTCAACCTTGCCACTTACATACTTCACATCAAGCTCTATATCATCGATACCCGTTGTAATCTCAAGATTTTGGTCGTGCTCAAGCGACGACACATTAACATTCACGCCCTTGGCAAAGTGAGCGTTTATATCGAATGCGAGATCCATCATAATAGAGCCCTCAGCATCGGGAACAAGACCCTCTGCTCCAAAGTCGAGAGCCTCAATTATGAGATCCACACCATCATTTATATCAGCGATTGTTGTCGAGAGCACATGTCTCTGCTCATCATACTCATAGCCAGCGCCACTAACGGCATGAAGCACAATATACTCTGGCAACTTAACCTCAACAGCAACCTTATCGGCATTGTCGCCCAACCACTCAAGGCCATCGGCATAGAAGTTAAGCATGGTACCCTCCTTGAGACCAATGCTATTGATTGCCTTGAGCTCCTGTGGAAGGTTGTTTATCTTAATTTTGGTAGCCTCTTCTGGGTGATACTCCACAAGCGACACATCGCCATTCATCAAAATCTCGGCATCGCCAAACTCAAAGTCGGCATTAAGTGAGAAGTGTGGCATTTTGCTAAGGTTAAACTGTCCAGCCTTAGCATCAAACTCAAAGGTTACGTCGCAGGTGAGTGCAAGAGGAAGGTCAAGCTGATGATTATCGTTGAGCGCAGCACTATTCTCAACACTCTCAACATATATCACAAATTCAACCTTATCAACACCCGACTCCACATCATAGACCTCCGAAAACTCAGAGCCTTCACATAGCACATTGCCATTAACATCCACAATTTTAAACTCGCCTCCAGCAAGGCCTACCTTAAAGTTAACCTTGCCACCGCCATTGATGCCTGCAAGACCATTGAAATCTACGGCTAGATGCATAGGAGCGCCATGATGATCACTCTCGACATCCTTGAATATAATCTTCTGAATGTTATCTACCTGCTCAGGAAGGTCGAGCAAAAGATGCATGTCGTCGCCACTATATGTGCGGTTAAACGAGCCGGTGATAGTAGGGAGCGAAGATGCTACAGTGCTCGACAGCGTACCATTTGTTGGAAGCAGAGATAATATACCACTATCCACCTCAATATCGTCACCCTCCTCGATTACAATGCCATGCATATTCAGGTCGAACGATGGGTACACTATATTAAACTTATTCTCCACGCCAGGCACAGTGAACGAGGTCTCGATGCCATCAATGGTCTCTGGCTCGCCCTCTCCCGAGTAGCTATATGTGAAGTTGCCACTCTCATCTTGTGTCAATCCCTCAACCTCGGTGTCGCCAAGCAAATCACCCAGCGTCTTATTTTGGAGTTCGCCAACAAATAGTTTCGTTTTACCCGAGATGAGCGTCACCTCCCCCGAGACATCATCAATGCGATAGTCGTTGTCAACACATGCGGTTGCAACAACAACCAACATAGCCGCAAATATGCGACATGCATAGTTTTGTAGTTTCATATATTAAGATTTTTTGTTTTAAGTGTGTAGTAGTGTTGTACTATGTACAAAGGTAGCATTTATTTTTGATATTATCCACCAAAGTTCAATATTTTTTCGTAGCTACACCCTCTTTTAAAGGGTGTTTTACGGAGGATGATAGATATTCCCTGGGTACAATGAGTAGTTCCGCTAACGCTCTGGGGAGGATGGGTATAGCGAATTTAGGGAAATTAAGGAAGTTAAGGAAACCCCATCTTTCCTATTTTCCCCATAAATTCCACCTCGATTAGCGCACTATTTCTTGTTAGAAGTCATCAGATACAACGCTCGGCGAATTTCGAGGCGATGGGCTGTACATGAGGTACTGCCCATTGCTAAGATAATTCGTTAGCGGAAGTAGATGATGACTTATCACAAGAAATAATTTGTTGTCAGAAGGGTGCCGAGTGCTACACTCGGCAAAAATGCCACCGATGGGTAGTACTTGGCGTACGTCCCATTGGTGGCATTTTTTGTTAGGGGACGCAATCGACCCCTTATCACAACAAATTACTTATTTAGTTTTGCCCACGTATCCTTCAACGTCACCGTGCGGTTGAAGATAAGGTGCTCTGGTGTTGAGTCCTTATCTACATTGAAGTAGCCGATACGCTGGAACTGGAGGTAGTCGTAAGGCTTAGCCTCAGCGAGATACTTCTCCACGTAGCACTCTGTGAGCACCTTCAACGAATCCTCGTTGATCATCTGCTGCATAGCCTCCAATGCCTCGCAGCCTGTCTCCTTGCGGATTGCTGACATTTCGTCACGAGGGTTCTCCACCTTCCACAAGCGGTCATACAAACGCACCTCAGCCTTGATGCAGTGGTTGCAGCTCACCCAATGGAGTGTGCCCTTAACCTTGCGGTTGCTACCTGGCAAGCCAGTCTTAGTATCTGGGTCGTACTCGGCATATACTGTGGTGATGTTGCCATTCTCGTCCTTGTCGCAACCTGTGCACTTCACGATATAGGCATTCTTTAGGCGCACCTCCTGACCTGGAGTCATACGGAAGTATTTCTTAGGAGCATCCTCCATGAAGTCCTCACGCTCCATCCATAGCTCACGGCTAAACTCGATGACATGTGTTCCAGAGTTAGGATCCTCAGGGTTGTTGATAGCCTCGAACTCTTCAACCTGACCCTCAGGATAGTTAGTGATAACGAGCTTAACAGGGTCGACAACGGCGCTCACGCGTGTAGCACGCTTGTTAAGGTCGTCACGAACGGCACTCTCCAAAAGCGCCATGTCGTTGAGTGCGTCGTATGTAGTGTAGCCGATCTTATCCACGAAGTTGCGGATAGACTCTGGCGAGTAGCCACGGCGACGGAAGCCACACAATGTTGGCATACGTGGGTCGTCCCAGCCATTTACCAAGCCCTCCTTAACGAGGATAAGCAGGTTACGCTTGCTCATAAGCGTATAGTTAAGGTTAAGCTTGTTGAACTCATACTGGCGAGGACGCTCGTCCGATGGATCAACACCCTCCTTAACCCAATCTACGAAGAGGTCGTATAGTGGACGGTGAGGCACAAACTCGAGGGTACACAACGAGTGGGTAACACCCTCGAAGTAGTCGCTCTGACCATGTGCAAAGTCGTACATAGGATACACCTTCCACTTGTCACCAGTGCGGTGGTGTGGGTGGTTTACAACACGATAGATGATAGGGTCGCGGAAGTGCATATTTGAGCTAGCCATGTCGATCTTAGCACGAAGCACCATCTTGCCCTCCTCAATCTCGCCACGCGTCATCTTCATAAAGAGGTCGAGGTTCTCCTCGATAGGGCGATTGCGATAAGGGCTCTCTATACCTGCCTGCGTAGGTGTACCCTTCTGCGCAGCAATCTCCTCCGATGTCTGCTCGTCGATATATGCCTTACCCTGCTTGATTAAGCGAATGGCAAAGTCCCACAACTGCTGGAAGTAGTCCGAAGCATAGTACTCTGCACCCCACTCGAAGCCAAGCCACTTGATATCCTCCTTAATAGCCTCTACATACTCCACATCCTCCTTGGTAGGGTTTGTGTCGTCGAAGCGTAGGTTACACACGCCGCCATAGCGCTTTGCTACGCCGAAGTCCATGCAGATAGCCTTAGCATGACCGATGTGGAGATAGCCGTTAGGCTCGGGCGGGAATCGTGTCTGCACACGTGTCTTACCCTTGGCAATCGCCTCCTCGATGATCTCTTCCACGAAGTTCAAAGACTTCTCCTTTACTTCAGTTACTTCAGTTGTCATAATATATTGTGTTTTAATTATTTATTTTCGAAAATCAATAGGCCATAGCGCTATGTTGAGCGCAATGTATTGGCGTGTACCCCAGCCACGACCATCGTAGTCGATAGTCACACCCACCTCCAAGTCTACGAAGTTCCTAAAATGGCTGTTGCAGCCTATCTCTATGGTGTTGTATATGCCCTTTGGTGTGGCATACAATGGCGAGCCATGATAGAGTGCCGAGCCATAGCGGTCGTAGTATGTAAAGAGGTTTTTGCCTAGATACAGACGGTTGCGAAGGAGGATATACCAGAACTCAAGCTCAACCATAAGCTCGCCACCCACAGGTGCTTGCCAGGTGTTCTCCATGAGTCGGTCGCGCTGCAACGAGAGGATATAGCGTGCCTCGGCACCTATTGTGAGCGGTAGTCCTTCCCCCCCCCATCTAAAGGTATGGTCGTAGCGAACTACGGGCGTAAACATTAGGTTGTCTACGACTCCATCTACCGTTTCGGGGTTGTAGTCCTTGGCATAGTGGCCCATAAGAAAGTCGTAACCAAAGGTTAGCCCGACATGTGGGATAGGTCTTACCCATCGTCCCGACGACATGATCATAAACTTTTCACGCTTCTCAAAGGAGCGTTTGCCGTCGTAGTCCATGGCAAACTCCACATAACTACCCCACTCCTCGCCACCATAGCGCAACAAAAGACCCTGAATGCGGTTGTTGTAATAGCGATAGTCGTGGTCGAAGAAGAGCGTGCTTCGCAGGCCATACATCTTCGAACGAGGAAATATTCCCGCATAGATGTCTACCGATGGGGTCATAAAGTTGTAGTACATCTGCACCTTTATGTCAGACAGGAACTTCGAGTCGTGGCCAAAATCCTGAAACATGTCGGCACCAAAGACCAGGCTGTGCGAGCGAAAGCCATAGTCACCACCCTCGGGTGTAGAGCTCCAATCGAGGCTAATCTTTGGCGTTATGCGTGCACCAAACAGCGTCTCCGACAGCGAGTTATCAATCGAGGCATACTCCTTATTGTCGAAGTATGTCGCAAAATCGGCCAAAGCCGAAAACGTGGGACGATTAACGGGCACTGTTTTGAATAGCGTGCTCTCATGCTCAGCATCCTGCGCATAGACGCTCGCAGCAACACCCATGAGCATTGCCACAACCAACAGAGTATTTATCGCCAACTTATGCATCGCACAAAAACATTTCAGCGCAAATTTATCAAAAATATTTTATATTTTCGTACATTTGTGGTCGAAATAATAAAAAAACTTAATATATGAGAAAACTGCTTAACGAGGAGCTTGGCCGCCCAAGCCTCGAGGAGTATGCCCAAATAGAGAAACTTCCAGTCACCGTAGTGTTGGACAATGTGCGCTCGGCGCAGAACGTTGGCTCATTCTTTCGCACCGCCGATGCCTTTGGCATTGAGCACATTGCGCTATGCGGAATTAGCTGCACACCACCCAATCGTGAGATACACAAGACGGCACTTGGCGCTGAGCTTAGCGTGGCATGGACGTACTACCCTACAACCCTCGAGTGCGTTGAGAAGCTACGCGCGGAAGGCTACCGCATATTGGCAATCGAGCAGATTGAAAACTCCACGATGCTCAACAAGTTTTGTGCTGAGCCCAACACAAAGTATGCCTTGGTGTTTGGCAACGAGGTAGAGGGCGTTGACCAGGCTATTGCCGACATTGTTGACGGCGCCATAGAGATCCCACAGGTGGGCATCAAACACTCGCTAAATGTGTCTGTGTCAGCAGGTATATTGATGTGGGAGATGTTCAAACAATGTGAAAAATAGGAATTAAGATACGAAGAGCACAACACCGATATCTAAACAAATTAAGCATTGTAGAAATATTATTTTAGAGCAAAATTTTGCACATTTAAAAATAAGTTGTATATTTGCACCGCTCTTTTACAAAAAAGATGGTTTAAGGAGGGTTGGGTGAGTGGCTTAAACCAGCAGTTTGCTAAACTGCCGATATCGTAAGGTATCCGCTGGTTCGAATCCAGTGCCCTCCGCTTTTTGAGCATTTGTAGCGACCGAAGAAACTCGGTCGCTTTTTTGTTATTTATCCTCCACTTATACAAGCATAGTGGCGGATAATAACAAAAATTTGCACAGCAAAACTACAAATGCTTGCGTAGCCACTGACTCTCACTTATGGGCTGGTTGAGCCGATAGGACAGTGATTTATTGCTCGGCTAAAGCCTGCGCTGTTTTTATAATGTATCGGCTCTATGCTTCGCATTCGAATCCAGTGCCCTCCGCAATGAATAGTCTACAAAGATTTGATTTTCAATCTTGTAGACTTTTTTTGTACCTAAAAAGTTGCACCAAAAAAATGCCCCGTGCTTTTACACACAGGGCATTACTTGTTTATGTTGGTCGCCGATTATTTGCGTGCCTTAAATACAAAACTTACATTGATACTCTCAATGCGTGCCTCCATATCAGCAAACACCTTATCAACAGCAGCAGTGTCAGTAATGTCAATCTTGCCCTCTAATAGTAAAGTGCGAATTTCCAAATTAGCGATGTAATTGATGAATGATTTGGTAGGCATATACATATGCAATTGACTATCGTTAGCATCTTGGAACATATACATAGTTACAGTGCGGAAAGCAGGATTTACTTCACTCATTTCAAGTGTAACCTTATTGCCATCTACTGTTATTGGGGCATTAAATTCTGCGTGTTGACCATCAATGCGGAACATATGCTTGATTGAATTAGCATTTAACTCTACACAGAATAGGTCAGAGCCAAATATCACATCAAAGTTCCTACCTTCAATGTTGGCAATGTTGAAAGTGCTACCCAAAATAGAGAAATCCTCATCCTTGCCCTTTGCATTTGTAATATAAGCGGTGCTATAAGCATATTCTAATCCTGTAAGGTTGAGATGCTGCTTAACACGGAGCCAAGTCTCAGTAAAATCACCATTAGTATTAGTCATTATATCACCCGATGATGTTCCATTCTTAAAATATGACAGTTTCCACGCAGTGTATTTGCCATTAATTTCCTGAAAATTTACATCTCCAATAACATTGTAGTTTGATTCTTTATTTAAGATAATCTCACCATCTAATGGAGCGAACCCCGTATATGTTGATTTACCATTCTCATAGAATGTCTGAATAAGCACATTGTTATCTTCATCTGATGAATTGTCGGTAGATACCCACATACCAATAATCTCATTAGAAAGGTCATTTTCGCAATACTGATAAATGTAACGCTCACCGCTATCCTCAAAGAGTGAGAATGCCTGACCAGGAATGATATCAAAATGTCCTGTAAGATTATCGTTGTCCTCAAAGTTCATAGTGATATTGTCGCCATCAACAATAACAGAACCTCTTACATTCTCCCAATACTCACCGTTCTCCACACCATAAGATACAGCCGAGCCATCTGCATTGATAATCAACACCTCTGCATAGTCTGCGGTAAGGCAAGTCCAAGTGCCAACAATGTCTGCACTGTGGTCGTGCTTGACATTGTTGTGGTCGGTCTCCTTGTTACAAGCGGTAAAAAGTGTTGCTACAGCTGCAAACATAAGTAATAACTTCTTCATAACTGTTTAATGTTTAATTGTTTATAATGTTTTTGAGATATATAGACACACGAAAAAAAGCACTACCGCTTACGAAAAGCAGTAATGCCGAGTATTATTTGTAAAATTATTGCTAACTAACTGATTATAAGAGTATTTGCAGGGGGGGGTAGATGTAATAAACAACGAAAC
>JAFODV010000104.1 GCA_017380515.1 Alistipes sp.
AGTAGTAAAAAAAAATACAGATGGAATATTTGATATAAAAATATAGAGGAAGAGGTTATGGCAATAGAAATTATTTTAATCGTAGTTGGCGTTATTTTTTTGATTGGAAGTTTAACGACGAAGAGGAGGAGGATATACGCCTCTTCCAGAATGCTCTGGACTTCGCAGACTTGCGCGTGCGCGACTGCATGGTGCAGCGCGTCGATGTCGAGGCCGTGGACCTCGAGTCTACGACCATTGAGGAGCTAACTGCGCGCTTCGTGGAGACTAAGTTTTCGCGCATCTTCGTATGGCACGACACCATAGACAACATCATCGGCTATGTCAACTCGAAGTCTCTCTTCGAGCAGCCTAAGGCAATCTCGGACATTATCATAAAGACGATATATGTCGCCGAGACTATGCCCCTGCAGGATATGCTCGAGACCTTCACAAAGCGTAGAGCAAGCATCGCTGTTGTTATCGACGAGTTTGGCGGCACGGCGGGCATCATATCGCTGGAGGATGTGCTGGAGCAGATATTCGGAGAGATTGAGGATGAGCACGATGTTCAGGAGCTTATAGAGCGCCAACTCGCTGATAACGAGTGGCTATTCTCGGCACGCCACGAGGTGGAGTACCTCAACGAGACATACGGTCTAAACATCCCCGAGAGCGATGAGTACGACACATTGGCGGGTTATATCATCGCCGAGCACGGAGGCATACCCACCGAGGGTGAAGTACTACGCAACGAGCGCTTTAGCATCACGATTATCAGCCGCGAGCAGTCGCGTTTGGATGTGGTTAATGTGCGATTAAACGAATAAGTTGGCCTAAACTATGGCTCACATTTGGGCAACAACCGCGAGATAAAGAGATTATGTAGCTAACAATCTCAGATTTTTCGGGCATAATGTATGGCTGTTTAATAAAAAATTACTACCTTTGGAGGCTTAAACGGAATATTAACAATAAAAACATAAAATTTATATGGCTTCATTAAACACACTTAAGACCAAGTTCGGATTTATAATTTCCGGATTGATTGCTGTTGTACTTGTGGTTTTTGTTCTAAACCTTGACCAGAATTCATTCCGCGACCAGCCTACACAGGAGGAGTTGGCGGGCCACACAGTACTCACTATCAAGGATGCAAAGGTTTCACAGGCAGAGTATGCTAACTACAAACAGGAGGCAGCTCAGTCTCCTATCGTGGAGTACTACAAGATGATGTACCGCATGAACGAGATCGACCCCAACATCATTGCATCACTTGCATACGAGAACATCATGTTCGACAAGTTCCTTCACCCTGCATACCAGGCAGCTGGCTTGGGCTACTACGCAGAGGACGAGGCGACACTTCGCAACATCTTCACAAAGAACTACATCGCAAATCTTCCCAATGCAGGTGAGATGAGCGCAGAGGAGATTGCCAACGCAATCAACGCAGAGTGGAGCTCAATGGTTAGCTATGGCGACATCGCTTCAATGGTGACAAAGTCTAAGGCTTTGAACGCTTATGCAGCAGGTAAGTATGCTAACAGCCTTGAGATTAACGAGACTCTCCGCAACGCAAACCTCACATTCGATGGTCACTATGTTATGTTGCCCTACTCTGCTATCGCATGCGACGAGGCTACAGCCGAGGAGATCGAGGCATACTACATGGCTAACCGCCAGGAGAACCCCAACTACGGCGCACGCACACTCTCATATGTACGCTTCAACATCGCTGCCAGCGAGGCTGACAAGGCTAATGCCGAGGCTACAGTAATGGCTGCGGATGCTGCTGCTAAGGGTGCAACAGGCTCAAAGGCTATCAAGGAGGCACTCCGCAGCGTAAATGGCAAGGTTGCAACATATGTTGCTGTAAGCTCATTGAGCGAGGATGAGGCTAAGGCTATCAAGGCTGGCGAGAACTACGGTCCCGTACTCAACCACGACACTTGGACTGCTAAGTATATCGTTTCAAAGGTAACAGCACCTGAGAGCTATACATTCAGCGCTATTACTGCTGAGTCTAACACCGAGGCTGAGGCTCTTGTTGAGGAGATTAAGGCTGCAAATGGCAACCTCGCAGAGCTTGAGGCTGGTGCAAATGCTACAACTGCAACTATCAAGATGGCAGAGCTTAACGAGAGCGGTGCAGAGAAGTTTGTTAACGCAAAGGTTGGCGATGTCTTCACTTACAACTACCAGAACAAGCCTACAGCTATTGTTATCACTGAGCTCGGCAAGAAGGATGACTTCGTACTCACAGCTAATGTAAACTACGCAGTTGTTGCAAGCCCCGAGACACACAGCGAGGTTGATGCCAAGGCTAAGACTCTCATGAACAAGGCGGGTAAGACTCCCGAGGCATTTGCCGCAGCAGTTCAGGAGATGGGCACATTTGCAATCCCCACAATCGTAAAGCGTGATGCTGATGCACACCGCGTAAACCCCGTTGTTAACGGTATCGAGGACTCACGCAACATCGCAGTCTGGGCATACGACGCAAAGGTTGGCGACAAGAAGAGCTGGAGCGCAAAGAATGTTACTTATGTTTGCATGATTACCGACATCAACGACGAGAAGTATGAGGTAAAGAACGAGGCAGCTATCAAGCGCGTTTTGGAGAACGAGAAGAAGTTCAACGCTGCGAAGGAGACTCTC
>JAFODV010000105.1 GCA_017380515.1 Alistipes sp.
CCCACGTCAAGACCCTCTGCGACTACGCCGAGTACACCCTGGAGAATCTGGGCGAGAAGCTGCTGGGCCGTGAGGGCCACCGCGGCAACACCTGGGAGCTGCTGGATTTATCGTTAGCATGTCGCCATTAAGCTCAGCCTCAGCAATCTCGATGTTTGCTACCGTTGCGCTCTTAGCACCCTCCACATTATAGTGAGTAAGCTCGAGTGTGGTGCTCTGCAATGGTGCAAGATAGATGTTGGGAAGTCGCATGTCACGACCACTTCCGTCAATGGCCTTGAGCAGCGCACCGGCATCCACTAAGTGCCCCATCTTACCACGATAATCCTCAAGATTCATCTTTATAGGCGTAGCACCTGCCGAGGTATGTCGCATGTAGAATAGCTTCTCGCCACTGAAGTAGCTATCTATGTCGCGACCTGTTGTGTACATCAAGTCGCGGAACTCCTCCCACGTGAAGTGACGCTTCTGCTGCTTGGCATAGGCAAGGCCCAGTGCCGCAACGCCCGATACGTGAGGACATGCCATGGATGTACCCTCGTAGTAGCCGTAGCCAGCAACGCCATTTACCACAAGTGTCGAGTATATTGCGCCTTGCTCTTTGAGTATGCCATTCTCGTCGTATGCGTCGTCGCTACTACCTGGAGTGCCATAGTACTCGAGGTCGCCACCAGGAGCGCATAGTAGCACCTCTGAGCCGTAGTTTGCGTAAGATGCAGGGGTGTAGTCAGCAGCTATGGCCGATACTGATATACACTTAGAGTATGCCGCAGGGAACGACGACTGTGCTGCATACTCGTTGCCCGAAGCAAATATCGCAAGACCTCCGTTTATCACACCATTGGGTGAGCCTGCATTGTGGATAAAGTAGTCGAGGGCCTCCTTCTCAAGAGGGTATGTTGCTGCCCACTCCTCCTCGGTTGCTGGTCCTGGGGTGTAGCCCATGATTAGGTTTGCCTTTGCGGAGTGGTAGCCCCATGAGCACTGCAGGATTACTGCGCCATTGTCTGCAGCATATTTCATGGCGCGTGCCTCCATAGCCAAAGTACATGAGTTCATGCCGTCGAAGAGCTGCAGAGTCATAATCTTCACGCCCTTCATGCCATTACCGCCACCAGCAATGCCCGCAACGCCAATGCCATTGTCGTTCACCGCAGCAATGGTGCCAGCCACGTGGGTGCCATGGCCAGTACTGCCGTTTGATGTCCACGACGTGATAGGCGTGTTGCGTACGAAGTTATATCCATACTTATCGTCGATATATCCGTTGCCATCGGCATCTATGCCAGCGTTATACTCCTCGCCCTCGTTAATCCAGATGTTGTCGGCAAGGTCGGGATGGCTCCACATCACAGCCTCGTCCATCACAGCTACGATGATCTCCTCGTCGCCTGTAGATAGCTCCCATGCCTCCTTGCAACCAGCATCGGCACCTGCCACAACGCCAGCCCATTGTTGAGCAATAGGGGCTGTGCCGTCGTTGATATAGCACCACTGACGATAGATGTCTGGGTCGTTGAAAGGCCACTCGATACTGCGTGTAGTGGCTTGCTCGGCCTCGGCGCAGCTTACAAACGTAGGCTCGCACGATGGGTTATAGGCACGTTGAATAGGACGGTTGCACTGTAACTTGTCAACCTCACCAAGCTGGGCAAGGCGCTCCATGGCAGAGGCAATGTCCTCCTCAGGGTTAAACTTCACGATATACCATAGATGCAGACCATTTTTGCGTGTACGCTCCTCGTGGCGCTCGTCTACGGGGAAGACTCGTTCGAAGTGGTAGGCATCCAATATCTCCAATATCTCATCGGTTGAGGGGATTCCCGAACGTGTGGCAACGCCCCCTGAACGAGTCATCGTTGCATCGAGGATAGCCTCCATCTCAGGCTTAAACTTGATGATTACCTCACCTTTGGTGGCATCCTCCGTTACG
Organism: Alistipes sp.; assembly: GCA_017380515.1. GTDB lineage: Bacteria > Bacteroidota > Bacteroidia > Bacteroidales > Rikenellaceae > Alistipes. The sequence goes on from JAFODV010000105.1 coordinate 1,934, forward strand.
ACGATGTTTGGTGTTGGCGTAGGATTTGGGGTCGTTAATGTAATATCGTCGTTGACGCATGCCGCGGCAAATAGTGCTACGGCCATATATAAATATTTTCGCATGGCTTACTACTCTATTTCGTCTTTAAACTCATATCTTGATCTGTATAGTGGGTATGCCTCGAAGTAGTACTCCTGCGATGTAGGCACATTTGTGAAGCCTACAAGCGTACCATCACTATCGTAGCTCTTCTCCTGCTGAGGATATACCAAAACCTCTGCGCCCCACTCCATGAGGTTAGGGTGGTAGAGCAGCCAGTCGGGAAGCTCGCCTGTCATGAAGTTGAGGTTGATGCGCAATGTGTGTACGTTTGGAAGCACACGTGGCAGCTTATTCTCAACGGCCCAGTTGAGGGTGTCGCCACGCTCTATGATATCCCCCATGGTGTAGGCACGTACTCCATATTCGCCATCTTTGAAGCTTGGAAGTGAACCCTCGATATAGTTGTAGGATAGGGATAGCTCCTCCAGATTCTCCCATGTAAGTAGGCGGTGCACGGCATCGTCATTGCGCATGTTGACATATACTCCCATGTTGTCGCCTATGCCACGTAGGTCGGTAATCGACGTGCGACGATTGCTCGTGAGATCCAACGAGGTGAGCTTAGAGAAGTTCTCGGCATTGAGGCATTCAGGTATCGCTGTGAAGTTGTTAGAGTTGATATCCAGCGTCTCGAGGGTGTCGCCAAGGTCGGTAAAGTTCGATGGCAACGACACAAGACCCATGGCGGCAACACGCAAATCCTTAAGATAGTTCAGCGTAGCCACCTCAGGGCATAGGTTGATATTTTTGAGCATGGTGTTGACATTGCCATATAGCGACAGGGTCTCAAGATATTTGAGGTGCTTTAGCTCTGATGGTATGTCGTCCTCGGTGTTGAAGTAGCTGAGGTCGAGATCACGCACACGGCCAATGGCCTCCTGGCATGGTAGACTCTCGTCTGTAGACTTCCACAAACGCACACACTCCCACTCTGACATAGGCGCTGTGGTAGATATCACACCCTCGCTCCAGCACTCCATCTTGTTATAGATTGTCACCACCGCCAATGAGTCGCCCTTGCGGTTATCTTCGATAAGAGGGCCTGCCATTTGGCGCACAGTGATTGTTGCTGGATTTGCCAGCGTCTCACCATTCTTGGGTAGTAGCGTGAGTGTGGTTTCACGAATCTCAGGGTCGGAGTTCATCTTCCAGTTGATGTGTAGGCGTGTTTTGCGGGGACGTGCACCACGATCCAGCGTTAGTGAGTAGTCGTCGACGGTGATCCATGAAGCATCGCTCATAACATCAAACTCAACGTTGGTCTCGATGTCGAGCTCCACGTAACGCTCTGCACGTGTGGCAGATGCTTCGATGGCAAGTATGTTACTATTAGGAGTTATGATATGCTCAAAACCATCTTGAGTGACATCTATCTCTTGGAGAACCTGTCCTCCCGCCATAAAGCGTACCTTAGAGCTGCGCTCATCGTTTATGAGTGTAGAGTCTATCTTGATGCAGCACGTTAGCTCGCCACGGCCATTTGCTGGCGAGATCATCAACCATGGTACGTCGGTTTGTGCTGTCCACTCCTTGTCGGAGCGAATGGTTATTTTGTGCTCGCCACCTACGGCCTTAGCCTGAATGTCCGCGAGGTCGCTCTCGAAGCCAGTGAAGGTCTCGGTGGTATCGTTTTGGCAACCGCCCAAAACAAGGGCAGAGGCAATCAATATATATAGCTTTCTCATGATTAGTCAAGGTTTAGTGCATCGCAACCACGAATATTCTGTGTTGAGTCATAAATAAGCTCGTAGTATCCTCTCTCGATGTATGGACATACGTTCGACATATCTATCGAGATGTTGGGATTGTCCTTAATCTCGAAGAGTAGGATATATGGTGAGATGACATCGTCAATCACGCCGAGGTCATTCGAACCCATGTATAGCGCAGCCATCTTTGGGTGTTTGCCGATGCCCGTTGGCCAATCGCTGAAGGTGCGGTTGCCGGCGTCGTCACGCTGCTGACGTATGCTAATTACGGTCAAAGTCTCAATCTCGAGTAGGTTGCGAGGAAACTCTGTAAGAGCATTGTTCGACAGGTCGATGCCGTAGAGATAAGGTAAGTTATCCTTTGAGAAATCAGCACTTGGTAGCTCGTTAAGACGGTTGAAACTAAGATCTATGGTGCTTAGCATCATGCTATTAGCGCCAATTAGTGCTCCCTCCTCGATAGTGCGTAGGCCATTGGCACTAAGCATCAAAACCTCGACAATAGAGCCTGAGTCGAAGATGCGCTCAGGGAGTGTCGTAAAGCGGTTGTTGGCAAGGTTGAGGGTGCTTGCGTTGATGCCTCGCCAATTGTCGCCATTCTCCAACTCAGAGATCTCGTTCGACGAGAAGTCGGCTGTGAGCATCGTGTAAATCGAGCGTGCCGAGAAGATGTCTGGGAGCTTAGTTAGACGGTTGTTCGAGCATGAGAATGTCTCAAGCTGGCCCATGCCACAAAAGTAACCATCCTCAGGAACTACAATCTCGGTTATCTGGTTGTAGTCGAACATGATGGTTGTTGGCGCAATCTCCTTGCCGAGTGAATATACCTTCTCGAGCTTGTTTGTGGTGCAGTCCAAGTAGCTGAGCTTTGTCATACGCTTCATATACTCATGTGAAGGTGTCTCACGAAGGTTGTTGAAGCCGAGATATAGAATCTGAATCTCATCACCCGACTCACCATCAATTATCGCCTCCCAATCCTTCTTAAGCTGCTCGCCATCAATGCCGTAGTTCATTGCCACGTTCAACGACTGTAGCTTTGGAAGTGATGTGAGCATGTCGAGAGGTAGCTTTTCGAGGTTTGGACAGTTGTATATCTCCACATCCATCAATAGCTCGAAGTTGCCCCAGCTCCATGATGCCTGCTCATCGTAGTAGGGTGACTCCTCGTCGATGGCGATGAAGAAGCCTTCGGCAGTGATTGGTGAGTTGGCTATGAAGAGCTGCTCAAGCTTTGTGAGACGCATTACGGCACTTGATATGCCTGTGATGCCGTTTGTGAGGTTGCCAAAGGCTACATCTTTGCGCTCGGCACGGTAGAGTGCATCACGCTCCTCAGCGCTCATTATAACACGTTGAAGCTCATGGCTAAGACCCTGGCGCACATCGCGCTTTACGGCACGATTGTGATAGTCCATTGCACTAATGCGGCCACCGTTGATGTCTACATATCCACCGATAAGCTCGTTGTGGTTGCCTAAGTAGAGTGTCTGTAGCTCTGTTAGCTGGCCTATGCTCTCGGGCACAACGCCCTTGGCACCAAAGCCTGCGATGTTGAGGCCAACAACACGACCATCGCCATTGAGGGTGACGCCTGGCTGATCGCCCCACATGTCCACATCCTTGTTGAAATTCCAGTTGGTGCCATTCTGATACTCTTCGCCATAGAATGTCCAGTTTGGACCATCGAGCTCGAGCCATATGTCGTGGAGTGCCTCATAATCCTTGATGCGCTCAGAAGTGGTGGAGAGAAGGATAGGCATGGCTACCATTGTCATCTCGTTGTCCTGAACAGAGAACTCTACCTTCATATCCTCGATAGTGGCTGTCTCGAGACGATTGTTACCCTTAATGTCGGAATATGTCGAGTAGCTGGTGATTACATAGTTGCCCGCCTCAAGCCAATGCTGAGAGTTGCAAGTCATGTATGATGAACGGCCATTGCTCTCATATAGCTCCTCGTCGTATGACCCCTCGACAAATGTCTCATAGTAGGTTGTGGGCATTGCCTTGAAGGTTGTTGTCTTGCTCGAGAATCTATTCTTTACGGTGATGTCTACCGCCTTGATGTTGTTGAATGGGTAGTTGCCCGAAGCGTCGTAGCGTGTTGTGAACTCCTTGAATAGCGAGAAGCCTACGATGCCTCGCTCAACAACAGGAATGCCAATCTTCTTTAGCTCCAAGCCTCCAGCCACAACCTTGAACTCACCAGCATTGCCTCCCGACAAAATCTCGTTGTCGAGCATGTCGTAAATCTTATAGCCGATGATGTTGTATGTGCCCGTTATCAGGCGCAACTTCTCGCTCTGCAAACCCCACTCTGCCGACTGCTTGTCGTAGCTTGATAGCGGAAGAGTCTGTGTTATTGTCGAGCCATCTTTCTGCATTGTGACACCTATCTTGTGTGCTTCGGAGAGCCAGTCCAAGGCATCTGTTGCTCGACTCTCTGGCATCTGCGCCTCCTTTAGTATGTGAAACTGCACATAACCATACTCAGCGTCGAGGTTGTCGTCATGCTTCTCGCAGCTGCCCACCGCAGTTGATGCCATGGCAAGCAGGGCGAAGCATAATATCTTGTAAATGTTTTTCATGGTTAATCTGAATTAAGGTCGATTACAACGCTGCTGTTGGAGGTGTTACAACCAATATCTTCTTAGCCACATTGTCGACCTTGAAGATAACAATCATATTCTCGTTACTGCTCCAGCCATCGTTAGGGCCCCAAAGGTGGATTGACATGCGCTCCTCGGTATTTTCGCCCATGTAGTACTCGTTCTCGCTCATCTTGAGCTGTTTGTCGCCGAGCCACACCTCTGCTGAGGCTATGCCTGCCTCGTAGGTTGCTGTTGTCCAGTTCTCAATGCGTGGGTCAACGATGATGCCTGGGTGCTTCTGCTCCACAGGATTGACAAAGTCGCAGATGTAGATGTCTTCGACACCATACTTCTCTGTAAGGGTGTTGTCGCTGTATGGCAAACATGGAATCTCAAATGTGGTGATTGAGTGGTATGCATACATGCCGTCATACTCACCCCTTGGTTCAAAGTCCATCTGCTTGAACTCGATGAGAATATACTTTGTGTAGTCGCTCTTGATGGTCTCCAACTCTATGCCCGATGAAGCATCATTCTCGAAGATGCTCTCTTTGATAGAGCCACGTATTGTGTTGTAAACCAAGCGTGGCAGGGCCATCACCATGCCATAGCGAGTAGCGCCTGAGTGCTCGTTAACGGTGAGTGTCATCTCGCTCTTGTCGAAGTTGATCCATCTCTTTGTGTTGTACTCGTCAAAATAGATGTACTCTGGTATTCCCTGTGTTATCTTCTGCTCGAAGAAGAGAATCTGATAGTCGTTATCCTGTGCTGTGATGATATACTCGAGCTGGTCGTGGAATGTAGTTGTTGTTCCATTTGTGGAATTTGTCTGTCGGAAGGTCTTGCCATCGAGCGACACCTCCCAATCGTAGTAGCTCTCGGTAGGGCCTACAAATGTGAGCTTGTCGAGACCCATGCCCGCATATGTCACAGGAAACTCAAAGGTGTGCTGAAGTTCCTCGTCCGAAAATACTATCTTGACGCCATCCTCTGCCCCTATCTTGTACTTCTCGCGTTCGCCATCGCTCACTATGCGCAACAATACCTCGGTCTGCTCGCCAGGAACACCTGTGATAGAGTTGATAATCTCGATGGTGCCATTCTCATGCTTAATGGCTACCTCCACCCAATCTGGAATCTCGGTTGCTGCATAGCGGAAGTTACCCTCAACGCGTGTTGGTGTCCAATCTTGATAACCGAGCTTAAAATCTTTGATAGGCGTATCTGTGACGTCGTATAGTCTGATATATAGCTCCTTGGGGTGACGCTCGACGGTAGCAATGATACCTTTCTTGCCATCCATCTTCATGGTTATATTGGCAGTGCTCCACTTGTTGCCATTATTCTCGTCGGTAATTCTAAGTGTTACTGTGTGCTGGCCAGGGCCTCCCGCCATCTCCTGTAGCTCGCCTCCCGAGGTGACGAACTTACACCACACCTGATCCGATGATAGACTCCAATCTCCCGTAACCGAGAAGCTGATTGAGGGCTTGTCGCCAGCCTTAACCTCCAGATTTGTTGCTCCGGGGATTGGTCCTACCTCATCCTTTTGGCACGAAATGCCCATGATTGCGATAAACGCAATAGCGATGATACTCTTAATAGTCGTTTTCATAGTATGTTATCGTTATTATTATCTCACTGATTAGAATCCCTCACGCATGATGCGCTCAGCCTCATCGTCGGAAATCCACTCCAAAATATTCAAGAATTCGCCCACTGTGCCAACCTCCTCGACATACATCACCGAGTAGAGTAGCAAGAAGTTCTCGCATGTGCTGTAGTATGACACACTGCCCATGGGCGAGTCAACCATTAGCTTGCCATTGCCATAGATTGTGCCGAAGGCCTCGCCTGTGTCGCTCAACACCTGTGGGCCATAGAGCGATGCCAAAGGGTTGAGGCGGTCATCGCTGTGTAGCTTCACGCGAATGTCGTAGTCCTCGTAAAACATATCTTCAATCACTATGACACCATCTTCATTCTCGTCGACATGAGTGTGTACAAGGCGCGAATCGCTGTTCATGTATGACACCGCCCATGTTGAGGTTAGCACAGCATAACCCGAAAAATTGTTGATGTCAAAGGGGCAGCACTGCTGCAACGTAACCACCGTCTCGATGCTTGACTTGCTCTCGATGTTCTCGTCGTCAACAACAAGACGTAGCTTGATGTCGACAGGGTTGTTTGCCGTAAGCGACTCTGCAATGCCCTTGATGCGCACCATCGTAGACTGCTTGCCAGGTTTGAGACTTAATGTGTGTGACTCCATCACAAAGTGCTTGTCTTCTATGGCACTGCTCTCTGCAAAGATTACCTCCACACCGATGTTGATGTTCTGCTCTACGGCATGCGATGCCTCTACGGGAATCTCAAACCACTCCTCAGAGTCGAGGATGCCAAAGGTGTGGTTAGTGTGTGCGAAATGTATGAAGTTTTTGCCTTCGTATGTTGGCTTCTCCTTCTCGCAACCAACGATGCTGAGCATCGTGAGTATTAGGGTAGCTAATCCTAATCTTGATAAATATTTCATAGTGTACGTAGTTATTTTTTCTGAATGTTTGTACTTTGCGATATATTCTTATAGAATATACCCGCTACAAATATAATCATTTATTTTATATAAAACCAATTTTGTATAACAAATGTATATGTGCTCACGTTAAATATTAATAATGTGGTCTTTTGCATTGGGTTTAAATAGTATAATTATTGTGCTATTTTTACATTGCTGCCGTGTTTTTGCATACTTGCGACATTTTGCCATAAAGTGGCCTTGGTGTGGTGATGTAGGTAGCTTTTTTGTGATTTAGCTGCTTTTGATAGTCGAAAAAATAATAGGTGTTAACATTCAGATTTATAGGGTGTTGATGAATATGACTAATAAAATTAAGTAAAAAATTTTAATAAATATTTGCACGTAATAAAATTTTGACTTATCTTTGCACTCGCAATTAAGGGAATTCGGCATTGCGCCATTCACGATACATCGCGGGGTAGAGCAGTTGGCAGCTCGTCGGGCTCATAACCCGGAGGTCGGAGGTTCGAGTCCTCCCCCCGCTACTTAAAAGGAGAAACTTAACGGTTTCTCCTTTTTTTCGTAGCGGGGGGAGGACTGATGTCCTCAGTCATATATACAATCCACCCAAACCCTCCTTTGAAAAGGAGGGCTTGTGGCAAGACTTTGTCTTGCATTGCTTCGCAATCTGAAACACAGCCACATAGTCGTGGATAAATCGGTTAGAAATTTCGATATGGTGTCCTACCATAGAGGAAATCCGAGAGGGTTTCCTCTTTTTTTATGGTAGCGGGGGGAGGACTGATGTCCTCTCCTTGTTCGCAAGCGCCAGCCACTGTGTGGCTATCGACCCTATTTTGTGGGTGTCGTTGTGATCAAGTTCCCCGTCACCCACCAAATAGTGCCGCACCTATGGTGTGGCGCTTGCCATGCATCATGCACTCTATTGTATCGTGGGTAGCCCTGCTCACTTAAATGTCGGAGGTTGCGCGGATATAAATGAGTCTATTGCTCGACCTTGTGGTCTGCGCTCAAAGGTATCCGCGCTACGGCTAAAGCCGTTCGAGTCCTCAGTCATATCTACAATCCACCCAAACCTCCCTGATGTTCTCAATTATATCTACAATCCCTCTACAAATCCTTTTTTGATAAGGAGGAACTTGGCCAAAGAGCCTTTTAAAAGGCTATTTAATAAAGCGGATGTTTCGGAATTTTAGCTTATGAAATTCACATAACTTATTCTAAATTATTATTGGCAATCGGTGGTTAGCTCTGCCGATTGTCTTTTTTAGTGTTTTTGCGAGTATGTTAAGTCTTTTTCGAACATTGAGCGTTATATATTTGGAAGCGCGTTTCCAACAAACGATAACAAATTATGAAACTAACAAACGAAAACAAACAACTCACCCGCCTCGCTGAGCTAATGCAGTCCGAACGCAACGATCTGTTTCGATATGCCTGCTATCGGTTGGGGTCTGCTTCAGAGGCTGAAGACGTGGTACAGGACCTATACCTGAGGCTCTCGAAACAGAGCGCACGGCTTGCCGAAATTGAAGACTTGAAAGGCTATGTTTATCGCTCATTGACAAATAGTTGCACATCTATGTTGCGTTCGCGCCGAAATTTTACATCGACCGACACACTTGACACACTATCGAGCGAAGACCTTGCGCCCAAAGATTTCGAGCAGGAGTTTCGATTGATTGAACGACTAATGGCTTTGCTACCCGACGAGCAGAGCGAAGTGATCCGCTTGCGAATCTATGGCGGACGTCAATTTTCTGAGATCGCTGCAATCTGCGACATACCGCTCACAACGGCAAAGTCGCGGTTTCGCTACGGTATCGACAAACTGCGCGAAGCTCTCGTAGAGCGCGGGTTAATCTAACAATTAAAAACAAGTAATCACCATGAAGACCAACAATTTAGACAACTATTCGGACAATCGCGTGGTCGATATTCTCTCGCCCCGATTCGCCCCCTCAACCAACCTCGAATTTAAAGTCACTGCACCCGCACCGCGCCGCCGCTTTATTTGGCAATTTGCACGCGTTGGAGGTATTGCCGCAGTAGTTGCTATCGCCCTCTTCGTTGGTATCAAAGGCGTGCAGACCAGCACCGCCCGCGAGGTGGTCGAACGAGCAATGACTCAACTTCTCGAATCTGACAACTGTCTTGTTCGATTTACCGCAAATGTTATCGAAAACAAGAGTTCACGGGAGCTCTATGATATTGATTTCGATGGCACTCCGATGCAGGGCACCGTCGAGATTCGCAAAGAGGGCTCAAAGATCAAAATGGCTATCAAATGGCAGGATCAGTCTAGTTCTATGGAACTCTATGACGGCGAAAGCTATCGACGCTACCAGAACGGACAATTAGTACTCGAACGACCCCACGGAGGAATCGACCTCACTCCGTTTTCTACGATCGATAAATTGAATGAGTACGCTTTGTTAACGGGTATACTGCTAAAATTCCGAGAGGAAGGCGATATGATCATAGTCAGCACTAGGGGTGACAAGGTCGGGATTATTGCTCGTTTCTCAAAAAGCGAGGGGCGCTTGCTCTGTGCTGAGTGCTCAGGACTATACAATGGACAGCAAGTTACGGTACTCACCGTAGATCAGATTGATTTCGATGTGCTATCCACTGAGTAAGTGCTACATATCCTTTTATAGCAATACCCCCCCCCTGGGAATTCTCCGCTTATAAACTCTAATTCATTATTGGCAATCGGTGGTTAGCGCTGCCGATTGCCTTTTTCGTATCTTGATACCCAACGACATAAATCTAATAACACTCTCGTAGTCCTTTATAAATCGGTTAGCAATTTCGATGGGGAGTCCTACTTAAAGGGGCTGACCAAAAGCCATTACAGACTTTTTAGTCAGCCCCTTAGTGTCTATATATGGGTGGGTTACTTTGTGCCTGTTGAGCCGAAGCCGCCTGCGCCACGCTCGGTCTGGTCGAGGCTCTCTACCTCGTCCCACTCAACCTTCTCGTAGCGGGCAACAACCATCTGGGCGATGCGCTCGCCAGGGTTGATTGTGAATGGCTCGTTAGAGAGATTGACGAGGATAACCTTTATCTCGCCACGATAGTCGGCATCGATAGTGCCAGGGGTGTTGAGCACCGTTACACCATGCTTTGCAGCAAGACCACTGCGTGGGCGTATCTGCGCTTCTGTGCCCTCGGGAAGTGCGATATATAGGCCTGTAGGCACCATAGCGCGCTGCAAGGGTGCAAGCGTAATAGGTGCGTCAATGTTCGCCTTGAGATCCATGCCCGCAGAGTTAACGGTAGCATAGAATGGCGCTTCGTATACTGATTTATTGACAATTTGTACCTTCATGGTTTATAAACTTGTTATATGTTTGTATGTTAGATTAATTGATACAAAGGTATGAAAAATTGTCATATGCGCAAAAACATATGAGGATTTTCAATGCAGCTACTTTATGTTGTGATTAGAGTCTTACCCTATGTCTGCCACGAAGTTGAGCCATAGGGGAGTGTTGCGCACAACCCACCATATGAAGTAGAGGGCGAGAAAGAAGTATATGGTATATTCGTGAAAGACGAGGCGCTTGACCCTTTGTGCTCGTGGCGTACTAAACAGTGCTGCATAGAGCACAAGCAGCAGGTAGGGTAGGCACAACCACAAAAAGGGGTTGACCAAGAATGCCGCCACAAGGTTGCCATGGAGCACGTTGTGAAAGGCTCGTTGCACGCCACATGAGGGGCAGTCGAAGCCTGTGAGTAGCTTCATGGGGCATTTGGGGGCAAGGTGTGATGAGCCGGGGTCGAAGATGTAATAGAGCACGACAAGCGTGGCGACGACAGCTATTGTCGCCACAATCCACAACCATCTCTTTGTGCTCTTTGCCATGTGCTAAGAAAAAGAAGCCAGCAAGATTATCGCTTATGGTGGCTAAATCTTGCTGGCTACTTAGTGAGTCTCTCTATTATATATTAATAGTAAAGAGCAGTTGTAGCAGCACCGACGATAACAGCAATGTAGATAATGTAGATTACCCAGAATACGATGCCCAAGATAAGAGATGTGATACACCACTTCTTAGCGCGTGCAGAGGCAGCATAAGCTTCGTTGTACTGGCCCTGGTTCCACAAGCGATTTACCTTGCTGGCATTCACAATGGCAGGAATACCAAATGGCCAACAGAAGAGAAGAGTTGAAACGATTGCAAATGCAAGATGGTTGCTTGGCTGAACTGCAGGTGTCTGCTGTTTGATTTGCTGATCCATGATAATAATAGTTTTAAGTTAATAGTTTTATGAATTCTAATGTTGGGCTATATTGCTATAACAACACAAATATACAAAAAGTTTTTTAAATATGTGTTGCATACTAAATATTTTTTAAAAATGCGGGTGTTCAATTTTCTAAGCTATAGGTATATACAAAAAGAAGATAGGCCGACTATGCATGAAGTGGCCTATCTCCTAAGATAAATATCTTGCTGACTGCTACAACGCTATTGCAAAGAATATGCTCACAGCGGCGATGACAATGATAATGGTCCAAAACACAAGATTCTCGGAGCTTATCTCTCGCTTTGCAGCCTTTGGCTTTGCTGGCTCCTCCTTAGCCTCCACTGCGGGCGCTGGCTCCTCCTTAGCCTCGGGCACAGGTACCTCGACGATGCTTGGCACTGGCACCTCGTCTGTTGATGCTGGCTCCTCGACCTTAAGTTCTGTCACGGGCTCTGTAGTTGTAGTAGTCTCAAGGGCCATCTCTCGTGGAGTCTCGACGAGTGGCTCGGCAGCTGGCATAGCCTCCGCTGTTGGCTCATCAGCAGGTGTCGCTTTGACAGTGTTGTTAATTAGCATATTGCGCAACGACATCACCTCTTTTGTGAGGCGTACAATCTTGATGAGCTGCGCAAATTGAAGCACGGCAAGAAAAGCTATCGCAACTATTAGTATAATCATGATATGTTTATGATGTTTGGGTTTCTGACAATGCGCAAAAGTAAATATAAATTTTGAAACGAGCAACAATGATACTCTGTTTGGCTATGTTTTTTGGGCAACCATCGCCGCTACGAAACAAAAAGCCCCAATCCTTCGATTGAGGCCTCTGCTTACTCAGCTTTGTCGGGATGACAAGATTTGAACCTGCGACCACACCCCCCCCAGACAACTATAATTATTGCAATGATAATGCTGATTATCTTCACGTTACCTATCTCTCCTGTAAATGGTGTAATCTGCCCCCTCTTTGAGGTAGTCGCTGTGGACTATAAGGTTTCGTTGCTTGAAGTCCGAGACCCACTGCTTGCCATTCCATATAGCTATATGCCCATATTTGCGACCACCAATAGGTTGAAAGACTACAATATCACCCACCTCTCGCTCTGACTTTTTGCCTACCTGATGGAAATTGAGAATTGGAAGCGTGTATTTATAACTCCACGCATCGCCACCCACATATAATGGTATTCCGCCCGCTATAATCGCCTTGCGTACATATAGAGCGCACATTCCTACAGACTTTTTCTCTGCGTGTTCCGTAGCATATTGTGCAGCCTCTTCGGGACTCCACTCCGAATGGCGCAGGTAGAGTAAGCCACTTGCAGAGAGAATAATTACCCCTGCAAGTAGCATAAACATAAGTTTAATTAACCGTTTCATTTACTTGACACTATGTAAGTACTCCGACTCAAACACATCTACAGGAGCTACGGCGTATTGCTCTTTGGTGATGCCACGGCGCTGCATAGTGTTCTCAATCTTGTCCAACTTATCTGTGCCTAAGATTAGGTAGTCGCCGACTTGTTTAGGCTTGCAAAGCTCTATGCCAAGCTGATTCTTATAGATGTCATAGACCAACTCAGAGCAGTAGTAGATATCGTTATCGAAGCTAAATGCAAGGTCGTAGGGCTTACCTAAGTAGTGTGCATAGTCGATTTTGATATTCTCCTTATCTGAGCGTTTCAACCAATATTTACCATCCTTGCCGCGAGCAATGAACTTATCCAACGGCGTAAGTACCAAAGTTTTCAATGTCTCAAGAACGTATGGCTTACCATCTCGCATCACGATAATGCCGCAGTGGGTGATATGTGAGCGTGTGCCAATCTGAATTAGTGGCGACTGACTCGATTGTGAGGTCTGAAATATCACATCACCCTCACGCACATCTGTAATAGGTGTATCCTGTGCCGATAGCGGCTCAATAAGCCAAGATCGGAATAGAAATGCTACACAGGCAAGCATAATACCAATAACCATAAATACTATCTTAAAAAACTTTTTCATAACTTTCACTATTTATTTAGTTTCTCCTGTTTTAATTGCTTCATCACACGCTTCTGAACAATCGCAATAACGAGAAGCGCAAAACCCCATATAAGAAGTATCTGAATATATATCCCAAGAATAGCTATTACGAAGATACCCTCATCCTCACTGACTATGTAACCTACATGGGCTTGATCCTCGTAGATTGCGCAACCAACCTCGTATAATCCATCAACTCCTCCATAATCTGTAAATAGGTAATACCCCTCAGCTTCGTTTTTGCTCCAGTGCTCGCTATCTTCCACACATCTGCGCTCCATCTCTGCGATGCACTCCTCTGAGATATTTTCTGCAAAAAAAGCGTGATATGAGTAGCAGTCCCAGCGTGATGCGCCTCTATCGAGGTTGTCCTCATATTCGTAATTGGCAATATCAGGAAGACGAAGATTAACAATTGCACCTACTTTTTTAGGGTCGCGAGCTAACTCATGATGCGAGGGCCACACGACAAGGCCTATGATGATAACAAGCGCCACGGCCCACGCCCACGAGTAGATCTTTGTTGACTTTTTCATAACTCCGTCCTATTACAGACCGAAGATTCTGTCGAACTCAGCCTTTGTGTAGTTCTCCACTACGACCTTGTGACCACCGTAACTAAACTGCAAATCGGTACCGTTCTCTGTAGCAAGAGGCTTAATATTCACACCTGCATAGGTAAAACTTCGACCAGACCTATCAATGCTAGCTGAGATATCAGCATAACTATCCACACATAGTTCCTTGACTCTCTCAGGCATAAGGTTGTAGATAGTAACCAAGGTCTTTGTGTCGAACTCGATCTCTTCACCCAATCCTGCAATGGTAGTGGTTACTGATGAAGCATAGTTCTCATCGGGTGTGGCAATAGTTGCTGAGACACCAAATACGGTTACGAGTGAAAGTGCTGCAATAAAAAATACCTTTTTCATAATGCTTAAATTTTAGAGTGTTATTAAATTCATTTCACTCTATAATGTCGCAATATGAAAAAGGTAACCGCTACAAGAGAGAATAAATGTATATTTTGTCGTTATGCTCGCCCTCGAAATGCTCATTTACGCCAAGTAAACTGCGCTTTTTCAGACTTCGCAAGCCTAAAACTATATCATTTATTCTCTCTTGATTAGATAGTTAGAAATATTGTACTATCTCATGCGCCCAGCTTATTGGCTCTGTGATAATTTGATAAGGGTACTCCCAGAAAACTCTGTCTATCGCCTTAAGCACACCACCTTTAGGAGTGGCGAGAATAAGCGATAGCACGGCAAGATGAGTGAATGCGAGAAAAGCCACGGCTCTTGCTCGACCGCTATTCTCGATATCGGATTGTGTAAATCTTGTCTGCTTGATAAAAGAGTGTATGTGGAATGCGTATGTAAAGGCTATCAACGCATCGAAGATTATCATATAGTGGGCATCACCCGCAAACCTAAATGGAAATATCATAAAGGTATATATAGGTATGCAGTATGGCGATAGGGTAATAGGGAGATAACCTACGCCCAACTTGCCAGTATCGTAACGCACATGACACTCTCTGCCTCGCACTACGAACTCATAAATCTTGCGACCAAACAATAGGGCAACAAGCGTGTGAGTAAGCTCGTGGGTGAACTTCATTGACCAATCGAGGTTGTGCCTCATGCGAAGCACCCACAGCATAGTGGCAAACAGAGCGTATGCACCAAAACCTGTAATTAGACCAACATAGTTGCCCGTCATTCGCCAGTTAAAACCAATGCGAACGCACATATCCACGGCGTTTTTACCAAGCGAGGTGACGAGGACCCCCACAAAGAGGAGTGCCAACAACGCAAATAGCGCCGTTGACAGAATATAATATAGTTTGTCGAGTCTCTCCCTCATTACTTATCCTTCTTATCCTCTTCAATGTCCAACGCCGCCAAAGAGATTCCATTCTCGGCATAGAACCTCTCTTCCTCGAGTAGCTCTCTGAGTGCGGCACGCTCCACCGCAGCACGCACAGCATCCTCGGCAAACTCATCGCTCTCGATAAGTTGTGCTGCAATATCCTTAAACTTATTCATGCATTTACTCTTTTTTGTCTTGGCTGAATCGGCATTACGCATTCCCAGGATGCTTGCTATGTCATCCATAGGCTTACGCTCCCAGTAGAATAGCTTTAACAACTGTCTGCACTCCGCAGGCATAGAGTCGAAGACCCTATCCAAAAACTCATTCTCGGTCTGTTGCTTCTCCTCCGCAGCCATATCATTATCCTTACCTGTATAATGTTGCTTGTCGAGAATTGTAACCGCATCCGTAGAGGATAGATGGCTTTGCTTCCTTAAAAAGTTGCACGCTGTGCGCTTGCCAATCTCTGTAAGATAGCTGAATATAGCGCCCTCGCGAGGTATCACGAGGCCACTGCTCTTCACCTTACGCATCAGCACGACCAACGACTCCTGAAAGATATCTTCAATATCCTCCTTGCGAAGTTTTCCATCTGTGAACTCCTGCACAAGAATCGAGGCAAAGCCTATCCGCATATTGTGATAGATGTACCTCCACGCTCGTTCGTCATTCTCAATTATGCCTATGAGTAGTTGCGAGTCTGTCATTATCTTCGTTGTTTACATTGCAAAGGTAGTGAAAAAAGCCTCGATAATCGTGTGATTATCGAGGCTTATGGTTAGTCGGGATGACAGGATTTGAACCTGCGACCACACGCCCCCCAGACGCGTACTCTAACCGGGCTGAGCTACATCCCGCTGCAAAAATGCGGTGCAAAGATAGTAATATTTTTCGTATTCGCGCAAATTAAATTCCAAAAAAAATGTACCTTTGCCTTATGAACTGCATAACAAAAATATTACTATACATATTAACCATCTCTGTGTGTGTGGGTTGTGGTGGCCCAAAGGGTGCTGATAAGAGCCGTTTTAGCCTCGAAAGCTATACCCCGAAGCATGCCTCAGGCTTTGTGATTTCGGCAGATGCCGAGGGCAATAAATTGCTGCGAGTGACACGCCCATGGCAGGGTGAAAATGTCGAGGAGCAGACCTTAGCACTATTTGCTGATGAGGCCTTAGTAGGGGACTACGATGGTGAGTATATCGTGGGGCGTGCCGAGAGAATAGTGTGTATGTCGTCGAGCCATGTGGCAATGCTTGCCGAGCTATCACGGAGTGATGCTGTGGCGGGCGTGTCGGGCAAGCAATATATCATGAATGAGGCGGTTAGGGCCAATGACAAGGTTTTCGATGTGGGCTACGACAACAACCTCGACTTCGAGGCTATGTTGCTCAATGGCGTCGACCTTGTGGTGTTGTATGGCATATCGTCGGAGAATCGTGCGGTGACGTCGAAACTCAGTGATATGCATATACCTTATATATACTTTGGCGATTATTGCGAGCAGTCGCCACTGGGCAAAGCAGAGTGGCTTGTGGCCATGGCTGAGATTGTGGGGTGTCGTGAGCATGCCGAGGAGTTGTTTGAGGGCATTGAGCAGCGCTACGAGGCTGTGCGTAGTGGTGTGGTTGTCAACGCCAAGCCTCCTAAGGTGATGTTCAACATGCCCTACCAAGATGTGTGGTATATGCCATCGAATAGTAGCTACATGGTGCATCTTTTGGAGGATGCGGGAGGCGACTACATCTACGACAACGCATCGTCAAGCTCGGTGGGCATAAGCCTTGAGGAGGCTGTGGAGCTCGTGTCTCAGACCGATATATGGCTAAACCCTGGGCAGTGCAACTCGCTTGACGAGCTACGTGCCACAGCACCCATGTTTGCCGACATGGATGTTGTCAAGCGTGGCGATGTGTACAACAACAACCGTCGACGTGGCGAGGGTGGTGGTAGCGACTTCTGGGA
The DNA here is from genome assembly GCA_017380515.1 of Alistipes sp. Classification (GTDB taxonomy): domain Bacteria; phylum Bacteroidota; class Bacteroidia; order Bacteroidales; family Rikenellaceae; genus Alistipes. Next base: position 18,988 of record JAFODV010000105.1, read on the forward strand.
GTCGGCAATAGTGCGCCCCGATGTGGTGCTTAGCGACTTAGTGAAGGTGATGCAGCGTGGCGATGATATGTACTACCACCAACGACTAAAATAGAGTTTGATGCACGGAAAACGACTACATACCTCTCTCTTTGTGCTCCTTACACTTATGAGCATTGCGGCAGCCTTTGGTGATTTGCTGCTTGGCACTACGTCGATACCTCTCGACGAGGTGTGGAGGGTTATTGTGGGTAGCTCGGAAAATGCCAACTATGTTAAAATAATTACCGAGCTGCGTCTACCAAAGATTATTGTTGCGGTGTTGGCGGGCATGGCGCTCTCGGCAAGTGGCCTTGAGATGCAGACGCTTTTTCGTAACCCGCTGGCTGGCCCCTATGTGCTCGGCATCAACTCGGGAGCAAGCCTTGGCGTGGCACTCTTTACGCTTGCTCTGCCTATTCTTGGTGGCTTGTCGGGCTCAATGTTCATGCGCCTTGGCATTACGGGTGTGGCATGGATAGGCTCGGCGCTGATATTGATGCTTGTGATGTTGCTGTCACGCAAGATAAAGAGTGTCAGCACCATACTTATTATAGGCATGATGCTTGGCTCGGCCATTTCGGCTATTGTGGGCGTGTTGCAGTATGTGGGTAGCGAGGAGTCGCTCAAGACATTTGTGGTGTGGACCATGGGCTCGCTATCGACAGTGACGATGGCCGATATAGTAATATTTGCACCTATCATCATCGTTGGTCTTATGCTCGGTGTTGTGGCAATCAAGTCGCTCAACATGTTGCTCTTGGGCGAGGGCTATGCCCGCACAATGGGACTAAACGTGCGTCGCTCACGCACCATAATATTTCTATCCACCACGCTCCTCGCAGGCACGGTGACAGCCTTTTGTGGCCCTATCGGCTTTATAGGCCTTGCCATGCCTCACCTTGCCCGCATGACATTCCGCACGGCCGATCATCGCATACTCTTGCCAGCAACAATATTGTGGGGTGCATTCTCCATGCTCGTGTGCTGCCTTGTGACCGACCTTGTGGCGCATCATAGCCTGATACTTCCTGTTAACACCATCACAGCGCTGCTTGGTGTGCCTATCATCATATTTGTTGTAATACGTCATCGCAACCGTCAATGATTCAGCTAAATAACATAACACTCGCCTTCGGAGAACGCATGCTCATCAATGGTGCTACCACTCACTTTGAGTGTGGTAAGATGGTTGCGCTCTTGGGTCGTAATGGCACAGGCAAGAGCACGCTGCTTAGAGCCATAGCCAAGCTTGGCGAGGTCTCTTGTGGCGAGATAATGGTTGATGGTAGAAACATCGTTGATGTCGACATTCGTAGCTTTGCCCGCTTGGTGGCATTTGTAAATACGGAGCGTGTTGATGTCGAGGCGCTTAGTGCCTACGACCTTGTGGCTATTGGTCGCTCGCCCTATACCGACTGGATGGGTCGTATGACAGCCGATGACAGAGCCATCATCGAGCGAGCTATGCAGATAACGGGTGTTGAGCATCTTGCCCAGCGCATGGTTGATACATTGTCGGATGGTGAGTGTCAGAGGGTTATGATTGCTCGTGCCTTGGCGCAGGATACCCCTGTGATTCTCCTCGACGAGCCTACGGCATTTCTCGACTTGTCAAACCGCTATGAGCTGTGTACGCTCCTTAGCCGCCTTGCGCACGACGAGGGCAAGCTTGTGCTCTTCTCGACGCATGAGCTCGACATAGCTCTGTCGCTTGCCGATAGCATTGCTTTGGTCGACACCCCCGATTTTGTGCATATGCCTACTGCTGAGCTTATTAGCTCGGGGCGCATCGAAAAATTGTTTGATAGCCCGTATGTGCAGTTTGACCCACTCTCGAAGGCTATAAAATTGCGCTAAAAAAGCTCTCTACATACTAATATATAGCGCAATAGTAAAAAAATAGTAGAAACATTTTGCCAAATAGAAAATTTTGCGTACCTTCGCACCGCTAAATTGCTCGCTTAGGTGATGGGCATTAGTGGTATGGTCCGTTCGTCTATCGGTTAGGACACAAGATTTTCATTCTTGAAAGACGAGTTCGACTCTCGTACGGACTACACTTGGGGCGTTACTCCGCTTGCGGAGTGGTGCTTGCGGTTAAGATTAGTTTTAGGAGCGGGCCTATGGCCTATCCGACAGCGGCTACGGCCGTCTTGAGAAGTTGCCGTCCGGCAGGGCATAGTTCGCCAAGTGGATGTGGTGGTTTGATGAGAGGACCTTAGTAGGCCACATCACAACAAGCGGAAAGCCGGAAAAATTTTAGAAACATAAAAAGTAAAAAATAAAAAAAGATTTAAAACTATGGCAAATCACAAGTCATCGAAGAAGAGAATTCGTCAGACCGTTACTAAGCGTGCTCACAACCGTCTTTACCACAAGACTACTCGTAACGCTGTTAAGGCTTTGCGTAACACCACTGAGCGCAGCGCAGCTGAGGCATTGCTTCCAAAGGTAAGTTCAATGTTGGACAAGTTGGCTAAGACTAACATCATCCACAAGAACAAGGCAGCTAACCTTAAGAGCTCTTTGGCTTTGCACGTTAACGCACTATAATCTGTTGTGATAGGTCGCACCTCGCGACACATAACTAAAACTCACTACCCGAGGCCGTTTGGCTTCGGGTATTTTTTTGCTATTTTTACATCAGTAGCGATTGACAGAAAACTATGCCTTGCCGACCTTGATAGTCGTGCCGAGCTTGCCCGTGCCATGCGCTCCGAGGGTAAAACCTTACAACAAATAGCCGATGCGCTGGGGTATAAGAGTATATCTTCGATTCATACTCTTTTACATAGTAAATAAAGTTTCGTTTCTTCTTTTTCCCTATGAAAAGAAAAAGAAGAAGCTCTAATAAAGTCATCAAAAATATATTAATTATGAACGATTTTAGGTATCAATTGGAGAAGTATCGAGGACGTGGTAGCAGATATGTATGTCCTCAGTGTGGAAGAAAGTATGCATTCACACGATACATTGACACTCACAATAATAATGAGTATGTCAATGAAAGAGTGGGTAAGTGCAACCGTTTAGATAAGTGCGGTTATCACTATACACCACGTCAATACTTTGAGAATAATCCTTGGTTGAGAGATAACGAAGTTTCTTCTTTTTCTTTTTATAGGGAAAAAGAAGAAAAGAAGAAAGAAACTCCCCAGCTTCCGCCTCGCCCCATGCTCATGCCTGAGCCTTATGGCGTAGTACCGCATCGGTGGCAATGGTGATGAGAATTGAAAAACAAATATTGCCCCGATTTTATGTGCTATTTTGACCAATAAGCCCACACATTGTACTCGGGCACGTAGTGCTCTTCGTCACGCTAGAAAACAAAAAAGAGAGAAACTTTCGTTTCTCTCCTTCAGTACCCTATGATATTCTATTCTCGAACAAGTACCTGCGTGACTTGGGGCGCATTTGGGAGTTGAGGGAGATTGTTCCCGACCCCAATAATATGCC
>JAFODV010000106.1 GCA_017380515.1 Alistipes sp.
GTCATTCACTGTAGAGATTTGGAATGGTGATGGTGAGGGTGATGACGAAGTATTGCTTGGTCAGACTGTTTACAAAGATGGTGACACAGACACAGCTCACAATGCGTTGCCTGTTGCAACAGACTTGGTAAAGGGTAATACTTACAACTTCAACCTTAACCTCTCTGTAGGCGAGCTTATCCAGTTCACTGTTACTAAGCAGCCTACTTGGGAGGATGGTGACGGTGACGGCGATACTACCCTTACATTGTAATTTCCACTTTTGTTATAAGTGTATAGTCCTTTGGGTATAGGTCTTTGATCGGCCCTATACCCCCTACGATATAAAAAATAAAAAAAGATATGAGAATTAAATTATGTGGATTAATCGCATGTGCTGCGATGCTTGCTGCTGGTGTTGTGTCGTGCCAGCAACATGACGACATCCCCCAGGGTGTCAAATATCCCATTCTGTTTGACAGTCCCGACACGCGCGCCACTGCGACCATTGCTGACCTGAAGAATAATGGCTTCATGGTCTATGCCTATGTTGATGGTAATGTGAATGATATTACATTCAACAAGGTAGTTAAGTACGATGAGACACTTAAGGTCTGGGCATTTGTGACACCCGAGTATTGGATTCCCTACACCAATTACACTTTTAAGGCATTTTATCCATCCTCATTCACAGCAGGAAAGCTAAATGTTGACACTACTGATAAAGATCTTAACTATACAATCACGGAGTTTGATGTTGTCAACCACCAGGAGGACATTTTGGTTGCTTCTGCTAAGGCAGATGTTCCTGAGGGCAAATCATATCCCGATGATAGGAGCATTGTCGACCTTAACTTCCAGCACCTCTTGGCGTGCATCGACATCAAGATAAAGTCGGCTATAAATGGAGTCACTATCAGCAAAATTACAATTCAAGATGCTGAAACCAATGGAACATACTCATCAGCAACTGGAGTGTGGGATTCAGGCGAATATGGTAATATCGAAGCAAACTCGAATGTAAAATTGGAAGCTGGCAAAGACTATGTCGCTGTAACACATGACGGTATCTTGGTTATCCCTGCAAGCGCAGAGGGAAAGACATTGATTATTGAAACTCAGAATGGAGGAACTACAAAGAGTTATTCCGTTGAGTTCCCTGATGACAATAAGTGGGAAAAGGGTAAAAAGTACACATACACCGTGGAGATTAAGCAGGACAACATTGTGTTTAATGAGCCCGATGTTGATGAGTGGGATAGTGAGAATGCAACAGGATCAGTAATTATTAAGTAAGGACAATGAGAAAGTTTATATACATAGTTTTTGCTGCCGCAATTTTCGCAACATCATGCGAGCAGGAGCAGCCCATTGTGGATAATGGCAAGTTGCCCATCCACTATGGTTATATGCAGTTCTCTACAGATGTCTCAACGCGCGCACAGCTCGTTACCGATATGAAGGGTAAGAGTTTCGGCGTCTTGGGTTATCAGTATTCGCCTACTACCAACTGGGCCACAGCTAAGCCTGTCACTGCGCCAATGCCTGACTTCTACAACCTCGAGGTCTCATGCGCTGATGATGGCATCTGTAGCTACGATGCTTTTCCTACAGATGATAGCAAGGACCTTAAGGAGTGGGAAGAGAGCAACTACTCATTCTTTGCGTATTATCCTAAAGATGGCACGGGCATTACCCTCAGCAAGAACACTGATACTAACACCCCTACGCTTACATATACATATCCTTGGTTGGATCCTACAGGTAATGAGAGTTGGTTTAAAGCTGGATTTTCAACAACTGCCATTGTGGATAAAAAGATTGTGCCAATTTCTGTTGATGTTGTCAAACTTTATGATGCATCTGCTCCCATCTATGATTTGATGACTGCAGAGGCCGTTGATGTCAATGGTCGTGGCTCGGGCAAAGTTGGTTTGGATTTCAAACATCGAATGTTTGCTCTTGAGGTTCTTGCTAACAACTATAATGAAACTACCACCGAAAAAGATGCAGCGGCATATATGTCATCTGTGGTTCTTACATTAAACGGCTTGGAACATCGCACTATGACTATTCCTATGTCTATGCAGGGAGATGAAGCCGATCCAGTTTAGAGTGGTGCAAATTTAGGTACACGCAGCTTCTTGATTACAAATCCTGAGGATGGCCAAATTAGAATTCCTGCATTTAATGAACGCACAGAAGATGGCCGTGGCGAAGGTGTTGCTACCTCGCTTTCAAGTGTAAGTGGAAGCTATTTGATGCTTATTCCTCAAACTGCTGGCCTTTCTGGAAGTTTGCATTGGTCTGAGCTAGTGAATTTCCCAGGCACTGTTAGTACAACCTTTAGTTCGGGTATCGAGTTCAAGGCTGGTCGCCTCTATCAGTTATATATCAATTTTGTTGGTGATGGTATCACCATTGCCCTTATCGAGGCGGGTGCTTGGGATGTATTTGATGTAGAACACAAATTCGAATAATTCGTGGTTATGAGACATTTTAATATACTTTTTGCTTTTGCATTTGTTTTGCTCACATCGTGTTTTACCGATGAGGTAGACTATGTTGGCTATCAGCCCTCTTCAAAGGGCGGCATCCATATTATCGGTGCTGTCGAGGACTACGATGTTAAGTCTGTGGGCACACGCGCCGAGGGTGACGATATCGCCGACTCATATATCTCGGAGATGACCATGTTTATCTTCAAGGATAAGAACAACAACAACAACCTTGAAGACAAGGACAACAACAAATTTGAACTCATCCAGGGTTATTCGGATGCTGGTCGCACGCAAGCATGTACCAGTGCTATCAACATCCAGCGCGGTAACCCAACATTCCTTATTGACACCGAGGAGGGTATTCTTGCCGACCTCAGTGGCTCTACGAACTCAAGCGAGGTATTCTACGATAATACGACAGGCGATTTGACCTCTTGCCATATCTACATCGTAGCCAACGCTTGGGATCAGCTTATTCTCAAGGATGATAAGGGCAACAGACATATCGACAACATCAAGACACTTGCCGACCTTGAAGCCTTTGTGTACAATGTCGATAGCACTCTTGCAATGCCCATGATTGATGAAGATAGCTTCCGTGGCTTCCCCATGATTGGCAAGCAGCAAGGTAATTCTTTTAACCTCCATAAGGAAGGCAACAACGATAACAACTCTGTTGCTACCATCCCTTTGAAGAAGCTATATTCAAAGGTGTGCTTCACTATGCAGATCAATGCCGACCAGGTTGTTGCAGGACAGACTCCCTCGTTTAAGATTGAAAAGGTTGAGGTCTTCAATGTCCCCAATAAGGTGCGCATGGGTCGTAAACTTGATGCGAATGGCAAGCCTGTTTACGGCGATACTAATGCCGATGACTACCTCATGGAGATGGGTGTTGCTTCTACCACCACACCTGGCGAGTACTACCATTTCACAGCGGAACCTTTTACGATTGACAAGTTCAATAAGCGAACTATCTCTCACTCTACATCTCTAACCACCGATGATGTCATTGAGTTTGGCTTCTACATGCCCGAGCATAAGGTTACGCCTAACCCTATTCAGCTTCCAAGCACAATGACTCCTGAGGAGAAGGCAAAATATGCACAGTATTACAAGCCAACGGGTGTTGGTGCTGTTCGCAATGGCGATGGTTCAATAAGTGCAGCTAAGATCGCTACTTTTGTGCGTATCCATGGCTCATATACCGACCACAACGGTCAGATTTTGGGTGTTAAATACGATATCTACCTTGGTCAGAACAACTACGATGACTTTACTGTTAAGCGCAACCAGCAGCTCAACAATAAGCTCATTATTACAGGTCTGACCAACCACAAGAATGCCTACCCAGATGCAGAGCACGAGGGTAACATCTCTATTGACCACCGTGTTGAGGTCTCTGATCGTGGTTTTAACCTCTCTATGGAGCGTACCGCCATTTTGGATGCCCACTTCGAGGTGCGACCTTTGGATATTGAGCTTCAGGCAGATGCCTCTATGACAGTCACAATTCCTGAGGCGTATCGTGGTTGGGTAGCTATGGAGGACGACGCGGCTGCCCGTAGCGGTAAAAATAGTAGTCTCTATGTAAATACCTCTACTGAGCGCAAGGGTGTTCGTAAGTACTTCACCGAAAACCTTGTTAGTGAGCTAAACAACCTTGGTACATATAAAGATGGCAATGGTGGTACTCTCTTCTTTGAGAACACCACTAAAGAGACGAAGACTTTCCGTGTTTGGTTCTATATCGACGAGAATCCCAATGTCTATGATAAGACTGGTGCTACTTCTCCAAATGGTGGTGCAGGTGGTTATACCGTAAGCAAGGCACAGTATCGTGTTTGCCCTGTGCAGTTTGTTTATAATGGCACGAAGGTTGTTAAAGATGACGCTACTGGTGAAGATGAGACTGTCGCAGTAACAAAAACCGAGACCATCAACTTCCAGCAGTGGAACTTGTGGCGTGTGTGGAGTGCACCCAATGCAAACGGAGTTCGTGAGCGCTTTTACGATATTGAGCACGAGGAGGAGTACCTCAACAACTACGCCTCTGACCTGCAGTATGGCCAAACCCAGAATGGTATGAAGTGGGGCTTGAATGGTGTTCAGTTGTCGCGCAGAATTCAAGCTATTAAAATTGAAGAATCCACAGGTTTCATTAATTTTATCAATGGTGTTGGCAAATATTTAGGCTGGGATCTTAATGGAATGTATACTAATGTCATTCAAGGAATGAATAATGCTAAACACTATGATTTTTATCTCACACGAGATGGTTGGATACTTAGTGGTAGTGAGAAAGCTGAAGATTATAAGAGAGATTATAGTGGATTGATTTTTAATGAGGAGATTGCGACAACATTGAAGGGAAACTATGCTGCTCAACAAACTGAACATAATGAAGAAAAAGGATATTTGGCGCAAATTGAAAAACTAAATCTAACACAATCACCTTCATCGGCCTTTGCTTATTGTTATCATAAGAATAAGCGTAATAGCAGTGGTGTAGTTGAGGAGCAGAAATGGTTTTTGCCCGCTATTGATGAGATAGAGGATATTGCTCTTGGTGCATACGATGAGTTTGACCGAGTTTTCCAAAATAAGAAGTATTGGTCTTGTCAGCCCGCCTATGATAAAAATAGACTTTCTATGAATGTAATGGTTCTCAGCTGGAATCCAGGTGATGTATTAGCAGATTTTTATTCTGACGATTTGGATAGAGCTCGTGCTACATCTGTATATACGACTGACGGTGTAAATTATCAAAACATTGATAGTGGTGTTCCAGGATATGCTGGTACGCAAGGTGGAACAGTTAACTGGACTACACCATCTTTTGGAAATTATAGTAGTAATACGCTTGATTTCTCAGATTATCCTGGTAACCTTCCTCGTACTGAGTCGTGTCGTATTCGAGCGGTGTATCGAAGTGGTACAAAGTAAGATTTTCGCACTATAACACTTAAACAAAGCAGAGTCGGCCCGCGGGCCGACTCTGTTGGTTGCTATTATGGTGGTGACTACTCCTTGACCGTCCTCACATAGGTAAACTCCACGACCACAGGATTATGGTCTGCCATACCTGCGTATGAGGTGTCGTTAAGGTAGTAGTTAGCCTTAATCTGCGTGTCGGCATTTTGGTTATTAATGTAGATAACCTTATCCACAACCTCGCCAGTCTGCTCGGTGAGCGTAGAGCTCGAATCCTTGCTTGGCACCATCAGCGATGCAGAACCCAAAGTTGGATATACGCCATTCCAAGAGTACTCGACCCAAGGGTCAGCATAGGTGAGGTTGCTATTGAGATTATTGAACAGGTACTGGAACATATCATCGCGCGTATATCGGCAGTTAGTATCGCCCATGAAGATGATGGGGCGGTTGTTGGCGCTAATCTTGTTGATGTATGCCGCAATCTGCGCCAGCTGGCTCGCACGAGCGCTGATGTGGCCAGAGTCGCTACCCGAGTTCATATGCGTTACAAGGAGGTCAATCTTCACGCCATCCTTCATCGTAACAACATAGTGGCGGATACCCTTCTTGAGCGAAGTGTTTGCACCATCAGTCAAGCCACCATAGGCATCATTGAATGCCTCCCACGACTCATCCGAGAACGAACATGTGCTATTGAGTGTCGCAAAGCCAAGACCATCTGTATCGGCAGTGCCGACGGCCTGGAGGAGGCTAAACTTACGGTGTTTACCGAATGTGTAGTACGCCGACATAGCGCTCTCGAGCTCGCTGTTGTATGTGAAGTTCTCCTGGAAGGTCACAATGTCCCATCCCGATGTGGCAATCTTCTGGCTTATCGCCTTTGTGCCAGCCGAACCTGGGCCGTCGTCGTTGAGGTCGATAAAGCCAAGCACCTTCGCGGGCAAGCCATCAACATTGTATGTTGCGCAGGTGAATGTGCCAGTGATAGTCTCGGGCTGGTCGGGATCGGGTGTCACGGGCTGGTCGGGATCCTCGCCGCCCTCGTTGCCACCGCCCTCGTTGCCGCCCTGGCCATTGTCGGGCACGAATACGAGGTTAAGCACCGTGCGCTTACCCTTCTCGAAGGTCATCGCGGGGAGCGTGCGTGTCATGGTCTGACCCTCGGCATCGGTGAGCACAAGGGTGAAGAAGTCCGCTGCGAAGCCCTTGGGCGCGTCGGGCATGTTGAGTGTTACTATAGGCGAATTGAAGCCCTCGGCCACCATCTCTGTGCCGCTGAGGCTCTGTGTGTATGATAGGTCGTCGTTCACGGTCCACTTACCCACGAAGTCGGCCTCTGCCGTGAGCTTTGCAGCTGTCATGGGGCGTGGTGTGGCCTTGTCGTTCTCGAATATGCGTAGCTCGAGTGCTGCTGATAATACCGAGAACTTAACCATCGGGATGCTCTCGATTACGGCATCCTCTACTGTTGCAACCGATAGTGGCTGCCATGTGCCATGCTGTGGTGCTACGAGCACGCCCTCGCTGACCTCGGCCTCTGCGGGGTATATGAAGTGGAACTTCTCGGGCACGGTAGACATATACTCGAATGCCTCGCATACGAAGCCCGCAGCCGTCTCTACATATCGCAGCTGGTTTCTGAGGCGCAATCCTGCGCACTGATAACCTGCTATTGCGTCATTCTCAGCCCAGTTCCAGTTGAGGTCGGCGTCATAGGCTCGTGTCTCCTGCTGTGCTGCCACCTCCATGCGCGCTGTGTAGCGTGTTTGGGTGTTGTTTGTTTGGTTGTTAGTGTTTTCTGCGTGCTTTTCTGAGCAAGCTACTAATGTGGCGAGGGAAGCCACAAAGCATAAAATTTTTCGCATTATAAAGTTGTTTTTGTTGTATTTGTCATACTTCGCAAACAAACTCTCTCTCTAACCTAATTGTTGTATCCATGTGTGCGCTTCATCTCTCTCGAGCGCATTGTGTTGGGCTGACGGGGCTGTGGTTGATGGTTCAGCCCCACGCCATCCCTAACTCGTCATTGCGAGGCCTTAGCCGTGGCAATCTCTATTCCGTCATTGCGAGGCGTTAGCCGTGGCAATCTTCCTTGTGTTCTGTCATCCTGAGTGTAACGAAGGATCTCAAGGCCTGTACGACATTCGTTGGTCGTGCTTACTGAGAGATTCTTCACTTAGTTCAGAATGACACTCTTATTGTTTCCGTTCTTGCTGTCATCCTGAGTGTAACGAAGGATCTCCTCGCTGTGGGCGTGCTGTAAACGCTGTTGCCCTTGTCGGCTTCGAGGGGATTCCTCGACTGCGCTCGGAATGACACTGCGTGTGGGTCTATTGCTAATTACTAATTGCTCATTACTAATTAGTCTACTACTCCACCCACTGGGCCTCGCCATTATCGCCACCCTTCATCTCCTCGGTGCTGATGTCGCTGATGGTCGTTGGCTGAGGTATCGGTGATACAATTCGCTGTACTACTACCTGCTTTGTATTTGTTCTTGCTACCGATGTGCCATCACCCAAAAAGGCGTTGCTATTGTTGTCTTCATCTGCAGTTGAAGACCAAAAATCCACAGGTGTAAATGTTGTATTACCTGTTGCAAATGACAAAACAGGGTCCTTATATTGATTTACAGCAGGCAAGTACCATTTGATATTATTAGAATCCATCTGAACCTCATATATAAGCTGAGTAGCAAATGGTGACTTAACTACATTATAACTATTCCTCTTGATAATATAATTTAGAATTCCCGACATATCTGATAGCGTACCAATCTCACCGAATAGCGTGGAATGACTAACATTATTTCCATCTACATAGGGTTCTTTTGTGCCAGGTAGTTGATACCAACTTTTTGAATTGAATTTATATAATGTGGCATCGCTAGAACGGATGTCAAAAGCATGCTCTCCAAGTTTGTCTGATTCTACCTTATAAACATTTGAAAGGGCTAATTCAAAAGCCATTACATTTGCAGCATCAAAGA
>JAFODV010000107.1 GCA_017380515.1 Alistipes sp.
AATCCATGGTTTGTCGCTTGCCGTGAAGAGAGGTGAAAAATTAAAAGGGAAAAGCGAGAGGTGAAAGGTGAAAAGTAAGGTGTGCTTCGCACGGGATTAATGGGACGAATGGGGAAGATAAGGAAGATAAGGAAGATAAGGAAGATAAGGAATTTAAAGAACTTAGGGAAAGGCTTTCACTAAACTCATTAATCTATCACCTCAATCAGCGCACTAATTTCTTGTCAGAAGGGTGCCGAGTGCTACACTCGGCAAAAATGCCACCGATGGGTAGTACTTGACGTACGTCACATTGGTGGCATTTTTTCTAGGGGCCGCAATCGACCCCTTATCACAAGAAATTACTCAAGGTTCATCTGGTCGATGAGAGCCTTAGTCTGTGGCTTGTGACCACGGAAGTTCTGATAAAGCTCCATTGGGTGCTTGTGGCCACCCTGCTCCAAAACCTCCTTACGGAACTTGGTTGATACCTCCTCAGAGAAGATACCCTTCTCCTTGAAATAAGAGTAAGCATCAGCAGCAAGAACCTCAGCCCACTTATAGCCGTAGTAGCCAGTAGCATAACCACCGCTGAAGATGTGTGTAAAGGCTGGACCCATAGCAGTACCATCAACAACAGGCATCACCTGAGTAGGCTCAAGAGCCTTCTGCTCGAAAGCCATAACATCACCAGCATATGGCTCAGTGATTGAGTGCCATGCCATATCGAGCATACCAAATGAAAGCTGACGAATATTGAAGTAAGCAGCAAGGTAGTTCTTAGCATCTACAAGCTTCTGAACAAGCTCAGCAGGCATAGGCTCGCCTGTCTGGTAGTGCTTAGCCCAAAGGTCGAGATACTCCTTCTCGGTAGCCCAGTTCTCCATGATCTGTGATGGAAGCTCCACAAAGTCACGCTTAACAGATGTACCATTGATAGACTCATACTTACCCTGTGCGAGGATACCATGCAAACCGTGGCCAAACTCGTGAAGGAATGTAGTGAACTCGTCGAATGTAAGCAATGATGGAGTGCTCTCAGTAGGCTTAGTGAAGTTCATAACAAGCTGAACCAATGGACGCTGCTCAACGCCATCAACAGTCTTAACGCCACGGAACTCAGTCATCCATGCACCAGCACGCTTAGACTCACGTGGGAAGAAGTCGAGATATAGGATAGCCATAAGCTTGCCTGAAGCATCCTTAACCTCGTAAACAGTAGCCTCTGGGTGATAAGTCTCGATGTTGTTTACCTCAGTGAAAGTAAGACCATAGAGCTTACCAGCAAGCATAAACACTGCCTCCTTAGCATTCTCAAGCTGGAAGTAAGGCTTAATCTGCTCATCATTGATAGAGTACTTAGCCTCCTTATACTTCTCGTTATAATAGCCCCAATCCCATGGCATAAGCTCACCCTCAAAGCCGAGTGAGTGAGCATACTCAGTTACAACATCAACATCCTTACGAGCATAGTCGAGAGTTGCCTCGCAAAGCTCATTAAGGAAGCCATTCACAGTGTTCTTATTCTCAGCCATGCGATCCTCCAAAACATAATCTGCATAGCAGTCATAGCCAAGCAACTGAGCAATCTTTAGGCGAAGCTCAGCAATCTTACGGATGTTCTCAAGGTTGTCAGTCTCACCACCGATACCACGTGTGTTGTAAGCACGGTAGAGCTGCTCCTTAAGGTCGCGCTGCGATGAGTAGGTCATAAATGGAGAGTAGCTTGGAGCCTGCAATGTTACAGTCCAACCCTGCTCGCCACGTGCCTTAGCCTCAGCTGCAAGACCCTCCTTAACAAACTCAGGAAGCTCAGCAACCTTTGACTCGTCAGTGATATTGAGTGTGAAAGCGTTTGTTGCTGCAAGTGCGTTCTGGCCAAATGCCAAAGTAAGCTGAGCAAGCTCAGATGTGTACTGACGATAGAGCTCCTGCTTCTCGCCCTCGAGCAAAGCACCTGAACGCTCGAAGCCCTTGTAGGTCTCCTCCAAAAGCTGCATATCCTCCTCGTCGAGCTGAAGCTCTGCGCGCTGATCGTAAACAGCCTTTACTCGCTTGAAGAGCTCAGGGTTAAGTGATACGTCGTTTGAAAGCTCTGTGAGCTTAGGGGTGATACGATTAGCAATCTGCTGCATCTCGTCGTTAGTGTCGCAGTTGTTAAGAACGAAGAATACACCAGAAACACGGCCAAGAAGCTCACCTGCACGCTCCATAGCTACGATAGTATTCTCGAAGGTAGGAGCCTCTGGGTTGTTTACGATAGCATCGATATCAGCGCGGTTCTGCTCGATAGCATAGTCAAACGCTGGCTCATAGTGCTTGAGCTCGATCTTTGAGAATGGTGGTGTCTGATAAGGCGTGTTCCACTCCTGAACAAGTGGGTTGTCGGCAATATTATTGCTCGGAGTACAACCAACAAGCGCCATAGTCAATGCTGACATAAGGATTGTTACTTTTTTCATAAAAACTTTAAATTATTTTGGTTTTTTCATCTATTTCTTCTGTGGGATAGCCTTAGGCTGCTCAACCTTAACTGGCTTCTTAGCATCAATAGGCTTGGCACCCTCCATTGGCTTAATCTCCTTAGGTTCTGCTTTAGCAGCTACGTTGACTGGACGAGTACCTGGCTGTGGGCGGAATACTGGCTTAGGAGTCTCGTGTGTTGGCTGCTGCAAGCTATCGACTGGCTCTGGGTCTTTCCAAAGACCGCGAGCACGAAGCATAGGCTTCTTATCGGGAGCAGCGCCACGGAACTTAAGATACATATCCATGCCTGGCTTCTGACCACCCTGAGCCAAGAGGTCGTAGCGGAAGCTCTTAGCAAGATCCTTATCGCAGATATCGCGACGCTCCTTGAATGCAGCAAAGGCATCCTTATCGAGCACCTCTGCCCATAGGTAGAAGTAGTAACCCGATGAGTAACCACCATTGAAGATGTGGGCAAAATAGGTGTAACGGTAGCGTGGTGCAATCTCTGGGAAGAGACCACGACGGCCAGCAAGGTTTTTCTCCTCGAACTTTACTACATCAAAATCATTAGGCATAGACTCCAACGAGTGGATATCCATATCAATGAGGGCTGCTGCTGCAAGCTCAGTGGTAACAAAGCCCTGGTTGAAGAGCGATGCCTTGCCTATCTTCTGAATCAAACGGTCAGGAATGACCTCGCCTGAACGATAGTGAGTCGCATATGTCTTAAGGATCTCTGGCTCGAATGCCCAGTTCTCCATAATCTGCGATGGGAGCTCTACAAAGTCACCCTCAACCTCCGCCAAGCCACGATACTTAACATCGGCAAACAAGAAGTGAAGTGCGTGACCAAACTCGTGGAACAGAGTCTCAGCCTCGTCAAATGTAAGCAATGATGGGGTGTCACCCACAGGAGGAGTAAAGTTGCAAACGATGCCCACTACTGGTGCTCGACGCTTGCCATCCTCGTAGCGCTGCTCCGAGAAGTAGCCACACCATGCTCCACCACTCTTTGTGCTACGTGGGTATGGGTCGAGATAGAGCACGCCAAGATGTGTGTCGTCTACATCAATAACCTCATACGCTGTGCACTCTGCGTGATAGCGTGGAGCTACGATTGGGCGGAATGTGATGCCATATAGACGATTAGCAAGCTGGAACATACCGTTGCGAACATTGTCGAACGACAAGTACTGACGTACAGCATCCTCGTCAAGTTGATACTTGTCCTTACGAACCTTCTCAGCATAATACCACCAATCCGACTTCTCGAAAGTCTGCTTTGGGTGATCCTTCTCGAAGAGTTTCTTCATCTCCTCCAACTCCTCCTTAGCCGACTTGAGAGCTGGCTCCCAAATCTCATTAAGGAGCTTATACACAGCATCAGGTGAGCCTGCCATCTGATCAGCCGTAACATAGTGAGAGTAAGACTTATAACCAAGCAAATTAGCCTTCTCAATACGAAGCTTTGTCATCTGCTCAATAATCTGCTTGTTATCCTTGTCGTTATTATTGTTACCACGCATCAAGTAGCCATCGTAGAGCTGGCGGCGCAGATCACGATCCTTCGAGTAGGTCAAGAATGGGAGCATGCTTGGCTTGTCGAGAGTAAACACATACGAACCCTCCTTACCTTTGGCCTTTGCTGCCTCGGCTGCCTGATTGCGTACACCCTCAGGAAGATCAGCAACCTGCTGAGCATTTAGCTCAAGGTAGAAGTTTGAATTCTCCGATAGAAGGTTATTGCCAAAACGAATATTGAGCGTTGTAAGCTCCGAGTTGATCTGCTTTAGACGCTCTTTCTTCTCACCCTCGAGCAAGGCTCCCGAACGCACAAACTTGGTGTAGGTCTTGTCCAAAAGGCGTGTCTGCAACTCATCAAGTTTGAGCTCAGAGCGCTTGTCATAGACAGCCTTGACACGCATAAACAACGAATCGTTGAGCATAATTGAGTTGTAATGCTCCTCAAGACGTGGCATCATCTTGTTCTGAATCTCCTGCATCTGCTCGTCGAGATCAGACGAGGACAACATACCAAACAATAGGTTGATGTCACCAAGCTTAATACCGGCATTGTCAAGCGCGAGAATCACATTCTCGAATGTTGGCTCCTCGGTCGATCTAACGATAGCGTTAATCTCGTCGTCGTGCATCTTCATGGCAGCCTCGAATGCTGGCTCGTAGTGCTCGGCACGAATCTTATCGAACGGAGGAATGTTCTTGTCGGAATTCCACTCACTTAGAAGAGGGTTGCTCGACGAAACAGCCTCTTCGCTCTTACATGAATAATTCATCATCAAAGAGAACATTGCAAATAATAATACAAAAATACGCTTCATCTATGATATATTTTAATTAACTTTGCAAAGTTAACAAAATTATAGAAGTAATGCAACTATTTTATGCACCTGAAATAACATTACCACGATATACCCTCTCTGAGGAGGAGTCAAAACACTGCATTAGAGTGCTCAGAATGGGTCGTGGCGACGAGCTTCACATTACCGATGGACGAGGCACTATGTATCGCTGCAAGATCGTGGATGACAACGTGAAACGCTGCACAGTGGAGGTCGTCAGCGAGGAGCACGAATACGAAAAAATGAGCTACGGACTTAGCATCGGAATAGCCCCAACAAAAAATATCGACCGTCTTGAGTGGTTTTTAGAAAAAGCTACCGAAGTGGGTATATCGGAGATATATCCACTCCTATGTGACCACAGCGAGCGCAAGGAGATTAAGCACGAGCGTGAGGAAAGAGTAATCACCTCGGCAGTGAAGCAGTCGCTGAAGGCATACCACCCAACGCTCCATGAGCTTACCCCAGTACGCAAGCTTATCACGATGCCTTTCGAGGGCGAAAAGTTTATTGCACACTGCAACTCGGAGCTTGGAGAGAGAGAATATCTCGGCAAATTGGTAAAAAAAGGGGGAAATACCCTAATTTTAATTGGTCCAGAGGGTGATTTTTCGCCAGAAGAGATTAACTTTGCGCTCCAAAATGGCTTTAAGGCAATCTCGCTGGGCAAGGAGCGACTACGCACCGAGACAGCGGCCCTTGTAGCTACGGTTGTTACGGCAACCATAAACAAAATGTAATTAATTGATTACTACCCAATAAACATTAAATTATGTATTTGTTGACTCTATTGGCAGCTGCGCTTGCCATAGCACTCATTTTTATTGTACCTAAGCGTGCAAAGGTGTGGGTGGCAACAGCGCTTATATCGATGGCTGCCATCGGCGCTATTGCACTATCAGTGCAGACGCTTCTTCATGGCGACGTGGAGCTTGCCACGTTCACAACCAGCCTCTTTGGCAAGGAGCATATCGCGGTAGATGGAATCTCGGCACTCTTCCTTGGTATTATCGCCATAGCCTCGGTGGCTACGGTGCTCTACTCACGAGGATATGTCGGAGGCTATCTTGAGCGCTACAGCTCGACTCACATCTCGCTACACTACACAGCCCTTGTATTGCTTGTTGTGTCGATGATGCTCGTGGTGGTTACAAGCGGAGGTTTCTCGTTCCTATTCTCATGGGAGTTGATGACAATTGCCTCGTTCATACTCATTCTGTTTGAAGCAGAGCGTCAGGAGGTGCGTCGTGCAGCCCTCAACTACCTTGTGATGATGCACATAGGCTTCATGTTCTTGGTGGCGGGCTTCGTGATGCTCTACAACGTTACCGACTCGGCAAACTTTGCCGCTGTGGAGTGCTACTTCAAGGTTGCAGCGCCACTACCACTCTTCATCATGCTCTTCATCGGTTTTGGCATGAAGGCAGGTTTGTTCCCTATGCACATCTGGTTACCTGAGGCGCACCCCGCAGCACCATCACACGTATCGGCAATCATGTCGGGAGTGATGATTAAGACGGGTGTTTATGGCATCTTGCGTCTTATGCAGGCTATAGACAACAACACCGAGCTACTCTATAACATCGGTCTAATCGTCCTACTCGCAGGTATCATAACAGGTATCTGGGGCGTTATATTTGCCGCTATGCAAAACGACGTGAAGCGTCTGCTGGCATACTCAAGTATC
Organism: Alistipes sp.; assembly: GCA_017380515.1. Classification (GTDB taxonomy): domain Bacteria; phylum Bacteroidota; class Bacteroidia; order Bacteroidales; family Rikenellaceae; genus Alistipes. The sequence continues at coordinate 6,496 of JAFODV010000107.1, forward strand.
GAGAATATCGGCGTGATACTCATCGGTTTGGGCGTTGCTGCAGTGGGTCATGCCGCAGGCAGCAACCTTATTGGCATGTGTGGCATGTGTGGTGCTCTGCTCCACATAGTAAACCACTCGCTGTTCAAGACAATGTTGTTCTTATCGGCGGGTAACATCTACTCGAAGATGCACACCACAGCAATGAACCAGATGGGAGGCTTGGCAAAGCATATGCCTGTAACAGCAATTCTCATGTTGTTTGCTACGGTGGCAATATGTGCCCTACCACCACTCAACGGCTTTGTATCGGAGTTGCTCATCTACATTGGCATGTTCAATGGCGTGAGTGATGGCCACGAGGTGCTCTATGCCGTAGGTGGTATCATCGCCCTCTCGCTAATTGGTGGCGTTGTGGTGTTGGCATTTACAAAACTCTATGGCATCGTCTTCCTCGGCTCACCACGCTCACACCATGTAGCAGAGTGTACTGAGGTTGATAATCAGCGCATTGCCGCAATGGCCATACCTGCTATATTCATTCTCTTTGTAGGTCTATTGCCTCAGTTTGCGATTCGTCCTATTGCGCTTGTTGCCGAGGCTGTTACTGGTGGCGACAGCTCGATGGCAGTAGCGCAGTTTACACCTATGCTAACATCGCTTAGCTACATAGGCATGATACTTATTTTGGTTATCGCCCTACTCTTTGTGATGAAGTATCGCGCACAGCTAAAGCGTAAGATTGAGAGTGGCCCGACATGGGGTTGCGGCTTCACATCGCCAAACACTCGCATGCAGTATACCGGTGAGTCGTTCTCGGAGGGTCTTGAGAATGTGGGCCGTCCACTTATGAAGGATATGGTTGATGGTCGCTCGGTAGATAAGAGCGAGATATTCCCTTCGGAGCACAACTACAAGGTTGTACACAAGGATAAGGTTGACTCGCTCATGGGTCAGCTCTGGGTTAAGATGATGCATAGCATCAACGGCTTTGTTATGCGCCTACGCACGGGCCGTGTGAACAACTACATCACCTTCGCTCTTGCCTTCCTCTTTGTCGTACTAATATTGACATTGTTTGATGTATTGTAAATCCGTAAAATCGAAGATTGTATGTTGATAAAACTACTTAACACACTACTTATGATTGTTGTGGCACTCTCGATTACGGGTGTCATCAACAGAACACGTGCGATATTGGCCGGAAGAAAGGGCATTCGCTTCTTCCAGCATGTCTACAACGCACGCCTAATGCTTAGCAAGGGTGCTGTATATTCGCCAACGACAACAGCCCTCTTCCGCATAGCACCTTGCGTATATCTCGGTGCTGCTATTGTTGCCTTTCTGTTTATCCCTATTGCCGACCTTGAGCCTGTGCTATCGTTCCATGGCGACATCATATTGGTGGCATATCTCTTGGGGTTGGCGCGTGTAGCCATCGTGCTTGCTGCGCTCGACACAGGTAGCTCGTTCGAGGGTATGGGTGCTGCACGTGAGGCTCTGTATGGCGCACTTGTCGAGCCTGCCCTCATGATGGGTCTGGCTACGCTTGCCCTCTTCTGTGGCTACTCATCATTTGCCGACATATTCTCTACGGCACAGGAGCTTGGCCCTAATGTCACTATCGTGATGTTGCTCCTTGCGTACGTATTCCTCATTATCATGATTATCGAGTCGGGCCGTGTGCCTGTGGACGACCCACGCACACACCTCGAGCTTACGATGATTCACGAGGTTATGTGTCTCGACTACTCAGGTATCGACCTTGCGATGATTAATATTGCTGGCTGGCTAAAAAATGCTATCTGGGCAGTTATCGCAGCAAATGCCGTGTCTGTTGCTCTCTGCTTCCACTGGGAGTTTACCACTCCTTTGGCAATCCTTGGCACAGGCATAACCATCGGCTGCATCGAGTCGCTACGTGCTCGTAACAAGCTATCACGCAACACCACCTACATACTCACAATCGTGGCTATGGCGGCATTGGTGCTACTCACAGGCTTTCTACTCTATCAAAACATCGACATCTAAGCCCTAAGAATCATGGTACTATCTCTTATTATATTATATGTGCTCACGCTCATCTATCTCTCGATAGCTGACCGTTTCCGCACCCACACAACAATCTTGGCTATTCAGGGTTTGTTGCTCTTCGGCATCGCCATGGCGCGCCTCCATTCGTTCCACCCCGTGGAGCTTAGCTTCATCGTTGCCGAGACATTGGTATTCAAGGCTATTGTAATCCCTGCAATTCTTATGCGTGTTATCAACAAGACGAAGATCAACCGCATACACTCCTCGTCAACACAGTTTGGAGCACTCGTAATGTCTATTGTTGCGCTTGCCGCAAGCTGCACAATAACCTACTACATGGCCGACAACCGCACCGACATGATATTCTTTGGCGTGGCACTATACGCCCTACTTTCAGGACTAATCCTCATTGTCCTTCGTAAGCGTATCTTTGCTCACCTCTGTGGTTTCCTTGTGATTGAGAATGGAGTATTCCTCTTCTCGATGGCTATTGGTGTTGAGTTCCCACTACTTATTAACCTCGCCATCATGCTCGATATCCTTGTATCTATACTTATCCTCGGTGTCTTCCTCCGTCGCCTCGACGATGATATGCACACCGACGACTCTGAAGCACTAACCTCGATTAAAGACTAAAGCCATGCTTATATATCTACTCGTATCACTACTCTTAGCCCTTGCGCCACTTGTTGTGCGCACCGAGCGAGCTTCAAACATAGTATCTGCACTATTTTTCTTGGCGCAGGTAGCAGGCATTGCCCTTATCTTCCACTTTAAGATGGTTGACCAGGTTATGCTCTCGGTGTTCCGTGCCGACAGCATGGCTGTGTTGTTCCACATCTTGATGACTGCGGTGCTTGGCTTCACAATGCTACACTCATCATCGTATCTTAAGTTGGAGAACGTCTCTACACGCTCGTACAAGGCATACTACACCCTCCTTATGCTTCTTGCCGTAGCCATCACATGTGTCTACTACTCCGACAACGTGGCTATGACATGGGTATTCTTGGAGGCAACAACAATCTGCTCAGCAGGTATCATCTACCATCGTGAGTGGGAGCAGTCGTTGGAGGCTACATGGAAGTATATCTTCGTCTGCTCGACAGGTATCGCCATGGCATACCTCGGCATCTTGCTACTATCGACCGTTGCGGAGCATGGCTCATTGGATTACGCCTCAATAAAAGAGGTCATCGCTAATGGCAATCCGCTATACCTCAAGGTGGCATTCTTGCTTATCGTCGTAGGCTACAGCTGTAAGATGGAGATCTTCCCTCTATACACCGTGGGTGTCGACGCCAACTACGCTGCACCAGCGCCCGCATCGGCATATATCTCTACAGCCTTGGTAAATGCTGGTTTCGTCTCTATCATGCGCATTTACACCCTCTATGCTTCGGCTGGCGAGGTGTTTGCATGGGCGCGCCACGTACTAATCCTCATCGGTATCTTGTCGCTGGCAGTAGGTGCTATGTTCCTACGCCGCACAAACAACTACAAGCGATTTATGTCGTACTCTACCGTGGAGAACATGGGTATTGTGGCTATAGGCATGGGTATTGGCGGTGTAGCCTTGTGGGCAGCAGTCTTCCACGTCGTATGCCACACGCTCATCAAGAGCTCGATGTTCTACCAGATTGGCATCATGCGCCACATCTACGACAGCTATAGCATCAACCGCATTGGTAACTACCTAAACATCAACCGTGTGGGTGCTATCGGCTTTATCGTGGGCACACTCGTGCTATTGGCATTCCCACCATCACCACTCTTTATCTCAGAGGTTATGATATTCTCGGAGATCGTGGGCGTTGGCAGCTGGTGGTTGTTGGTAGCAATGCTCATATTGATGTGCGTGGTGATCTACAACATCTGGTCGCGCTCACTACGCCTCAGCTACCACTCTAATCAGGATACGTTGCACCTCTCGGAGGTAAACCGCCGCTTGTCTTATTCGGCAGCCGTACTCCTTATTATCGCCATTATCATTGGTCTATGGCAGCCTGAAATACTCAAAAATGCTATTGACACAATCGTAAACCTTGGATAGAGCCATGAAACTATACTATATAACAAATAACACCGCTTCAGCCGTCAAGATCGCTGATATCCCCGTAGTCGACTATACGGAGCTATACAACGACCTCGCTGAGCGCATGACTAATAGCCGCTACCATGTGGCTCACTACTTCGCCACAGAGCACGAGATGGGCCTTAAGTTTTATCTTATCATTCTCGATGACGAGTGTGGCGAGGTGCTTATTTCGTCGTTTATTCCCGACTACTACACACGTGGTCTTGCATCGCTTACAGCTTTGCATGCTCAGTTCCACCCCTTCGAGCGTGAGATGTACGAGCTCTATGGCATACCTTTCAACAACCACCCATGGCTCAAGCCCCTACGCTTCTCGCACGACAGACGCAACCGCGAGTCTACGATGGATAGCTACCCATTCTACCAGATGGAGGGTGACGAGTTACACGAGGTTAACGTAGGCCCTATCCACGCAGGTATCATCGAGCCAGGCGCCTTCCGCTTTATCTGTAGTGGCGAGCAGGTGCTCCACCTCGAGATTGCCCTTGGCTATCAGCATCGTGGCGTTGAGGGAGAGATTATACGTGACGATAATAAGCTTCGCCAGACGCTCATCGCCGAGTCTATCGCTGGCGATACTGCCGTAGGTCATGCTACGGCCTATGCTGAGCTTGTTGAGAAGCTTGGAGAGGAGCGAATCGACGAGGAGCTAAAGCTTGAGCGTATGATAGCCCTCGAGCTTGAGCGCATAGCTATGCACATTGCCGACACTGGTGCTTTGGCCACCGACATCGGCTTCCAGCTATATCAGGTGGCATGCGAGGCATTGCGTACCGTAACGATTAACACCACTCAGGCATGGTGTGGCAACCGCTTTGGCAAGAGCATGATTCGCCCATTCGGCACCAACCACCCTCTAACTCAGGCAAAGGTTGATACAATAATTAAGAACATCACCGACGTGCGTCGTCGCTACAATGAGCTTCGTGAGGATATCCTCCAGGACAACACCCTACTTGCACGTTTCGAGCAGTGCGGCCTTGTGCCAACCGAGGAGATGCAGCGCATAGGTGGTGTGGGCATGGCAGCACGCTCGAGCAACCTCAAGCGAGATATTCGAGCTACGCACCCTTCGGGCTACTACGCCACAGAGCTTAAGCACGAGCCCGTGCTCAAGAGCCACTGCGACGTTATGTCACGCCTTGCAACACGCCTCGACGAGGTGTTGCAGAGTGCCGACTATGTGCTAAACACTCTCAAGGGCTACAAACCCACTGAAAAGCTACGTGCGCCACAGTACGACGCCAAGCTTCAGGCAGATGCCTTGTCGTTTTCGCTTATCGAGGGCTGGCGTGGCGAGATCTGCCATGTGGCACTTACCGACAACGAGGGACGCATCACAAAGTATAAGGTTAAGGATCCAAGTGTACACAACTGGCTCGGCTTAGCTATTGCCGTGCGCTCAGAGGGCATCTCGGACTTCCCTATCAACAACAAGAGTTTTAATTTGTCGTACTGCGGTCACGACCTATAATAATTTGCGAGTATGATTTTTGGAAAAGCAAAGATTCTGCGTAGCCACGGCTGGCAGTATATTCCCGACCTATATAGCGTGACCCTCACCGAGGAGTTTCGTGGTTTTCCGCTGTTGACCGAGACAGACGACAAACAAGACTTGGAGCGTGCCGCAAAGATATGCCCAACGAAGGCTATCACCACCGAGCCTCTAACGCTCGACATGGGCCGTTGCTTGTTCTGTGGCGAGTGTCAGAAGTGTGCACCACGCAACATTAAGTTTACCAACGAGCACCGCCTCGCCGCAACACGCCGTGAGGACCTCATCGTCGAGGCTGGTCAGACCGCTCCTAAGTTCGACACTAGCGTTGTGCGCCCCGAGATAGCGAAGTATTTCGGCAAGGCACTGCAGCTACGTGAGGTGTCGGCAGGTGGCGATGCCTCTATCGAGATGGAGCTTGGCGCTACGGGCAACGTAAACTTCGACTTCGGCCGCTATGGCGTAGGCTTTACAGCCTCACCACGCCATGCCGATGGCCTTGTGCTCACAGGCCCTATTAGCGCGAATATGGCTGAGGCGTTGGACATCTGCTACAACTCGATTGCCGAGCCTAAGATCTTGGTTGTATGCGGCTCTGAGGCAGTATCGGGCGGCTTGTATGCCGATAGCCCAGCTGTTGACCGCAAGTTCTTAGACAAATACCACGTCGACCTATGGCTTCCTGGCGCACCTACCCACCCTCTCTGCTTTATCGAGGGCATCACAAAGCTCCGCGCAAAGAAGAAGTAATAACAGAAAAGGCTCGCATTAGCGAGCCTTTTTACTATTTGCGGTCGTATGTTCTAAACTCAAATGGCGACTCATACTCCTCACCACGCTCATGACGCTCAACGGTAGTGAGCGACCACTCGGAGTAGTCGATCTCGGGGAACGAGGTGTCGCCCTCGTAGCTGCGCTCGACATGAGTGATATACATGCGGTCAGCTACCTTTAGTGCCTCAGCATAGATCTGCGCACCGCCAATGATAAAAATCTCCTCGTCGCCCTCAGCCAAGCGGATAGCCTCCTCCAATGAGTGCGCAGTAAGAGCACCCTCGAATGTTACATCTTGGCGTGTGATGACGATATTTGTGCGCTTAGGCAGTGGCTTCGAGCCGAGCGACTCGAAGGTCTTACGACCCATGACAACGGCATGACCAGAGGTGGTAGTACGGAAGAAGCACATATCCTCCTTAATGTGCCACAACAACGAATTTTTATCTCCAATAGTGCCATTCTCGGCAATGGCAACGATGATACTTACCATAATACAAAGTGAAAGGTGAAAGGTGAAAAGTATGGTGTGCTTCGCACGGATTTAATGAGAAATGAGGAATGAGAAATTAGTAATATTATTGCCTTGGCTACTAATTACTCTTTACTAATTACTCACTACTAATTAATATACTCCTTACTTTTTAACTAAAACGACAATGGTGCCTTAATAGCAGGATGTGGATCGTAGCCCTCCAACGTAAAGTCCTCATAGGTATAGTCAAAGATAGACTTTACATCGGGGTTGAGCACCATGCGAGGCAAGGCGCGTGGCTCACGGCTAAGCTGCTCGTCGGCCTGCTCGAGGTGGTTGAGATAGAGGTGAGCATCGCCCAATGTATGCACAAAATCACCAAGCTCAAGACCGCACTCCTTTGCAATCATCATCGTGAGTAGCGCATACGACGCAATGTTGAAAGGCACGCCGAGGAAGGTGTCGGCACTACGCTGATACAACTGACACGACAGTTTGCCCTCGGCAACAAAGAATTGGAACATGGTGTGGCAAGGAGGTAGAGCCATATCCTCGACATCAGCAACATTCCAAGCAGAGACAATCATGCGACGTGATGTAGGATTAGTCTTGAGTGTTTCGACAACACGTGCTATCTGGTCGATTGTCTCGCCATTCGCCTTAGGCCAGCTACGCCACTGGTAGCCATAGACATGGTTAAGGTCACCAAAGCGGTAGCCCTCGATAGGTGACTCAATGCCTGCGGCCGCAAGAAACGTATCGAGGTCGACAGGCAATACACCATGTTTCACACAAAGCTCGTTATAATAGCGGAAGGCATCGCTATCCCAAATATGCACACCATTATCTACGAGATACTTAATGTTGGTATCGCCACGCAAGAACCACAACAGCTCGTGGATAACGCCCTTCATAAACACCTTTTTGGTGGTAAGCAGAGGGAAGCCCTCGGCGAGATTAAAGCGCATCTGATAGCCAAACACGCCCTTAGTGCCTGTACCTGTGCGGTCGCCACGCACAACGCCATCACGCTGAATGGTACGTAGCAGATCAAGATACTGTTTCATCTATGTCAAATTCTTTAAGTTCAAGTTGAGAATTATCATCAAGCGTCACATAGTGCGCCTTATCGCCCGACCAGTCGCTTAAAAACATCAACGTCACATCATCGCGAAGTTCAAAGGGATAGTGCATATGTCCGAAGATATAGGCATCGACATCTGCGTGACGTGCTTTATGCTCGATGGCGTAGTCCACAAGGAAGTTAAGACTTGCTGGGGTTATCTCGTCGCTACCATGCGACTTGCGAGATTTTCCACTCCACCACTTACCAAACTTCAGTGCCAAGTCTGGGTGTATCAGCCAGCTGAAAATAACACGGGCTGTGCGCGAACGGAAGAATGAGTTCATAAGGCGCAACATAGGCTGCCCCTTGATATTCATATTATCGCCATGGGCGAGGTGGATATTAAGGCCTCCTACCTTCTCGATACGTGGGCGACGCACAATGCGCATGCCACACTCCCACTCAAGGTAGTCGTAACACCACATATCGTGATTACCGGTGTAGAACACCACCTCAACGCCTCGCTGCGTTAGCTCGGCAAGACGGCCAAACACACGCACAAAGCCCTGGGGCACTACCCTACGGTACTCAAACCAAAAGTCAAAAATATCGCCAAGAAGATATATCTTCGTAGCATCCTTGGCTACCATATCGAGCCAACGACAGAAGGCATCCTCGGTGCGACGAGCATGATTGTGGTTTCCAGCGCCAAGATGTATATCCGAAACGAAGTATATCATTGTTATAGACGCTTCTTAATCTCCTTCTCAAGCTTGCTACTCTCTAACGAGCATACATCCATCGTGCCGTCACGTGAGATGATATAGGCCATAGGAACCTCCATGACACTATACATAGCAAAAACACGTGGATCAGTGCCACCAAACACCGATATCCAAGGGTGCTGCTGGGCACGTGTAGCCTCGATCCATAGCGCACGGTTGGTATCTACCGACACGTGATATACCTCGAAGCCATCGTCATGATACTTCTCATAAATATCCTTAAGCTCAGCATTTATATTGTTGCACAAGACATGCTCAGCTGACCAGAAATACAACAACACAACCTTGCCATCAAGATCCGAGAGACGATGCATATTCTTATACATATCGTCGAGATTAATGTCGGGATATGACTCCTCTTTGATATTAGTTGTGAGAGCCACCAATGCTTCAGCATCGGCAATCTCACGCTCAAGAATAGCCACGTATGGAGACTCGGGGTAGGCCTGCTCAAGGCCAAGTTTTAGGGTCTGGATATGTGGCAATGATATTCCCTTACCAGCGAGCGCAGGAACATACTCCTCGACAACATGCTGACGTGTGGCATAGAAGGCTGCAATGGTTGAGCTATGCGAACCCACAAAACGCACCTGAACACGCACAGCATTCTCGGCAGCTTTGTAGGCCTCCTGGTTGAGCTTCAAGATATTTGAATTTGCCATAGCCATCTGCTCGCTGAGCTGTGCGAGCTTGTCGACAGCAGCAAAATACTCCTTGTTGAAACTCTCGATGAGCTGCGACTCCTCAGAGCCTTGAACCTTATAGTTGAGGAATAGATTGCCCACAGAGTCGATATAGATATCGTCACCAGGAGCAACAACAAGAGTGATAGGACGCACCCCATTGCTAAAGCTTAGGCGATAGAGGCGTGGTGACGAATCGCGCGCCACATCAAACTCAAACTCAAAGCCACCATCGGCCCCAAGCATAGACTCTCCTATCTTCTCAATAGCATCGTAGTTATCTGATATGCGCTCAAGGCTGACAACAAGATCACCATCGCAAACAAAACGACCCTCAACGCAGGTCTTGACACCCGATGTTGCACACGACGTAAGAAGCATGGCAACAGCGACTACATACAAAAAGATTCTCTTCATTATAAAGGGATTGTTCTTTAAATTAGTTAAAAAGGTTTTTTCGTTGACTCGGACATTCTATTTAAGGCTGCATTAGAATTTTTGGTGGCATTCATTAGCGCCATTTTTAGAAACTCTCCTAAGCTTATGTTGTGCTGGCCTCATGCCAACTATATACTACTTATGTTGGTTGTGACGCGCAGCCCCCTTCATAGCACTCTTCGGCACCTTGCGGTTGTTTGTGTGCTGGGGCTTCTTGCCACCCTTAGCCACACGCTGGTTGGGCTGGTGCTGTCGATAGTCGCTACGCATATTTGAGATCTCTGACAAATCAATATTAACATCGCCACCCGACATAAGCCTTATGTCGCGAATGATAGAGTCATTATTGGGGTGCTCGTTGTTAAACTCGTAGCTCTTAGTGCGCATATATCGAGCAACATTCATCATCTCCAAATCAACATCATTCGCCGGCATCTGCTCGACCATGTGGCGCACAAGTTTTTGAGCATATTTGCCATAGTGCTTGAACATTATACGCGACTGTGGATAGCACAACTTTTCGGGACGCAACGCAAGGTCTTGGCGTGATGGTTGCATATAGGGCGAATCGACATCAAGTTGAAAATCAGACATTATAAAGAGATGATCCCACAACTTATGCTTAAACTCTTCAGTATCACGCAACATAGGGTTGAGGTTACCCATAACGGCAATAACTGCCTTTGCCTGACGCGTGCGCTCCTGTCGATCTTCAATCAGAAGCAACGAATCAACCATCTTATGAATGTGGCGGCCATACTCCGGGAGATAGAGTTTGCTGCGTGTAAAATTGTAATTTTTTCTCATTGCTATGAATTTTCTCAGAGTGTTAGAATGCTACATATCACAATCAAGCCATTTTCGCATTCCATCTGGTTCATTCTACTGAATAATTATTGTAACGATGGATAAATCTTATCACCTTTACCACTTGTATGCTTAAGTTGTGAGGTAGCTTCAACCAAGCACTACGATTGAACCTGTAATAGGTCGGTTTTTACACTACAAAGTAAATGCAAATTATTCACATATACAAACTATGGCAAAGATTTTACTAAACTTTGAGTCGAAAAGTTTGCTCAACTCTCTAAGCGAGCGTCTAGGCTTTGAGGGCTTCACGACTCTCGAATTATCAAACGTTGACGAGGCTCATAAATTGCGTGACTTGGCAAATGTTGATATGGCAATCGTCGGCGATGGCTACGACATAACAAAACTCAACGTGCCAACCATCATAGTTGCCCAAAAGCCAAGTATCGACTCAGCTATTGAGGCACTGCGCAATGGCGCTATCGACTACCTAAGCATGCCCATAGATATGAACCGACTGCTTGGCACCCTGCGTAGCATTGAGCACAACGACGCATCAACACCTCAAAGCACACACCAACCATCAACACGCCAAGCCTCTCGACGCACGAATTGTGCCATGCAACCAATAATAGGCGATTCGGAGGCAATCAACGAGGTGAGGTCCATGATTGAGCGTGTGGCGCCGTCGAATGCACGTGTTCTAATCTTAGGCGAAAATGGCACAGGCAAAGAACTTGTGGCACGCTGGCTACACCTAAAGAGCGCTCGGGCCGCAGCACCTTTTGTCGAGGTTAACTGCGCAGCAATACCCGCCGAGCTTATCGAGAGCGAGCTTTTTGGTCACGAAAAGGGGTCGTTCACCTCGGCAATAAAGCAGCGTAAGGGTAAGTTTGAGCTGGCCGATGGAGGCACACTATTTATGGACGAGATTGGTGATATGACACTCTCGGCACAAGCTAAGGTTTTGCGTGCCTTGCAAGAGAACAAGATAACACGCGTAGGTGGTGACAAGGATATAGCTATTGACGTGCGCGTGGTGGCAGCAACAAACAAAGATATACGCCACGAGATAGAGATCGGCAACTTTCGTGAAGACCTATATCATCGCCTCAGCGTCATAGAGATCCACGTACCACCTCTACGTGAACGTCAAGGCGACATTCACCTGCTTGTCGAATACTTCATAAATGAGATATGCGAACGACATCACATAGCTCGCAAGAGCATTGACAGTGAAGCAATTGACATATTATCAAACTCGCAGTGGACAGGCAACATCCGCGAGCTTCATAACGTTGTAGAGAGACTTATCATACTCAGCGACGAAAAGATAACAGCTAGCGCCGTACAACGCTATTATCGCACCTAAAGAAGTAGTGGTCGCAAATCGTTGACCGTAGACACAACATGCTCAGCGCCAGCCTCGTAGAGCTCATCGGCAAACCTAAAGCCCCACGCCACACCGATAGAGTCGATACCAGCGGCTTGCGCTGTGCGGATATCTATACCTGAGTCGCCAACCATCACAGCACGCTCCTTGGCTATGCCGGCACGAGAGAGGATTCCAGCAACGATTTGTGGATCGGGCTTAAGAGGTGCGCCCTCACGATTTCCCTCGATAGCCACGAAGTCGATGTCGCCAAAGAACTTTGCCACAAGACGGTCGGTGCCATGCTGAAACTTATTAGAGGCAACAGCAAGTTTAACGCCATTAAGTTGTAGGTCGCTAAGCAACTCACGCATACCCTCGTAGGGCACAGTATGTCGGTCGATGTTGTCGACATAGTAGCGTCTAAACTGCGTAACGCACTCATCGACATATGCCTCGTTGCTCGCAAGATGCTCGGGCAAGGCACGCTCCACAAGGCGTTTGATACCTCCGCCCACCATCTGTCGATATTCGGCGTCGGTATGCTCTGGGAGGCTGCGTGAACGCATAACATAATCTACTGAGGCAGCCAAATCACCAATGGTGTTTAGCAACGTGCCGTCGAGGTCAAATATTACAATATCGTATTTCATAATTACAAAGGTAAGAAAATTTTACTATCTTTGCATATATGATACGCCTAAGTTTAGTTATTGCCACATATAATCGTGCCGAGCAACTGATGATAACACTTAAGTCAGTTGCCGAGCAGCAGCACCCTGCCGCAGAGTGGGAGTGCATCGTCGTGGACAATAATTCACAGGATGACACACGTAGCCACATTGAGTGTTTTCAGGCAGAGCACCCCACACTTAACATTAGCTACATCTTCGAGCAGAAGCAGGGATTGTCACATGCCCGCAATGCTGGCATCGTAGCATCGCAGGGTGATATAATAGCCTTCATCGACGATGATGAGCGCATAGTACCTATGTTTATTGGGGCATACATATCACTCTTCGACAACCACCCCGATGCTATGTCGGCAGGCGGTAAGATCATTGCCGAATACCCCACTGGGCGTCCTCGATGGATGTCGCACTATGCAGAGCTTCCTATCGCCAACCCTATGAACTTTGGCGACAGCGTTTCGCTATTTCCCAAGGGAAGAATCCCTGGAGGTGGCAATATGGCTATGCGCCGCAGGGTCTTCGACATTGTTGGCATGTTCGACACCAAGTTGGGCCGCACAGGCAAGAGGCTTATAGGTGGCGAGGAGAGCGACCTATTCGAACGCATGGCTAAGCACTCCATGAGGTGCTACTACGCACCCGAAGCTGTTATGTATCACATTATTCCTGAGGAAAAGCTATCGCCAGAATATTTTGAGCGTTTGGCCTATAACACTGGCCTTAGCCAGCTTACACGTGCAACACTACACAAGCGTCGCATTAGCCTCTATATTGGTGAAATTGTTAAGTGGTGCGCCACCCTACTACTATGCCTTGTTCATCGTCCTGCGCAATCACGCTATCTTCTCAAACTGCGATATCACATCTCACGTGGAATCTTTCAGAGGGAGAGATAAGAGGTAAGATGTGCTTCGCACGAGATTAATGAGATAGATGGGGAGAATAGAGACGGCAGGGACGGCAGAGATAGTAGAGATTATTTTTTGATACCCGAGTTTCTCTGTTGCCTCTGTTGTCCCTATTCTCCCTATCTTGCCCAGCCCCTACCCATCTCCTTCAGCGCCCTATTTCTCGCGAGAAGGGGTTAGATTTGTCTTATCGCAAAAGTGAGCACCCAAGGATAGTACTCAAACGTACAGCCTCGGGTGCTCAACTTTTTGGGATGGGCCGAGAATGACCCCTTATCACAACAAATTAAAAGTTGTAGGTGCACGAAATACCTAAATTCGCCAAACCTAATTCGTTGAAGAAGGCCTCGTTAGCGCCTCTAACATAGAGGATGCCAGGACCAAATGTTGGGGTCCAGTCCAAAGCCAAGGTAAGAGGAGTGTTGTTGAATGTGAAGCCGAGGCGTGCCATACCCGCAACACCTACATAGGCATAGTTAGCCTTGCCACCAACGTTAACACCCGCACCAGCGTCTACAAACCACTTGCCACCACGTGGTGTCCAGTCCATATCGAGGAGGCGCCAGTTGTGAAGAAGCGTAAAGTCGGCCATCACGCGACCCTGACTAACATGGAAGTTATCCTCTGTAGCTACCCAGCTTGTGATTACAGGGTTGTTCCACGATGCACCAAAGCGTGCCTCGATGTAGTTTTTGCCGTTGTACTTATATTGACCCACAGCCTGGAAGCCCGAGCCTACACGACCACCAACAGAGAACTGCTGAGCAAATGCTGTTGTTGTGAACAATACAGCGACCAATACTAAAAGTACTCTTTTCATATTAATCTATTTTAAAGGGAGATAAAAAGTAAGGCCGCCTTACGACGGCCTTAAAAAGTTGTTTTCGGATTATTAGAAGTTATATGTGCCTGTTAGAGCTACACCAGCAAAACCATGACCCCACGCATTGTGCAAGAAGAAGATGGTTGGGCGATAGTCTACAGATACTGTCCAAGGTTTGTTGAAGCGAATACCAAAAGCAACATCACCTGCAACACCAACGTTGAAATACTTAGGAGCAAATGCAAGCGAACCACCGACACCAGCAGAGAGGAACCACTTACCAGCGCTTGGAGTCCAGTTCCACTCGCAAAGATTCCAGTTATATGTTGCGTTTAGGTTAAACTCATTGCCATAACCATAGAGACCAAGGTTAGCCTCCAAGTAGTTCTTTGCTGAGAAGTGACGCTCATACTGAAGCTCTGCGCCATAACCAATGCGGAGACCGATAGAGTTCTCATACTTCTGTGCCGATACAGCTGACACACACAAAATAGCTACGATTGCGAGTAAAAACTTTTTCATAGTAGTAGTTATTTAAGTTACACAATAAATAATTTTTTATCTTTTCTGAACACAAATATAGTATTTTTTTCTTGAACTTCAAAACATTTTAGACATTTTTAGCAATTATTCAGTATAAATACACATTGTCTAAATATAAGCCGACACAGATTAAGATAAGAATAGCTAATAATAAGGCTAGTGATAGAGCGTACATAGTAAAGAGTGTTTTCGTTGCTACTCATTATTCATTAAATCTTGTGCAAAGCACGCCTTACTTTTCATTCTGCTCCAACCACCTAACTTAGCACACTAATTTCTTGTTAGAAGGGTGTCGAGTGCCACACTCGGCAAAAATGCCACCAATGGGACGTACATCTAGTACTACCCATCGGTGGCTTTGATTGAAAGGTCGCAGATGCGCCCTTATCACGAGAAATTTCTTGTTAGAAGGGGTTAGGCTTGGTCTATCACAAAAGAAGATCCCCTCGGGATAGTACAAGAAAGTACAGCCCGAGGGGTCTTACTTTTTGTGATGGGCCGAGAATGACCTCTTATCACAAGAAATTATTTGTTGTTAGAAGCCGTAAGATGTGGTGCATCTGAAAAGTAATCACCCCAGGATAGTACAAGAAAGTACAGCCTGGGGTGATTAGCTTTTTATGATGTGCCGCAGATTGCGGCTTATCACAACAAATTATCGCTTGGTTTTGTACGCCGCACGATAAGAACCTCGTGCCATCTTCTGAAGCTTATTCTTAATAAGGTTCTTGCGGATTGGCGCAAGGTGGTCGGTAAACACAAGACCCTCAATATGGTCGTACTCGTGCTGTATAACACGTGCTGGCTTACCAGTAAACTCCTCGTCGTGCTCTACGAAGTTCTCGTCGAGGTAGCGCATACGGATAGAGACTGGGCGACGCACATTCTCATGAAGACCAGGAACAGACAAGCAGCCCTCCTCGAAGAGTTCTGTCTCCTCCGAACGCTCGTAGATCTCGGCATTGATAAAGACACGCTTAAAATCTGCCAACTCAGGAACATCATCACCCCAAGGTGTGCAATCGACAATGAAGAGACGTATGTTCTTGCCAATCTGTGGTGCTGCAAGGCCTACGCCCTCAGCCTCACCGAGAGTAATCCACATATCCTCAATAAGTTTCTTGAGCTCAGGATAGTCAGGAGTGATATTCTCCGACACGTTACGCAACACCTGCGAGCCGTATATTACGATTGGATAAATCATAGCTTATTATTTTTTTACATACCAACTGATGCCATATAATCTTGCAGTATTATAGCTGCCGACACCTTATCAACCAGCGACTTATCGCGACGCGCCAACTTACCTATACCACTCTCACGAATGGTGCGCTGTGCCAATACCGACGTGAAACGCTCGTCGTAGGCCACCACCTGCTTGTCGGGGTAGGCATGACGTAGGCGACCCATGAGAGGCTTTATGTAGCGCATCGTCTCGGACTCCTCGCCACTCATCTGGCGAGGGTGGCCAACAACGATTGTTGACACCTCTTGCTTCGAGAAGTAGTCGGCAAGGTAGCGCTCGAGCTGCTTTGTCTCGACAGTCTCGAGGGGCTGCGCTATGATGCCCAAGGGGTCGGTCACAGCAAGTCCCGTACGCTTAGTGCCGTAGTCTATAGCAATCAATCGTGGCATACTACAACACTTTACCGATAAGATAGCCGATGCCGTAGCCTACAGCGAAGCATAGGGCAATGACGGCAAATATCACCGACCACTTGCGCGTTGTCGAGGGCTTAGTAGTCATTGCTTATGCCTTAATCTTCTTAAAGAGCTTGCGAAATGATACCTCGTCATCGACCATAGCACGCAACGCCTCGATCTTGATGCGCTCCTGCTGCATAGTGTCGCGGTGACGCACGGTAACGGTGCCATCCTCCAATGTCTGGTGGTCAACAGTGACGCAGAATGGAGTACCGATAGCATCCTGACGGCGGTAGCGCTTACCGATAGAGTCCTTCTCGTCGTAAACAACGTTGTAGTCGTACATGAGCTCGTCGATAATCTGACGTGCTACCTCTGGAAGGCCATCCTTCTTAACAAGAGGCATAACGGCAACCTTTGTTGGTGCAAGGGCAGCAGGGATACGCAATACTACGCGCTCCTCGCCATTCTCGAGCTTCTCCTCACAGTATGCTGCTGACATGATCTGCAAGAACATACGGTCAACACCAATAGAGGTCTCAACAACATAAGGAACATAGCTCTCGCCACGCTCAGGGTCGAAGTACTGAATCTTCTTGCCTGAGAACTCCTGGTGACGACCAAGGTCGAAGTCGGTACGAGAGTGGATACCCTCCACCTCCTTGAAGCCGAATGGGAAGTTATACTCTACGTCAGTCGCAGCGTTAGCATAGTGTGCCAACTTATCGTGGTCATGGAAGCGATAGTTC
>JAFODV010000108.1 GCA_017380515.1 Alistipes sp.
GGTTTCTTAGTGACAAAGATAAGAAAAAATTGTTACAAAATTGTTACAAAACCATTAATACGGTGTAACAATTGTAACAACCACCAGGCTTGGAGTGTAAATCAAAATAATCGTATTGAGGAGTTGCAATATATACAAATTATTTGTAATTTTGTAGCTATATGGCAACGACTGCGTTTGCAGCAGAGCCATAAACATAGAGTATTAAACTGATTATGAACAAGTTTCGTATTTTAGTTGTCGACGACGAGGAGTCGCTATGCGAGATTCTGAAGTTCAACCTTGAGCGTGAAGGCTACGAGGTTGTCACGATGCAGAGTGCCGAGGAGGTGCTAACACGCAACATCGCAGAGTTCGACCTCATGATTCTCGACGTGATGATGGGTGAGCTTAGCGGCTTTGGCCTTGCCAAGATTCTGCGTAAGCGCAACGACACCGCCGACATTCCTATAATCTTCTGCTCGGCACTCGACAGCGAGGCCGACAAGATTAAGGGACTGGACATAGGTGCTGACGACTACATCTCAAAGCCCTTCTCGGTGGCCGAGGTGTTGGCACGTGTACGCAGTATATTGCGTCGCACAAAGCGTAGCAGCAGCGCCACACCGATAGCCGACGAGGGCATCATAACCTTCAATGGCCTTGAGGTAAACACCATGCGCAAGCGTTGCCGTGTTGATGGCGAGGAGGTATCGCTCACACGCAAGGAGTTCGACATCCTTGTGCTGCTGCTTGAGTCACGAGGCACAATACTCTCGCGCGAACAGATCATGAAGCGAGTATGGAGCGACGAGGTGGTGGTGTTGGATCGCACCATCGACGTTAACATCACCCGCATGCGCAAGAAATTAGGAGAATATGGTAATCACATTATAACACGTACTGGTTATGGCTATGGCTTCGAAGAATAAGTTTTTAACCTACCGAGGAGGCATGTTTCTGCTACTCGCACTGCTTATAGTATCGCTAATTTGCGGATTTATCATTCACCACTACTCTGTGGTGCGACAACTCGCCATATCGGAGCATAAGGACGAGGGCACACTATATATTATTATAGGTGTGGCCATCATAGCCACAATCATTGCTGTGGTGCTCTCTATGCGCCTTAATCGCAATCTTCGCAACCTAAATAAGATTGTTGAGGCGATGGAGAATGGTGCCGACATTGAGTCGATGCCCGAATTCCCACGCGACGAGCTCGGCGACATATCACGCAACATTATCGACCTATATCGTCGCTTGCGTCACGCCTCTACCGAGATTGAGCGTCAGCATAGCCGTGCCATGCACGAGCAGCAGGAGAAGCTACGCATCAAGCGACAGCTAACGAACAACATCAACCACGAGCTCAAAACCCCTGTGGCTGCTATCCAGGGCTACCTCGAGACAATCATCAACAACGAGGACATGACCAACGAGGAGCGCAAGTCGTTCATCGAGAAGAGCTATGCCCATAGCCAGCGCCTAACGCAGCTTCTCACCGACGTGTCGACAATCACACGCATGGAGGACGGCAGCAACCGCATAGAGTGTCAGAGCGTTGACCTTAGTGCCATCATCCACGAAATTCGTGACGAGGTGGCGCTACTGCCCGACGTTAAACGCATGCGCATGAACATTGAGCTTCCTGAGCCTATGATGATCAAAGGCAACTCATCGTTGCTAATGTCGATATTCAAGAACCTCACAGACAATGCTATCGCCTACTCTGGTGGCCGCGACATATTTATCAAGGCGTGGGAGGGCGAGAACAACATGTACACCATCACCGTTGCCGACAACGGCATCGGCATCGACAACGACCATATCGGCCATATCTTCGAGCGCTTCTACCGCATCGATGCTGGCCGCTCACGCAAGCTGGGTGGCACTGGCCTCGGACTCTCTATCGTTAAGAATGCCGTTCTGTTCCACGGTGGCGACATCGAGGTATACAACCGCAAGGTTGGCGGCCTCGAATTCAAATTCACCCTCCCCAAAGCATAATAACAAGGTGAGGGGTAACAAGTAAAAAGTGACAAGTAAGGCGTCTGCAACGCTTTGTTTAAATAAGAAGTTAGGAATAATTAGGTACAAACAATACAAACCATGAAACGTCTATTTGTGCTATCTGCCATCGCTATTGTAGCAATGTTTAGCTCATCTGCTTTAGCTAATACTGAGCCTCCCAAACGCCATGGTTGGCCCGAGGATATTGCGCTCTATGGAGATGTTGAGTCGGTAACTATGACAACATATGAGGCTCTGGATGATTCGGAAGATATTACACAAGGTGATCAATATTACAAAGGCTATTACTTTAACGAGGCTGGAGATGTATTTTACTGGGAAAGCCTATACTCTTTCCACGCGTCGTATGGAAAGACTATTTATAAATATGACTCTACAGGTACTAGGATAGAAGAGGCTAAGTACTGCAGAGTAGATGGCACATTACTCTCGATGTGTGCATACAAATACAACTCTGCGGGAAATCTGACTGAGGCTACCGAGTACGACTCCGACGGCTCATTAGACAGGAGCACTATCTATAAATACGACGCCTCTGGGAATATGATTGAGGAGGCAAAGTACATGTCTGATAGCTCGTTGTACACCAAC
>JAFODV010000109.1 GCA_017380515.1 Alistipes sp.
AAGAAGCTCGGTCGTGAGGATATCGTAGTTGTTGTGGGTGGTGTTATCCCTGCTCAGGACTACGACCAGCTCTATAAGGATGGTGCAGCAGCTATCTTCGGTCCTGGTACTCCAGTGGCTACTGCGGCTATCAAGATTATGGAGATCTTGGGCTAATCCCGTAAGTAGTGGTGCACGAGCACTGCTACTCACAAAGCAAAGCCTCGGATAGGTTAACTCCTATTCGAGGCTTTCTCTTATTATAAATATAGGTAAGAAATATATTAATGAGTAGTGAGTAATGAGTAATGAGTAATGGGTAATGGGTAGCAACAAAAAAATTATGACTAATTACTAATTACTCATTCCTAATTCTCAAAAACGAGTCCCTCGTCGTTGGCATCAATGCGTATAGGCTTGTCACGATCTATCCTACCCGCCAAGATGCGCTTCGAGAGCTCGTTGATGACCTCACGCTGTATGGCGCGCTTGATAGGTCGAGCACCAAACAGAGCATCGAAGCCCACGTCGGCAAGGTGGCTACGTGCCGCCGCAGTATAGACCAAATCAACACCATTCTGCTTAAGGAGCTTGGCCACCGAGCGAAGCTGTATATCGACAATCTCGCTAATAGCCTTGCGACCCAGCGGCTCGAACATAACAATCTCATCGATACGGTTCAGGAACTCTGGCTTAAGGTGCTGCTTTAGTAGCTCCACAACATCACGCTTTGTGCTCTCCAATACCTCTGGCGAGGGGTTCTCACCTGCCGCAGCAAAGCGCTCGGCAATAAGTCCCGAGCCCATGTTTGAGGTCATGATGACAATGGTATTTCTAAAATCTACGGTGCGACCCTTATTGTCGGTTAGGCGACCATCGTCGAGCACCTGCAACAAGATGTTAAAGACATCGGGGTGCGCCTTCTCAATCTCGTCGAGGAGTACCACGCTATATGGCTTGCGGCGCACAGCCTCGGTAAGCTGACCACCCTCATCGTAGCCTACATATCCTGGAGGCGCTCCCACAAGGCGCGATACGGAGTGGCGCTCCTGATACTCCGACATGTCGATTCGTGTTAGCATCTGGTCGTCGTTAAACAGAAACTCAGCCAAAGCCTTAGCAAGCTCTGTCTTGCCCACACCCGTGGTGCCAAGGAATATAAACGAGCCTATGGGGCGACGGCTATCCGACAAGCCAGCACGTGAGCGACGCACAGCATCCGACACCACCTCGATAGCCTCATCTTGACCCACTACCCTACGGTGTAGCTCATCCTCCATTGTAAGAAGCTTTTCACGCTCCGACTGCAACATGCGGTTTACGGGTATTCCTGTCCAGCGAGATACCACCTCGGCAATATCGTCTGCCGACACCTCCTCCTTAATCATCGCTGTGTCAGCTGTTAGGCGCAGCTCTTCCTCGAGGGTTGCCACCTTGCGCTCAAGCTCAACGATAGTGCCATATCGCAGCTCTGCCACACGGGCATAGTCGCCCGCACGCTCCGCCTGCTGCGCCTCAATCTTAGCACGCTCTATACCCTCTTTTGCTGCCTGCAACTCCTTTAGGCGGTCACGTTCCGACTGCCACTTAGCCTTAAGCTGGGCATGCTCGGCACGAAGCTCCTCGATGTCGGCATCAAGACGCTTGATACGCTCCTCGTCGCCCTCACGACGTATCGCCTCACGCTCAATCTCGAGCTGACGCAGACGACGGTCGAGCTGGTCGATCTCCTCAGGTACTGAGTTCATCTCGAGGCGTAGGCGTGATGCCGCCTCATCAACAAGATCGATAGCCTTGTCGGGTAGGAAGCGGTCAGATATATAGCGGTGCGAGAGCTCTACAGAGGCAACAATAGCCTCGTCCTTGATGCGCACACGGTGGTGGTTCTCGTAGCGCTCCTTAAGGCCTCGCATAATCGAAATGGCATCCTCCATCGTTGGCTCATCAACGAGCACCTTCTGGAAACGACGCTCCAAAGCCTTATCCTTCTCGAAATACTTCTGATACTCATCCAGGGTCGTAGCTCCTATCGTGCGTAGCTCGCCGCGTGCCAAGGCAGGCTTCAATATATTCGCAGCATCCATAGCGCCGTCGCTCTTGCCAGCGCCCACGAGCGTATGTATTTCGTCGATAAACAATAGCACCTCGCCCTCAGCCGACGTAACCTCCTTAACCACAGCCTTAAGACGCTCCTCAAACTCACCCTTATACTTAGCACCCGCAACAAGCGCACCCATATCGAGCGAGTAGATGGTCTTGTTTTTAAGATTCTCAGGCACGTCGCCATCGACAATACGGTGAGCGATACCCTCGGCAATGGCGGTCTTACCCACGCCCGCCTCGCCAACAAGTATAGGGTTGTTCTTGGTGCGGCGTGACAGGATTTGAAGCACTCGGCGAATCTCCTCGTCACGTCCAATTACAGGGTCGAGGCGACCCGAGCGAGCACCCTCGTTGAGGTTTATGGCATACTTACCCAAAGCGTCGAACTCCATAGTCTCGGTCTGCGAATCGACCGTAGCACCCTTTCTAAACTCCTTGATAGCCGCAATAAGGCCCTTTTCAGTGATACCTGCGCTCTGCATTATATCGCGCGCTGTGGAGCGCTCCTTAGCCAATGCCGCCACGATGTGCTCTACCGAGGCATAACGATCGGCGAAGGTGCGAGTGAGGTCTACGGCACACTGAACAACAGCCGAGCTCTCACGCGAAAAGTAGACCTCGCCACCACCCTCAACACGTGGTAGTCGGGCAACAGCATCCTGAGCATCACGACGCAACATGGCGACGTTTGCTCCCACACGCGAAATAAGATAGCTTGCCAACGAGTCGTCATCGGCAATAGCAGCAGCAAGGATATGCTGAGGCTCTAAGGCCTGCTGCTTGTGCTCACGCGCAAGGGTCATGGCACTCTGCAACAACTCTTGCGCCTTGATTGTTAGTGTATTGATATTCATAGCTCTGAATTTACATCTTTTGGGAGTGATTAATTCAAATCTCTTGCCAATAATATAAAACTGCAATTATGTCACTGGAGCAAGCCAATTTGACACAAAATTGTCATAAATATTACCATATATAATAATATTTCGGTTTTTTTGTCGTATATTTGTTTGCAGAAAAATCAATTTAAAAACCTAATAACATGAAAAAACTATTAACACTTTTGGCCTTGGTTGGCATTAGCTTTACCGCCATGGCAGATGAGGGTATGTGGCTACTACCCTACATCAAGAAGATGAACGAGAAGGATATGAAGGCTCACGGCTGCAAGCTCAAGGCTGAGGATATCTACTCGGCTAAGAAGTCATCGCTAAAAGATGCTATCGTAGTGTTTGGAGGTGGCTGCACCGGCGAGATTGTATCGCCTAATGGACTTCTATTCACCAACCACCACTGCGGCTACGACGCTATTCAGAAGCTTTCGTCTGTTGAGCACGACTATCTAAAGGATGGCTACTGGGCAATGAACAATGCTGAGGAGCTTCCTGCCGAGGGTCTCGAGGTAAGATTCGTACGTCACATATTCGATGTTACAGCTGATATCATGGGCAATGTTCCATCAACAGCATCGCAGGAGGAATACGAGAAGATTGTTGATGCCAATAAGCAGGCTATCATCGCTAAGCTTGAGATTAAGTATCCAGGCTTAGAGATTATCGTTCCTTCGTTCTTCGGTGGCAATCAGTTCTTCGCATTTGCCTACGAGGTATATACTGACGTACGTTTGGTGGGTACTCCTCCATCGTCTATCGGTAAGTTTGGTGGCGACACCGACAACTGGATGTGGCCACGTCACACTGGCGACTTCTCAGTATTCCGCGTATATGCTGGCAAGGATAATCGCCCTGCAGAGTACTCTAAGGATAACGTACCTTATAAGGCTGAGAAGTGGCTCGACATATCACTCAACGGCATCGAGGAGGGCGACTTCGGCATGATCATGGGCTTCCCAGGCTCTACCGAGCGCTACAAGACATCTTACGAGATCGACTATATGTTGGAGGTTGACAACCCTCAGCGCATCTATATCCGTGGCGAGCGCCAGAAGATATTGCGTGAGGCAATGAATGCAGACCAGGCAATTCGTATCAAGTATGATGCTAAGTATGCACAGTCGGCAAACTACTGGAAGAACTCTATCGGTATGTCACGCGGTATCGAGAAGCTAAATGTGAGAGCTGACAAGGTTGCACAGGAGATGGAATTCCAGAAGTGGGCCAATGCAAACACTCTTCCTGAGGAGGGTTATATCGACGCACTAAACCTCATCGCCGAGTCACAGACAATGGCTCGTACTGAGAATGCTACACTACAATATATATATGAGGCATTCATCCAGTCTATTGAGGTTATTCAGGTGTTGATATCCACCGAGAGCTATGAGGACTACGAGCAGTTCTACAAAGACTACGACGCCGATGTTGACCGTGCTGTAGCTAAGCGCATGCTCCAGATCTATCGTGAGAACAACAATCTGCTTCCAACAATATATCAGAAAATCGACGATGAGTTTGGTGGCGATAGCGATAAGTATGTAGATTGGGTTTATGACAACTCAAACCTTACATCAATGGAGAAGCTGAATGCTTTACGCGATGCTGAGAATGGCGAGGAGCTATTCATGAGTGACCCTGTATTAGAGCTAACAGCGTCTATTCTTGAGCTTTATCGCTCATTGTTTGATTCTGTTGTGGTTGCCGACACCAAGTTTGCAGAGGGCCACCGCAAGTATATCGACGGCTTGATGAAGATGAATCCTAAGAAGGCATGGTCGTCAGACGCTAACTTCACCATTCGTCTAACCTATGGTAATGTTCTTCCTTATAGCCCTGCTGATGGAATACTCTACAACCACTACACTACGCTCGATGGCGTTATTGCAAAGGAGGATCCAACAAACCCTGTGGAGTTTACTGTTCCTGAGCGTTTGAAGGAGCTACACAAGAATAAAGATTATGGCCGTTATGCAGATAAGAATGGCGAGCTTCCAGTAGGCTTCCTCGTTAACTGCGACATCACTGGCGGTAACTCTGGATCACCTGTCATGAACGATTGTGGTCAGCTCATCGGCCTTGCATTCGATGGCAACTGGGAGGCTATGTCTGGCGACGTGGCATTCGAGCCAGAGCTTCAACGCACCATCGCCGTAGATATCCGCTACGTATTGTTCGTTATCGAGAAGTACGGCCAGGCTGGCTGGTTGCTCGACGAGCTCACAATTAAGTAGGCTTCGGCAGCTTTAAAAACAAACTACCCCTCGGACATCCGAGGGGTAGTTTGTTTTTAGGTGAAAGGTGAAAAGTGTGGTGTGCTTCGCACGGGGTTTATAAAGTGAGAAGCGCAGAGATAAGGAGTTTAAGGAATTTAAGGAGTTTAGGGAGGGCGCTATCGACGTTTATCCGTAAGGCCTAACCGCTAACTTTCTCCCTAACTTCACTAAATTCCCTAATTTCCCTAATCTCTCCTATAAACAAAGCGTCGCAGACACCTTACTTTTCACCTTTCACCTCTCACCTTTCACCTTATAAACTCTTTATCTCGGCCCTGTCCACCTCAATTAGCAAGAAATAAATTTCTTGTTAGAAGGGGTTAGGCTTGGTCTCTCACAAAAGAAGATCCCCTCGGGATAGTACAAGAAGTACAGCCCGAGGGGTCTTACTTTGTGTGATGGGCCGAGAATGACCCCTTATCACAAGAAATTACGCCCACTTTACGAGTGCAAAGTCCATACGATGCTCCAACTTGTCGTTCACTGGGAAGACACGAAGAGCTACGTCGAAGGTACCTGTGTGCTCAGGAGCGTAGTCCAAAGCGAGAGTTACTGTGTTACCCTCTGCTGCTACAACCTCAAGGCGACGTGTCTCAACAACATTTGCGGCCTGACCTGCCTCAATCTGTGTTGCAACAACAAGCTCAGCACCGATATCCTCCTTCGAAAGACCTGCAAGGTCAAGAGTGATCTCGAAGCGGTACTTCTTACCTACGTACATTGCCTCAGACTCGATCTCGGCACGCTTAACATCAAGGATGTTGATATTGTCCCATGCAGCTGATACGCGACGCTTCCATGCTGCAATCTCACGAGCCATGAGGTAGTTGCTATCGAGCATAAGCTTCTTACGTGCTGCAAGCTTATTGTAGAAGCGCTCCTCGTAGTCGATGAGCATGCGGTTAGTAGTGAAGTTAGATGCGATATCGGCAACACACTTCTTAACAGCGTTAACCCAGCGGTGTGGCACGCCATCCTCTGCTCGATCGTAGTACAATGGCACGATCTGCTCCTCGATGGTGTTGTAGATCATCTCTGCGTCGAGCTCATCCTGGAAGCGCTGGTCGGCAAATGTACGCTCCATAGGAAGCATCCAGCCAGCACCCTCCTTGTAGCCCTCAACCCACCAGCCGTCGAGAACCGAGAACTGCATAACACCATTCATCACACACTTCTCGCCTGAAGTACCTGATGCCTCCAAAGGACGTGTTGGTGTGTTGAGCCAGATATCAACACCCTGAACCATGCGGCGAGCAAGCTCCATATCGTAGTTCTGCAAGAATACAATCTTACCTACGAACTCAGGCATTGCCGAAACCTCCACAATACGCTTGATGAGGTCCTGACCTGGCTTATCGTTAGGGTGAGCCTTACCTGCAAAGATAAACTGTACTGGGCGCTCCTTGTTGTTAACCAACGCTGACAAACGCTCAAGGTTGGTGAAGAGGAGGTGAGCACGCTTATATGTAGCGAAACGACGTGCAAAACCGATTGTCAACACCTCAGGCTTGATGCTCTCAGTAACCTGAACCATCTGACGTGGTGACTGAAGACGAACCTGTGTAGGATCGCTATAACGCTTGCGAATTGTGCGGATAAGACGCTCCTTAAGGAACATACGCTCGTTCCACAACTCTACATCATCAATCTTATGTACGTTCTGCCATGCTGGAATATCGTATGTGTGGCCCTCGAATGCCTCACCGAAGTACTTAGCATAGAGACGACGGAGGTTAGATGCAACCCATGTTGGGAAGTGAACACCATTTGTCACGTAGCCAATGTGAAGCTCATTCTTGAAGTAGCCTGGCCACATGTTACCAAGGATATCCTTAGACACCTCACCGTGCAACCATGATACACCGTTAACCTCCTGTGAGAGGTTACATGCCAATACCGACATTGAGAACTTCTCGTTAGGGTCGTTAGGGTTGGTCTTACCCAAGTTGATGAACTGATCCCAAGTGATACCCAATACATCAGGATAGTGTGACATATACTGACGAATCATCGACTCAGGGAATGCGTCGTGACCTGCAGGCACTGGTGTGTGTGTTGTAAACAACGACGAAGAGCGAACAACCTCCATAGCCTCAGAGAATGAGAGGTGCTTACGTGCGATGAGGTTGCGAACACGCTCGATATTGATAAATGCTGCATGACCCTCGTTGCAGTGGTAAACCTCCTGCTTGATGCCCATCTTCACGAGAGCACGGATACCACCAACACCCAACAAGATCTCCTGCTTTAGACGGTTCTCCCAGTCACCACCATAGAGGTAGTATGTTACCTGACGATCCTCGTCAAGGTTTGCCTCGTAGTCAGCGTCAAGCAAGTAGAGGTCGGTACGACCTACCTGACACTTCCATACACGAGCATATAGAGTACGACCTGGCATTGCAACCTGAGTAGTTACCCAGTTACCAAACTCATCACGAACAGGCATGATAGGAAGCTTGAAGAAGTTCTGAGCCTCGTATGTAGCCTCCTGAGCACCCTGTGCCGAAAGACGCTGTGTGAAGTAGCCGTAGCGGTACAACAAACCTACAGCAACCATGCCCACATTGCGGTCAGATGCCTCCTTGAGGTAGTCACCAGCCAAGATACCAAGACCACCAGAGTAGATCTTAAGAGTAGAGTGCAAACCATACTCCATTGAGAAGTATGCAACCTTTGCATGCTCAGGTGATGGCTTCTCTGCCATATACTCAGTGAACTCCTTATATACTGCATCCATGCGCTCAAGGAACTCCTTGTCGTTGCAAAGCTCCTCGCAACGTGCTGTTGAGAGACGATCAAGAAGAACGATAGGGTTGCGGTCAACCTCTACCCAAAGCACTGGATCTACAGACTCAAACAAGTCGCGAGCACTTGCCGTCCAGCACCACCACAAGTTGCGTGAGAGCTCCTCAAGAGCCTTAAGACGCTCTGGAATACCCTTCTCAACCATCAAACGGTGCCATGATGGGCGGTTTGAAGTGAGCTGCTGACGCACGAAGTTAATCTGTGATAGACGATCGCCACCATCAATAAGAACGCGGTTAGTGCGTGATACAGAGTTGTCGATAGCCTCCTCGTAGGCTGCCATATACTCCTTGAAGAGTTTCTTCCAAAGAGCTGTCTCAGACATCTGCTGAGCACTCTCACGTGCCTCAGCCATAGCCTTAGCATCCATTGAAAGGTAGTTCTTAACAACATCTGTAATCTGAAGAACCACCTCACGCTCGTTATAATCGTCACGACGAACGATATCAACACCCTCATGTGAAGAGCGCTTAGCAATCCAAAGGCCAAAGCCAGCAAGAGTAGTTGTCACGGTAGGAACACCATAAGCTACTGACTCAAGTGGAGTGTAGCCCCATGGCTCGTAGTATGATGCAAATATTGAGAGGTCAACACCTGCCAAAACATCGTAGTATGGCATGTTAAAGATGCCGTCGTTGCCATTGAGGTATGTAGGCACGAACAACACCTTAACGCGTGATGCTGATGTTGAAAGAATGCTACCCTCTACTGACTGGCATACCTGATCCCATGCCTCGTTCTCGATGTTGTGAGTAAGATAGCGCTTCTTCGACTGGTCGATAGCCACGTTGCCATCTGCAAGGTGTGCTGCGAGATCCACACGAACACCTGTGGTTGCTGCTGGCACAGCCACAAGAGCGATAACATCACGCTCGATGTGTGATGCTGCGAGCTGCTTCAATGACTCGAGGAACACGTCAATACCCTTGTTGCGGTACTCATAACGACCGCTTGTTGCAACGATAAGAGGCTCACCGTTAAATTTGTAGTCCCATGCAGCCTCAGCAACCTCGATGATACGCTTACGCGATGCGCAACGTACGCTCTCCAACGCCTTGCCCTCAGGAACAAAGTCGTTCTCAAAGCCATTAGGAGTAATGCGAGTAACCTCACGACCAAGCAAATAGCGGCACTCGTTAGCAGTAATCTCACTAACTGTAAGGAATGCATCAGCATATGTTGCTGCAGTCTTCTCCAATGAGTGCTTAGCCATAACATTGAACTGGCGCGCAAGCTCATCGGCATTGAACTTATGAAGATCGTTGTACAATGGCAAGCGGTTACCAGCGATGCAACGGCCCATTACTGTAGCATGGGTAGAGAATACTGTTGCTACGTAAGGTGCATTGTCGCGAAGATAGAGCGAACCTGCTGCTGCCATCCACTCGTGGAAGTGGGCAACAACCTTAGCTGAAGATGAAGCAAACTGCTCAGCGAACGATGCGATAACAACACCTGCTGCGTAGCCAAACAACACTGGCTCAACATAGTCC
The DNA here is from genome assembly GCA_017380515.1 of Alistipes sp. GTDB lineage: Bacteria > Bacteroidota > Bacteroidia > Bacteroidales > Rikenellaceae > Alistipes. The sequence continues at coordinate 9,550 of JAFODV010000109.1, forward strand.
CACTGACCTGACAACGAGTCAACGTTGTAGCGCTCCCACAAGCTCTTCAAAATATCATCCTTCTGCGAGAAGAACGACTTAAAGTCGATAAGGATGGCGATTGGCTCACCCTTGATTGCCCAGCGACCAATACGCACACGGACGCCCTGATTGTAGAGCTGCTCACGCCATGCGGCCATCAAAGAGTGATCCTCCTTAAACTCTGGATTTACTGCATCTTGCATAAAGTCAGGGCCGATAGTGATATACTTATCGCCCATCTGACGCATTACAGTAGGTGCCTTTGAGGCGATTACGGTATGAATACCGCCCACCTTGTTGCACACCTCCCAACTAACCTCAAACAAATAGTTGGGTGTAAGATTAACATTACTCATATATTCGTTTTTTATTACAAAAATTACTCTTAACTATAATATAAGAGACGTCACCACAATCCCCTTACGAAGATTGTGGCGACAATAAGTCATTGTGCAAAGGTAATACAATATATTTAATAAGAGAACTTTTTTTAAAGTTTTTTAATAAATCGACTGATTTATTTGCTGAATGGGTGTTTTTAAGGAGTGAATGGCAGACAGAATACACAAAATTTCAAGTCTTTGCACAAAAAAAGGAGGAGATGCACTGCATCGTCCTCCAATATAACACTCCATCACGCCGACCTATCGTGTAAGCTCCTCGACAGCTCGCCTTCCCTCATCGCCCAACGTCAGCGAAAAGTTGTTGACAAAGAGCGAAATATGCTTATCAATAACCTCATCATCAAGCTCCTGGGCATGCTCCTTAATGTAGGCGCGCGACTGGTCAGGATTGGCAAAGGCATACTCAATGCTTCGACGTATGATGCGCTCAACATCCTTGGCAACATCCTCGCTAAACGACCTTGAAATAACTATTGATCCCAAGGGCAATGGCAGTCCTAACTGGCGCTCCCACTCCAGGCCAAGATCGGCGATAAGCTCGAGGTTACGCCTCTCATAGACAAAACGGCCTTCGTGGATGAGCACACCAGCATCGAAACGGCCAAACTCAACAGCCTCTGCAATCTCCGAAAAGAGCATAGGCGTGCGCTTGGTGATAGTAGGGAATAGCCTACCAACCAACGCATTAGCCGTAGTATACAAACCTGGCACAGCAATATGGCGAATAGGAGATGTATCGCCCTGGCGACGCACCAACAATGGGCCATTGCCTCGTCCGAGTGCCGAGCCGCTATCCAGCAGACGATAAGAAGAGTTTATGCTCTTCAGAAGAGCCGTGCTACACTTTGTAATATCGGCAGAGCCACTGAGTGCTCGCATGTTTAGCTGCTCGATATCGTGATACTCAACATCAAATGTATATCCCTCTAGATCAATACGTTTGTTCACTATTGCATCGAACATAAATGTATCGTTCGGACATGGCGATATCGACAAACTTATACGTTTCAACAAGCTATTATACATACTTAATCAATGTTTTTGCAAGGTTTTTAGTAGCAAGCTCAATGTTCCACTTAGCAAACTCATCGCCCACCACGTTCGACACCGCGCGTATCTCCACAGCACGGAAGCCCAGTTCACGTGCCATAGCAAAGAGCACTGCACCCTCCATATTCTCGACATCAGCTCCACAAATATCGGTATTACAGCGAGATACCGTATTAGAGGAGACTCCTCGAAGATTGGTAAACATCTCGACATGATACTCCTTGCAGAAGCGCTCAGGAAGCTCCGACACAACCTCGGAGATGACCTCCACCACCTCGCCAACCTCACATCTTTGCTCGTAGCAACCCGCAATACCTGCAAGGATAACTACCCTGCCATGAAGACTCTTTGAAACAGATATTCGGGCAAGGGTGGCGGCAGTCTCCGCCATACCCACGCCCGATATAACCACCTCAGCCTCAGGACATAGATCGCAAAATGCGCGTGCCTCAAGCTCCGTTGGGAAGAGAAAAATTGGATTCATAAAATGTATTACACAATACCCTCCACGGTGCCATCTTCGGCAAGGTGTATGTTGCCTGCTTGCGGAGTCTTGCTAAGGCCTGGCATACGCATGATGTCGCCAGCCAAAGCCACGATAAAGCCACTACCTGCGTTGAGCTCCAAATCCTTAATATTGATCTCGAAACCCTCAACAGAGCCATAGCGCTTAGCATCAGCACTAAACGAGAACTGAGTCTTAGCAATACATACTGGCAAGTGGCCCATACCCCACTTCTCGAACAACTCTATCTGCTTCTTAGCCTTAGGACCAAACACCACAGAACCTGCGCCGTAGATATTCTTAGCAACCTTAGTAATCTTATCCTTGATTGAGTCCTCAAGCTCATAAGCATAGTTGATAGGCTGCGAAGGTGAATTCTCGATAAGCTCAACGGCTGCCTGCGCAAGATCTGCAGCACCAGCGCCACCCTCAGCATAAGCGTTGTTAATCACACAACGCACACCAAGCTCCTCGCAGTGCTTCATCACAAGAGCAATCTCATCGTCTGTATCGCTGGCAAAGCGGTTGAAACATACGAGTACTGTCTGACCAAACTTCTTAAGGTTTGCAACATGGCGATCAAGGTTAGCAAAACCATGCTTAAGGCCCTCAGCGTTAGGCAACTTAATCTCTGTCTCAGGCACACCACCATGCATCTTAAGAGCAAGCGTAGAAGCCACAAGCACTGTAAGATCAGGCTTAAGGCCCGCCTGACGACACTTGATATCAAGGAACTTCTCGGCACCGAGGTCGGCACCGAAACCTGCCTCAGTAACGGTGTACTCAGCATGCGTCATAGCCATCTTAGTGGCAATCACCGAGTTACAGCCGTGCGCAATATTTGCAAAAGGACCTCCATGGATAATCACTGGGTTGTGCTCTGTGGTCTGCACAAGGTTAGGATTGATAGCATCCTTGAGCAAAGCAACAACTGCACCCGTAACACCGAGATCGTTTACAGTAAGCGGCGTATCATCGTACTTAACACCAAGAACTATGCGACCGATACGCACATACAAATCCTCAACGTTGCGAGCAAGACACAAGATAGCCATAATCTCAGATGCTGGCGTAATGTCGAAGCCCGTCTCCGTAGGAATGCCATTTGCCGAGCCACCCAAGCCAGAGGTGATGTTACGCAACGAACGGTCATTCATATCGAGCACTCGACGCCACATAATCTTCTTAAGACCCACCTGTTGCGAACGGTTGTGGTATAGATAGTTATCCAACAACGCTGCAATTAGGTTATTTGCAGAGGTGATAGCATGGAAGTCACCCGTAAAGTGAAGGTTGATATCCTCCGATGGCAACACCTGAGCGTAACCGCCACCAGTAGCACCACCCTTCATGCCGAAGCAAGGGCCGAGCGAAGGCTCACGCAAGGCTATGATAGCCTTCTTGCCAATATGGTTAAGGCCCATACCAAGACCAATGCTTACGGTTGTCTTACCAACACCTGCCTTGGTTGCTGTGATTGCTGTTACAAGAATAAGATGATTCTTTGCAACTTGCTTATCGTCGATGAGTTTGTAGGGCACCTTGGCAATATACTTACCATAGTTAAACAACTCATCCTCAGGGAATCCAACCTTTGCGGCTACATCACAAATATTCTCAAGTTTGGTCTCACGAGCAATCTCAATATCAGTTTTCATTGTCATATTTTATAATCTATTAGGTTTACATTAGTGTCATTAATCAAGACACTAACGCAAACCTAAAGATATTATTATGTTAATTGAATATTTTTTTATTCCATCTTACCAACTACTGCCTCGAGTTCCTCGACAGTAAGTGGAAGAAGCTTATCACCAATAAAGCGACTACCAGTCTCTGTTACGAGCACATCGTCCTCGATACGGATACCGCCAAATGTGCGGAACTTATCCAATGCGTTGTAGTCAACGATATCCATAAATTTGTTCTCTGAGCGGAACTTGTCGATAAGGGCAGGGATAAAGTAGATACCTGGCTCGTCAGACATCACTGTGCCTGGCTCAACACGCCATGTAGCACGGTGCACGCATGTAGCAGACTTCTGAGCACGCTCCAACACTGTTGAGAAGTCGAACGAGCGCTCGCCGATGTTCTCGCAGTCGTGAACATCCATACCCATACCGTGACCCAAGCCATGAGGCATGAATAGATACATAGCGCCAGCCTCAACAGCAACCTCTGGTGTTGACTTGATTAGACCTACACCCTTCAAACCATCAGCCAATGACATGTATGCTGCCTTGTGAATCTCTGGGTACATGGTACCTGGTTTAATCATATCCTTAACCTGGCTATGTGCACGAAGCACGATGTTGTAGATATCACGCTGAACGTCGCTAAACTTACCATTTACTGGGTATGTACGAGTGTGGTCAGAGCAGTAGCCCTCAACCGACTCGCCACCACCATCAACCAACAACAAACGGCCTGACTCCAACACGCCGTCGTGGTTGTGGTTGTGCAAAATCTCGCCATGCTGAGTCACAATTGTTGGGAACGACACACCCTGGCCATACGACTTAGCGATGCCCTCAACCTTACCAGCAATCTCACGCTCAACAACACCTGGACGACACATGCGCATAGCTGTCATGTGCATCTGGTAGCCAATCTTAAATGCACGTTCCAAAGCCTCAATCTCCTCAGCCGACTTCTTCTCACGCATCTCTGCTACAGCAAACATCAAGTCGAGAGATTTGCGCTCGTGGAGCATATCAAGGCGAATACCAAGCATATCGGCAACCTCGATCTTAAGCTCAGCACGGTATGGTGGGAGGTAGTGCACAGGGCGGTTCTGCTCGATAGCCTTGCGCAATACGGCGCGGATATCATTGCGTGGGAAGGTCTTCTCAACGCCTACCTCAGCACCCTGCTCTGCGATTGTTGGCATAGGTCCTGTCCAAATGATATCCTCAACAGTGAAGTCGTCGCCAAAGATGAACGACTCGCCCGACTCAGCGTCAATAAGACCAATCAACGATGGCACGTCAAGGCCAAAGTAGTAGCGGAACGTAGAGTCCTGACGATAGTAGTATGTATTGTTTGGATAGTTGTTAGGCACCTCTGGGTTTGCTGGAAGCAGAATAAGTCCCTTACCCACGCGGCGGCACAACTCGGCACGGCGGCCAATATAAGTCTCTTTTGAAAACATAGTTTTACGGTATTTAGTTAGTTAATTGTTTTGTTCTGATTTAGTTGTTATATAGGAAGCTCTTCACCGAAACCCCTGGAGGAAGAATCACTATGTGTGGATTCATCGACGGATTAAGCCACTCAACAACACGCTTCATGTTGTACTGCGACATAGCTACACATCCGGCAGATCCCTTGCCCTGCGTACGCCATGTATGGAGGAATATTGCACTTCCCTTGCCACTAACAACTGGCGAGGTGTTGTACTCAACGACGACGATATAGCGATACAACACGTTTCTGTTGTCCCATATTCTATCACCCTTGGTGCCAGGCGCAGGGTTACGCAACAAGGTGTTGTACGTAGGACTTCCAGGTGTCTCGTCCCACATATATCGCTCGTTATACTGCTCCATTGGGAAGCGAGTGTTAAAATCTTTCACATAGTACAAGCCACGTCTTAGTGCATATGTACCCTGCGGTGTCTTGCCATCACCCTCACGCTTCTGGTTTTTGCCAGCAATGCCAGCATATCCTGTTACGCCATCCATGACCTCATATTGCCATTCGAGGCGCTGCGAGCCCGTTGCCGTAATCTTGTAAATCTTGCAGTTTGGCTTTGTTGTACCCGCCACCACAAGCGCCTGCTTGCAACCCGCTGGCAAGGCAATACGCTCACCTGTTGAAGTAACAATCACTCCTTGTGCCATCGTACACCACGCCATGAGCATGGCAACTGTAGTTAGTAGAATTCGTCTCATAAGCCTCAATATTAAAGGTTTCTGTAAATTAGTAAAATTGTTAGCAACGGCAAATTAGATTATTATCATCCATGCCACGTTCTTGTTAGAAGGCGTTATATACAACACTTGGCAAATTTTGGAGCGATGGGCTACTCTAAGACACACTATCCATTGCTACAATAATTTGTTAACGCAGCGAATGACCCCTTATTACAAGAATATTATCTTGCGACCTCTTTGTAGACTTTATCACCTCGACGCACCTCGCTCACAGTCTTTAGCGACATATAGTCGCCCTGCTTAGCTCCATCAACGGGAAGCTCCTTGACCATTATGCCATCGGCCTTTTGCTCCACAACACCTGTTTTCTCACCCATAAAGAGTAGTGCATCACCATTGCTCACCTCGCAAGCCTCAACCAACACCTCGGCAACGCCTATGCGCTTAAAGTAGTTAGTTACCTTGCCCATATATACCTTTTTGAGGGTTGCCGATGAGCCATAGTGCTGGCTATGCTCCACCATCTTCTTTGCAGCATAGTAGCCACCCCAGAAGTCACGATTGAACACCGTGCGTAGCTTCTCTTTGATAGGCGCAACGGTCTCAGAGTTATATTCGTCACGCTCCATCAGAAGAAGAGCCTCGTTGTAGCTCTCGACAACACGCTTCACGTATTCGCCGCCACGAGCACGACCCTCAATCTTGAGCACACGCACACCTGCATCGATGAAGCTATCGAGGAAGTCTACGGTACACAAATCCTTAGGCGATAGAACATACTGGCCGTCGATGTCGAGTTGCTCGCCCGAGTCCTTGTCTGTGATAGTATATTTACGACGACATATCTGACGGCAAGCGCCACGATTTGCCGAGTGGTGCGACTCATGCTCCGAGAGGTAGCACTTACCCGACATTGACATACACATAGCACCATGCGCAAACATCTCAATCTTAACAAGCTCGCCTGCGGGGCCACAAATATTGCGCTCACGAATCTGCTCCGAGATATACTTAATCTGCTCCAACGACAACTCACGTGCCAACACCACAACATCGGCCCACTGCGAGAAGAACTCAACAGCCGTAATGTTTGAGATGTTGCTCTGCGTAGATATGTGCACCTCCATGCCCACCTCACGAGCGTAGAGAATAGCGGCAAGGTCAGTAGCAATGATAGCGTCGATGCCATCGGCCTTTGCGCGGTCGATGATGCGACGCATTACCTCCATCTCGGTGTCGTAGATCACGATATTCACCGTAAGGTAGGTCTTGACGCCCGCAGCATGTGCCGTGCGCACAATCTCGCTAAGGTCGTCGAGAGTGAAGTTTACTGACGAGGCAGCACGCATATTGAGCTGCTCAACGCCGAAATATACTGAGTCGGCACCTGCAGCTATGGCAGCATTGAGCGACTCATACGACCCCACAGGAGCCATTATCTCTATATCTTTTCTCTGAATCATAAATCACTACTTTTTGCGTCCCATAAGGTTACGAGCAAACTCGGCAAGATGCTGAGTGCGCTCACCAGCTATCGAGAGGGTGTCGAGGGCGAGTAATGCTCTGTCGAAGCGCACCTCAATCTGCTGCTCTGTGTATCGCTTAACGTCATACTTATCGTATATTGACTTAACCAAGGCAATCTTTTCGGCATCGCTGAGCTGTTTGTTTAGATGTGTTGTTGCAAGCACCTCTCGCTCCTCATGGGTTGCCATGCGCATAGCCTGAATCATCAAGAATGTCTTCTTACCTTCGAGAATATCGCCACCGATTTTCTTACCCAAACACTCATCGCCATAGCTATCAAGGAGGTCATCTTGAAGCTGGAAGGCAAGGCCAAGCTCTGTAGCAAAACGGTATATTTTTTTAATGTCGTCATCTGAGGCACCAGCTAGCGTAGCGCCAATCATTGCCGAGCCCGACAGCAATGCCGATGTCTTACGCTCAATCATGGCGATATACTCCTCTGCCGAAACCGTTGTCTGAGTCTCGAAATCCATGTCGTACTGTTGTCCCTCACACACCTCTGCAGCCATATCGCAGAAGATGTTCAACACACGTTGCAGATTCTCCGACTTAACACGAGCAAGACATTTGTAAGCCATTATCAGCATGGTGTCGCCTGAGAGAAGAGCAACATTACCACCCCACTTTGCGAATACAGATGGCTTACCACGGCGCATCGACGCATTGTCCATGATGTCGTCATGCAGAAGTGTGAAGTTGTGGAACACCTCAACAGCCAATGCCGCTGGCACAGCCTCCTCGACACTTCCACCAAAGGCATCCACTGAAAGTAGCAACAATACTGGACGCAAACGCTTACCCCCACCCGACATAGAGTATATTATCGGAGTATAGAGCAACTCTGGTTCTTCGGGGGTTTGAAGCTGATCTAATGCCGACTCAAATAGTCTAAGAATCGTATCGTTATTATATTTCATAACAGCAACTATAATAGTTTGTCAATTCCTCATGCACGCACACAACGTGCGACTTAATATAAATATGGCTCAAAATTAATATTTTTTTTGCATAGTTTAAAATAATTTTGATAACTTTGACCAATTAATTTAACAAAACACTACTCAGTATGATGAAAAAATATGCTATGGGTATCGACATTGGCGGTACCAACACAGCCTTCGGATTGGTTGACGAGGATGGTAACGTTGTTGCTGAAGGCAAGATTTCAACCGATAAATTTCGCTTTTTCGACGACTACAAACCATATATCGACACTCTCGCTACGGCAATGAAAGAGCTTATCGCCTCGCAGCCCGAGTGCGACCTCATAGGCATTGGCATCGGCGCTCCAAATGCAAATATCCACTCTGGACGCATCGAGACACCAGCTAACCTATGGAAGTTTGAGAATCCTAACGACCCACGCCCTAACTCAATCCGAATGTTCAACTTTGTTGAAGATCTCGGCAAGCACTTTGGCGGCAGCAAGGTTATGATTACCAACGATGCTAATGCAGCAGCTATTGGCGAGATGGTATTCGGCAACGCTCGTGGCATGAAGGATTTTGCGATGATCACCCTCGGCACAGGTCTTGGCTCAGGCATCGTTTGCAATGGCGAGATGGTGTATGGCCACGACGGCTTTGCTGGTGAGTTTGGCCACATCGCCGTAGCTTCACGCGAAACTGGACGTCAGTGCGGCTGCGGTCGCAAGGGCTGTTTGGAGGCCTATGTATCAGCTACAGGCATCAAGCGTACAGCGTTCGACCTTATGGCAACAATGACTTGCGACAGCGAGCTTCGCTCAATCCCATACGACAAGTTTGAGGCCAAGATGCTCTCAGACGCAGCGGCAAAGAACGACCCTATCGCCCTCGAGGCATTCGAGCGCACAGGCAAGGTTTTGGGCTTAGCACTTGCTGACCTCACAGCCATCACATCACCTGAGGCCATCATCTTGTTTGGCGGCTTGGCAAATGCTGGCGACTACATCATGCGCCCAACATACCGCCATATGGAGGAGAACCAGCTCATGATGTTCAAGGGCAAGGTTAAGCTTATGATGAGCGGCATCCAGGATAAGAATGTAGCTATTTTGGGTAGCGCAGCTCTTATCTGGAAGCAGCACCTCGAGGCAGCTGTTGAGAAGTACTAATTTGAATATATAACACTTGTTATACACCCTCCCCCACCACTAGCAGTGGGTGAGGGTATTTAACATATTTACTAACCACATAAAGAGACTAACACCGTGAGAAAATTTATTTTGACAATCATAGCCCTTTTGAGCCTTAGCACAGCATCTAAGCTCAGCGCCCAGTTCCTATCGGCCGACCTTCAGGCCGACGACCTTCGTGGCAACGTCGCAAAGGTTGAATACAACTATGATCTACCTGGTTCATCATACGCAGTACCTGGATTTTCAGTATACAAGTATGACGCACAAGGCCGCCTCTGCGCCTTCGACGACGAGGTTGGGTCCGACTTCAGCATCATACGTAGCGGCAACAAAATCACACAGATTCAGCCATATAAGGGCTGCGATGATGACGCAGTAAAATACACTTATAGCGGCAACCTCATTGCAGCAGCAACATCTGCAAACGGAGAGGCAACAACATCTATCAAATTTACCTACAACCAGAACGGCAACCTAACTCGCAAAGTACAGACCGAGAGCGGAGTGCGCGAGGAGTGGCACGAGGACTGCACATGCGATCGCATAAAGTGGACAAAAACAACGACTTACGATTTCACTATCGTAGAGCGTGACAGCAAAGGTAACTGGACTAAACGCAGCGTTAAGAGGACATCCAATGACGGCACTAAGACCTATACCGAAACACGAAAAATCACCTATCGCTAAACAAGAAAAAGCATAAAACATATTGCGAATCCACCACGGATTCGCATTTTTTTGTCTTTACAACAACCCACAAACAAGTGTTTTATCGTCTTTTTACACCAACCATCAACATCCACATAGCACCCACACGCAGCTTGCACAAAAAAACTTTTTACGATAGTAGCTCAAACATTGGCAAAAAATCACTATCTTTACGCCATTAATTTTACTTATAGTAAAACAACACAAAAATGAGCATCGAAACATACCATATTCCTGTGATGCTGGAGGAGTGCATGAAGGGCCTCGACATTAAGGCTGATGGCACATACATCGACCTTACAATGGGCGGCGGTGGCCATACCTCAGAGATACTACGTCGTCTCGGCACTAATGGTCGTCTATACTCCTTCGACCAGGACCCTGATGCTGCAGCAAATGCACCCACCGACCCAAGGTCTACATTTGTAGCCTCAAACTTCAGGTTTGTGCGTGGCGCCATGCGTCTACGTGGCGTTGAGCAGGTCGACGGCATATTAGCCGACCTCGGCGTATCGTCACACCACTTCGATGCCAAGCACCGAGGCTTCTCGTTCCGTGGCGACGCCCTTTTGGACATGCGCATGAACACTCGTGGCAAGCGCACAGCAGCCGACATTGTAAACACCTATGACAAGGATGCCTTGGCCCGCATATTTTCGGAGTATGGCGAGCTGGATACCACGTGGAAGATTGCCAACTGCATTGAGCGTGCCCGTAGCATAAAGCCTATTGAGACAACCGCCGAGCTTGTCGAGGCAGTAAAGCCATGTACACCGCCCAAGGACGAGGCAAAGTTTCTCACCAAGCTCTTTCAGGCGTTGCGCATCGAGCTAAATGGCGAAATGGAGGCATTGGCAATGGCTCTCGAGCAGAGCCTCAAGCTGCTTAAGCCGGGTGGCAGATTGGTCATCATGTCGTACCACTCGTTGGAAGACCGCATCGTTAAAAACTTTATGCGTAGTGGCAACATCGAGGGTCGCATAGAGAAAGACTTCTTCGGCCGCAGCACCTGTCAGCTGAAGCTCATCAGCCGCAAGGCTATAGCTCCATCGGAGAAGGAGGTTGAGCGCAACCCACGTTCACGTAGCGCCAAGCTACGTGTAGCCGAGAAGATTTAGTTAGCGAAAATTAACAACCAGCAACGTTATGTCGATAGAGAACGACGATAAGTATACACCCGAAGAGGAGAACTTCGACCCCCAAGGCATCGCTGAGCTTCGTCGCCGAGACGAGGAGGAGCGCCTAAACCGCCGCATTCGTCGTGAGATTATCCGCATCGAGAGTGGTGACAGCGACCAGCAGATGGAGGAGGAGCGCCAGCGGATGGCAGAGGAGGAAGAGGAGCGCAAGGCCGAAGAGGCACGCCAGCAGCGTCGTAAGGGGTCAATAATTTTGAACCTCCTCACAGGCTCATTTCTCTCAAGCAGTGGCGCAACAGCATATTACCGCATGCTGATACCCATTGCCATCATGTGCTTCATATGCATCTTCCTGACTTTCCTATCGCTCAATGCCGATAGAGAGCTGTATCAGTTGGAGAAACAAGCAGAGATATTGCGCGATAGAGCAATCATCATCGAAGATGAGCGATTCTCGATATCGACACGCAAAGAGATTAACAACCTTTTGGATAGCTACAACATCGAACTCGAGGAGCTCGACAACAAGAGTTATGTGATTAGCGAATAGTGACATTATGGGCGAGGCTAAAATGTAGCGACACATAACGCCAAAGAGGATAGCCGCTTTTCACCCAATTTGTAGAACATGCCTCAACAGGAGACACAAGAATTGAAACTCAGAAATGGCCAACAACAAAAAGAGAGATAGCAAAAACGAGCCTTTGAGCACCAAGGACGACATCATCAATCGAGTGTTTGTCCTCTACGGTGTGTTCATAATCTTGGGTTTAGTGATTGCCGCACGCCTCATTCAGGTGCAGGTTGCCGACAAGAATGTCGACAAGCACGTGGAGTTGATGAAGAGCAACATTACAAACATCGACCATAAGCTTGCTCTACGCGGAACAATATTCTCGCGTGACGGCAAGCCATTGGCGCTAAGCCACCTATGCTACGAGCCTATCATCGACTTTGCTGCCGACGGCATGACCCGCAAGTACAAGAAGCCTACTAAGGTGCGTGACGACCTCAAACTGTTAGCAAAGCAGATGGCGCTCTACTTCAACAAGGCCGACGCTAAGCTTCACAATTACACCTACAAAAGCGCACAGGAGTACTACGACTTCTTCATTGAAAAACTCGAAAGACGCTCAAAGAACATACGTCACGTTCGCATCTTCCCCCGCACTGTGTCGCTCGACGACTGGAACATGATGTGCAAGGATTTTCCTGTGATCAACCATAGCCTCGGCCAAGTTTACAAGTATGAGGAGAGCGATAAGCGTATATACCCATACGACGACATGGCACTCCAAGTTATTGGTGAGTGTCGCAACCAGCGAGCAACAACGCAGTATGGCGTATCACGAGAATATGACTCAACAAAGAAGGCATATGTCGAGAAGCCTCTATTCCGTGACACCCTTGTTCGCATCACTTCCAACATCGAGAACATTTGCGACTCGTTGCTTGCGGGTGTCAACGGACAGACCGTAGAGCAACGTATTGCCCACGGCTTCTGGGTACCCAACGAAGATGATAGCCGCAACAAGGAGCCAATAGATGGCCTCAACGTTGTAACGACCATTGATGCCGACCTACAGTTTGCAGCAACCGACATTTTACGCAAGCAGCTCGAGGATAACAACGCCTCGTTTGGCGTTGCCATGGTCATGGAGACTGAGACAGGCAATGTTCTATGCATGGTCAACCTAACATCGGGCGAGATACGTGGTAAGGGTTACTCCGAAAAGTATTACAACCATGCCATGAAGTCGGTGATGTGTCCCGGATCAACATTCAAGCTAATGTCGACAATGGCACTCCTTGAGATTGGCGGCGCAACAAGAAACACAAGGGTCACTATGCCTGAGGGCAATAAGACGTCAGCAATGGTAGGCAAGAAGAATGTTAGCGACACCCACATTCTCTATGACGATGACAAAAACCGCATCACGCGCCCTAACCTCATTGAGGGTTTTGCTCATTCGTCAAACATCTACTACGCGACCTCAATCTACAACAGTTTTGGCGATGACCCTGCAGCGCTGATCAACTACTACAACAGCCTTGGCTTCAATAGCCACATAGGCCTCGAAAAGTTTAAGGCAGGACGCGCCTTTCTTCCCGACAATAAGTCTGACCGCTGGCGCAAGAGACAAGGAGGCACAGATATAGCTCTACCCGAGCTGGCCTACGGATACACCGTTCAGCTTCCACCGATACATACCCTCACCTTCTACAACGGTGTGGCAAACGGCGGCAAGATGGTAGCACCACGTCTAATCGACCGCATCGAGAAAAATGGCGAGATCGTAGAGGAGATGCCCTATAACACCCTCGTTGAGAAGATGTGTTCGGACGAGACTTTGGAGATTCTGTACGAGTGTCTGATTGCCGCCTCAGCGCCAAATCGTACATCACGTAGCTTTGTGGGGCTACCACTAAACATCGGCTGCAAGACAGGCACTGCTCAGATATGGGGAGATTTCGAGACACAGTGTAAGCTCGACCTCAAGAATTTCAAAGAGGGATTCGGCACTGAAGAGGGCAAACATGCATACTACCTAGGTTCGTTGGTGGCAATGGTGCCTATCGAGAAACCGAAGTACACGATTATGGTGGCCATAGCCAACGAGAGGGTCGACAACAAGAGCCGCTTTTACGGTGCTGGCATAGCAGGTAAACCCGTACGAGATATTATTGACTATCTCTACAACCACGACCCAGCGCTTCGCCCCACTGTTGCCACACCAGCACAACACTACACACCATCAAAGATTAAGGGTGGTCGCTCGAATGAGGTTGGTGCTATTGCCGAGCAACTATGCAACATCGCTAGCGACGATAGCTTCTCTTCGGAGTGGTGCAAGGCAAGTAACAATGACGATGGTGACACAAAGATTGTAAGCCTCAGCGTGCCAACAGGACGTGTTCCCGACGTATGCGGGATGGGCCTCGTGGATGCCATCTACCTGCTCGAGCAGCAAGGAATGCAGGTGAGCCATTCGGGCTTTGGACGTGTAACAAAGCAGAGCATACCCCCAGGTACTGCAATCAAAAAAAACAAGACGAAGATTGAACTAACACTAAGCATATAAACATCTCAACAGAGAAATCTTGATATGAAACGACTTAACGAGTTACTCGGCAATGTCCGAGTGTTAAATAATCTCGAACTCAACCCAGCGGTTGTTGCCCTTGAATACGACTCGCGCAAGATTGAGGCCGGATACTGCTTCTTTGCTGTTGTCGGCACAGCGAGCGACGGCCACAACTTCATAGACTCAGCAATCGAGAAGGGAGCATCAACCATCGTATGTCAGCATCTGCCTTCCAACCTCAACCCCGAGGTTGCATACGTTGTTGTTGAGGACACCAATATAGCCATGGCCGCCATGGCTGCTGCCTTCTACAACAATCCTTCACACGAGCTTAAGCTTGTAGGCGTAACGGGCACTAACGGCAAGACCACGACGGCCACACTGCTCTACGATATGTTCTCGGCTATGAATCACAAATGTGGTCTTATCTCTACGGTGGTATATCGCATTGCCGAGCGCCGCATCGACTCGACACACACCACCCCCGACTCAATACGTCTTAACGCCATGATGCGCGAGATGATTGATGAGGGTTGCGACTACTGCTTCATGGAGGTATCGAGTCATGCTGCAGCACAGCATCGCATCGACAACCTACGATTCGCTGGTGCACTCTTTACCAACCTCACACACGACCACCTCGACTATCACGGCACATACAAGGAGTATATACGTGCCAAAAAGTCATTCTTTGACAACCTCGACAAGTCGGCATGGGCAGTGGTAAACATCGACGACAGAAATGGTGAGGTGATGATTCAAAACTGCAAGGCTAAGTGCTACCGCCTATCGCTACGCTCTATGGCCGACTTCCGCACAAAGATTGTCGAGATGATGCCTAATGGCATGCAGCTATATATCGACAATCAGGAGCTTTGGGCTAAGTTCACTGGACGCTTCAACGCCTATAACCTCACAACAGTATATGCTGCAGCCACGCTTCTTGGCATCGACAAGCTTGAGGCACTCAGAACTCTCTCGATGCTAAGTCCTGTGAGTGGCCGCTTTGAGACAATAACTGCCGAGGATCAGACAATGGCCGTTGTTGACTATGCTCATACCCCTGATGCTCTGGAGAATGTCCTCGAAACTATCGACGAGTTACGCAAGCCCGAGCAGCAGCTCATCGTGGTGTGTGGATGTGGTGGCGACCGCGACAAGACTAAGCGTCCGGAGATGGCAGCCATCGCTGTAAGACATGCTACAACAGCAATCCTCACGTCGGACAACCCACGCACCGAGTCACCAGAGGCCATCCTCGATGATATGGTTGCGGGCATTGGCGATGCAACAAACTATCTACGCATTACCGACCGTCGCGAGGCTATACGCACCGCCTCGATGCTTGCCAAGGCTGGCGACATCATCGTCATTGCGGGTAAGGGTCATGAGGATTACCAGATTATAGGCACCACAAAACATCACTTCGATGACCGAGAGGAGATACGTGCAGCCTTCGAACGAAGAAAATAGCAGATTTACGAATTATTAACACGCAAACAATAGACCTCAACAATGATTTACTGGTTACTTAACTACCTACACGAAAACACCGACCTTCCAGGAATGCGCATCGGAGAATATCTCTCATTCCGTGCGGGTGCGGCAATCATCGTATCGTTGCTTATCGCCATCATGTTTGGTAAGCGCATCATACGCTATTTGCGCCGCAAGCAGATTGGCGAAGATATCCGTGACCTCGGCCTTGAGGGCCAGCTCCAGAAGAAGGGCACTCCAACCATGGGTGGCATAATCATAATTCTTGCCGTATTGGTTCCTATACTCCTCTTCGGCGACCTATCTAACATCTACATCCAGTTGTTGCTCATATCTACCATATGGCTCGGCTTCATTGGTGGTTTGGACGACTACATCAAGGTATTTCGCCACAACAAGGAGGGTCTTAAGGGTCGCTTTAAGATTGTAGGCCAGGTGGGTCTTGGCATCATCGTGGGCACAACAATGTGGCAATCGGAGAACATCATTATCCACGAAAAGAACTTCGAGACAAAGAGCTTCGACATCGTCGACAAGAGCACAGGAGAGATTGATCGTCACACAGTAAAATTTGTGGCTTCAACAACTCCCGATAAGTCGGCAAAGACATCTATTCCTTTTGTCAAAGACACCGAACTCAACTACAACATGCTAACAGGAGGTAACGATACCGCAGCATGGCTTGTCTACATACTCATCGCCATCTTCGTCATCACAGCGGTATCGAATGGTGCAAATCTCACGGACGGTATCGACGGCCTGCTCACGAGTGTCTCGGTGCCAATAGTCTTTGTGCTTGGCGCCTTAGCATATCTCTCGGGCCACCTTATCTACTCCGACTACTTGAACATCATGTATCTACCTGATAGTGGTGAGATGGTGGTGTTCGCTACCGCTTTTGCAGGTGCTCTCATCGGCTTCTTGTGGTACAACTCGTTCCCTGCACAGATCTTCATGGGTGACACCGGCTCACTTACCATTGGTGGTATCATCGCTGTATTTGCCCTCTGTATCCGTAAGGAACTTTTGTTGCCTCTATTGTGCGGCGTATTCTTGGTTGAGGCTTTATCGGTGATGGTTCAGGTGGCATACTTCAAATATACCAAGAAAAAGTATGGCGAGGGACGACGCATACTCCTCATGTCGCCACTACACCACCACTACCAGAAAAAGGGTTTGTTCGAGACAAAGATTATGATGCGATTCTTCATCATATCAATGCTTCTCTCAGCCCTAACACTCGTAACACTTAAGATTCAGTAAAATAGCACATCATATGAAACGCAAGATAGCAGTTTTGGGTGGCGGCATTTCGGGCTATGGCTCGGCCATCCTTGCAAAGAAGAAGGGTTTTGACGTATTCCTTTCAGACATGGGCAAGATTGCCGATAGGTTCAAGGCTCGTCTCGACGAGTGGGAGGTGGAATACGAAGAGGGACAGCATACCGAGGAGCGAATACTCGATGCTAACGAAGTGATCAAGTCGCCAGGCATTCCCGACACAGCACCTATGGTCCGAAAGATTCGTGAAAAGGGCATTCCAGTAATCTCAGAGATTGAGTTTGCGGCACGCTACAAGGGTATTGCAAAGACAATATGCATCACCGGCTCGAACGGTAAGACAACAACAACATCGCTCATCTACAAGATTATGGTAGATGCGGGTCGCAAGGTGTCACTCGGTGGCAACATTGGCGAGAGCTTCGCCTACTCGGTGGCTACCGACCGCTACTTCTGGCATGTATTGGAGCTCAGTTCGTTCCAGCTTGACGGCTGCTTTAAATTCAAAGCCGACGTGGGCGTGTTGATGAACATCACTCCCGACCACCTCGACCGCTACGACTATAAACTCGAGAACTATGCGCGCTCAAAGATGCGCATCACGCAGAATCAGACAACTGCAGACTGCTTCATCTACTCGGCAGACGATCCTGTGACACAGCAGATGCTCGACGAGATGGACGATGATTTGCGTGCACGTCAGCTTCCGTTTGCCATCAACACAGCCATAGCAAGTGGCGATGGCGACGCAGTGTTGGAGGGACACACATTCACAGCTACCGTAGGCAAAAAGTCGGTTACTATCGACACCCGCAAGATGCAGATTCAGGGTATGCACAACATCTACAATGCTATGGCAGCGGCTCTTGCAACACTTGCGGCAGGTGTAGATGCTAAGGTCATCAAGCGTTCGATATATGAGTTTTCTCCTGTTGAGCATCGTCTCGAACCTGCAGGCACAAAGGACGACATTGTATGGATCAACGACTCAAAGGCAACAAACGTTGACTCAGTGTGGTATGCCCTTGAGAGCATGCAGCGCCCAACAGTGTGGATTGCTGGAGGTACGGACAAGGGTAATGACTATGGCCCTATCAAGGAGTTTGCTCGTCGCAAGGTGCGAGCACTCATCTGCATGGGCGTGGATAACGCCAAGCTACAGCGCGAGTTCGATGGCATAGTGCCTATCATTCGCTCCTGCAACACCTTTGAGGATGCTATGCAGGCAGCACGCGAGGTAGCCGAGGCTGGCGACACTGTGCTACTATCACCAGCATGTGCAAGCTTCGACCTATTCCGCAACTACGAGGAGCGTGGACGCATGTTCAAGGCATGGGTCAAGGAGAATGTATTAGACAAGTAATAAGCAACAAGAGATAGATGTTTTGGCATAAAGGCAAAAAGAGCAAGCAGAAGCAGAGCACGCAACAGGGTGATGAGCCCAAGGTGCGCTCACGAGTATTTGAGGGTGATCGTACGCTGTGGATAATCTTCACGGTGCTCATCGTCATATCCATACTTGTGGTCTACTCGTCGATGGCAAAGATGACATACGATGCTAAATCAAACATGTCGCTATTCGATGCATTGCAGAAGCAGATTATGCATGTGATGTTGGCTGTCATGCTCATTTTTGTAGTTCATAAGATCGACTACAAGGTGTTTATGCGCTCTGCATTTATCTTCTACCTATTATCTATTGCTGGCACCATAGCCGCCTATTTCGTTGGTGTTAAGATCAACGATTCTGCCCGATGGCTCGACCTCGGATTCATGACCATTCAGCCATCGGAGGGCCTTAAGATGGCCACCATCCTGATGCTGGCACGTGCTATGGAGTCTCGTCAAGCTACGATAAACAACCTAAGAATCATTCCAACAACTCTCAGAATCAAGAGCAAGGAGTTCAAAGATGTGTTTTTCAACAACACCATTCCACTCGTAGGCCCTGTGGTTGTCTCGTGTGCCGTGATTATGCCAGCACACACCTCCTCGGCTGCCATGGTCTTCATAACATCGCTAATCATGTTATACATCGGACGAGTACACCGCAGAGAGATTTTCAAGTTCTTCATGGTGGTATTCACGGTGGGAGCTCTTGGTATTGCAGCATTGACCTTAGCCGATGCAGGACGTATCGACACAGCGAAAAAACGTATTATTAAGTGGAAAAACGAGTGGGTGCAGGAGACCACAGCAAAGAACGTAAACGACATATCTGATACTCAACGAGCTCTTGTTGCCATTCGTGAGGGAGGCTTGGTAGGTCAGGGTGCTGGACAGAGTGCCTCACGCGTGTTGGTAATCCATCCCGAGAGCGACTATGCCTATGCATTCTTTGTTTCGGAGTACGGAATCATCGCAGGACTCATTCTCATACTACTCTACATATGGATATTCTTCCGAGCAATGGAGATAGGCCAGGAGTGTCGCAGGCCATTCCCCACGCTGATGACCCTCGGCTTGGGAGTGCTGATTACCGAGCAGGCCATACTCCACCTTCTTGTGCAGGTCAACCTTCTGCCCGAGACAGGTCAGATTCTACCTCTAATATCGCGAGGAGGATCTTCTATGATATTTACGACAATGGCACTTGGTATGATTATAAGTGTTAGCCGTACAAACTATAACAACAAAATTGGTCGATGAGCGATATACGTCTTGACAAATATCTATGGGCAGTGCGCATATTTAAGACTCGTAGCGACGCTGCCGACGCCATACGCCAAAATCGCGTGATGGTGAACAACGCCTATGCCAAGCCCTCGCGCGAGGTTAAGGTGGGCGACCTAATAACCGTGCGCCGTGAGCGAGTGACATATAGCTACAAGGTTCTCGACCTGGTGTCGAGCCGTCAGGGAGCCAAGAATGTTCCACAATACTGTCTCAACTGCACACCACAAGAGGAGCTCGACAAGCTAAACGTGCCACACGAGACAATATTTGTGTTCCGCGACCGAGGCACAGGACGCCCAACAAAGAAGGAGCGAAGAGACATAGATGCGCTAATGGATGGTTTCTACTTCGACGATGGCGCATTCATTGATGATGACGACGAAGATTAATAACAAAACAATAATACCTAAACATTTATGGAATACAATTTTAAAGCCATTGAGCAAAAATGGCAGAAACGTTGGCAGGAGGAGGGAACATACCGTGTTGAGGTAGACCCTTCACGCCCAAAGTTCTATGTGTTGGACATGTTCCCATACCCATCAGGTGCTGGACTTCATGTGGGTCACCCACTCGGATATATCGCATCGGACATATACTCACGCTACAAGCGTCAGAAAGGTTTTAACGTGCTTCACCCTATGGGCTACGATGCCTTTGGTTTGCCTGCCGAGCAGTATGCTATTCAGACTGGTCAGCACCCTGCAATCACCACCGAGGAGAACATCGCACGCTACCGCTCACAGCTCGACAAGATTGGTTTCTCGTTTGACTGGAACCGCGAGGTACGCACCTGCGAGCCTGAGTACTACCACTGGACACAGTGGGCATTCATCGAGATGTTCGAGCATTGGTACAACAACAAGACTGAGAAGGCTGAGGCTATCACGGAGCTTGTTAAGTATTTCGAGGAGAATGGTACTGAGGGCTTGGATGCTGCCCAGACCTCAGCTCTCGACTTTACGGCTGCTGAGTGGTGCGCAATGACTGAGGCAGAGCGTGAGCAGGTACTACAAAACTATCGCCTTGCATTCCGTGCCGACACTATGGTGAACTGGTGTCCAGCACTCGGCACTGTGCTTGCTAACGACGAGGTCAAGGAGGGACTTTCGGTTCGTGGCGGCCACCCTGTAGAGCAGAAGCGCATGAAGCAGTGGCTATTGCGTGTTACTGCCTATGCACAGCGCATGCTCGACGGCTTGGAGAAGCTTGAGTGGAGCGAGTCACTAAAGGAGATTCAGCGCAACTGGATTGGAAGGTCGGTAGGTGCTCAGGTGTTCTTCGACGTTGCTGGCATGGATCGCAAGTTAGAGATCTTCACCACACGCCCTGACACTATCTATGGCGTTACGTTCATGGTTATTGCCCCTGAGCACGAGTGGGTAGCAGAACTCACAACAGAGGAGAACCGCGAGGCTGTGGAGGCATATATCGCCGAGACTAAGCGCCGCTCGGAGCGTGAGCGCATTGCCGACACTAAGCGTGTAAGTGGCGTTAAGACTGGTTCTTACGCTATCAATCCATTCACTGGTCGCGAGATTCCTATCTACATCTCTGACTACGTGCTCTCGGGCTACGGTACTGGTGCTATCATGGCCGTTCCTGCGCACGACTCGCGCGACTACGCCTTTGCTCGTCACTTCGGCCTTGAGATTATCCCGGTTGTTGAGGGTGGCAACCTTGAGGTTGAGTCATACGATGCTAAGGAGGGTAAGGTTATCAACTCAGATATTATAAACGGCATGGACGTGAAGGAGGCAATCCACTTCATGTTCGAGGAGGTAGAGCGCCGAGGCTTGGGTAAGAAACTCATCAACTACCGCCTACGTGATGCTATCTTCTCACGCCAGCGCTACTGGGGTGAGCCATTCCCTATATATTATAAGGATGACGTGGCATACGCCTTGGACAAGAGCAAGCTTCCATTGACACTTCCTTCTATCAAGGACTTCGGCCCTACTGCCGAGGGTGAGCCACCATTGGCACGTGTTGAGAATTGGATGAACGAGGAGGGTCATCCTTTTGAGCTCTCAACAATGCCAGGTTTTGCAGGCTCGTCGGCATACTTCCTACGATATATGGATCCCCACAACCACAATGGCTTGGTATCGAAGGAGGCTAACGAGTACTGGCGCAATGTTGACCTTTATGTTGGAGGTATCGAGCATGCTACAGGCCACTTGATGTACTCACGCTTCTGGAACATGTTCCTCTACGACCTCGGCTATGTGTGTGAGAGCGAGCCATTCAAGAAGCTTGTAAACCAGGGTATGATTCAGGGTCGCTCAAACTTTGTATATCGTATCGTGGGCACAAACAAGTTTGTGTCGCTCGGCCTTAAGAAGGAGTACGACACCCAGGAGATTCACGTCGACGTAAACATCGTCAAGAACGATGTTCTCGACCTTGAGGCATTCAAGGCATGGCGTCCTGAGTTCCGTGATGCCGAGTTTGTATTGGAGGACGGCAAGTATATCTGCGGCTGGGCTATCGAGAAGATGTCGAAGTCGATGTTCAACGTCGTAAATCCTGACTACATCGTCGAGCAGTATGGCGCTGACACATTGCGTATGTACGAGATGTTCCTCGGTCCTTTGGAGCAGTCAAAGCCTTGGGATACAAATGGTATCGACGGTGTACACAAGTTCTTGCGCCGCCTATGGACAAAGTTCTACTCGCGCGATGGCCAGCTTCTTGTTAACGACGAGAAGGCTACACCAGCAGAGCTCAAGACCCTACATAAGACCATTAAGAAGATTTCAGAGGATATCGAGAACTTCTCGTTCAACACCTCTGTGGCAGCCTTCATGATATGCCTTAACGAGCTTGGCGACTGCTCTAAGCGTGAAGTGTTGGAGCCTCTTACAGCTCTTATTGCTCCATTTGCACCACACATCGCCGAGGAGCTATGGCACGAGGCATTGGGCAAGACAACATCAGTATGCGATGCTGAGTTCCCAGTATTCAATGCTGAGTACTTGGTTGAAAACTCATTCGAATACCCAGTAATGATCAACGGCAAGCTACGCTTCAAGCAGGAGTATGCACTCAACCTCGAACAGGACGAGATATCGAAACATATCGTCACCACCGAGGGAGCACAGAAGTGGCTTGAGGGCAAGCAGCCGAAGAAGATTATTGTGGTTAAGGGTAAGATTATCAATATCGTAATGTAATTTTTCTGAGGGCTTAGCGTAACAACTAAGCCCTCACTTATAATCATAAGATGTCATCTTCTATGAAACAATTTCTCTCGATGTCAGCATTCGCTGGTTTGCTGATTGGCATTGCGGGACTCGTCTTCTTGCATGTTGGAGGTCTGGGTGGGGCTATACTCTTCGCCTTCGGACTTATGACGGTGACTATCACCAAGACGCTACTCTTCACTGGTAAGGCAGGATATCTTCCCTACAAGGAGTCACTACAACTAATCCCAATGGTGATAGGTAATGCCTTGGGCTGCCTTATAACGGCCTACATCGCATCATTCACCATCAACGACAATGCTCTTGCTACGCTCCACACCATCATGGCAGCACGTGAGGCCGCATCGTGGTATGGTCTTATTGCAACATCTATTGGCACTGGCGTTATCGTAAGCTTGGCTGTATATGGTGTGCGCAAGGGCACCTATCTTCCTCTGCTCTACGGCGTACCCGTATTTATCATGTGTGGTCTTCCGCACAGCATTGCAGATGCCTTCTACTACTGGGTGGCAATTCTCAATGGAGAGTTCGAAGCGTGGATAATTACAGCCTGGATAATGTCGGTTGTGGGCAACTACATAGGATGCAACCTCCCTCGCTGGTTTATGCAGAAGGAGTTTGAGGCATAAGCTTAGGCATAAAATATTGGGGCAAGCCGAAGCCTGCCCCCTCTCCCTAAACAACGGGAGATACCCAATAAAAACTAAAAAGATTCTCTATCTACAAATCATTTTGCCGCAAACAAACGGCTGATTTTCATAGTGCAAAGATGTAGCATTTTTTTTGATTGTACAATCGCATAATATAGTTAAAGTTGATTTGATTAACTCCCCATTTATAGGGATTGATAGTTTGCGAAATTATGAGTATATTTGCATGGTTATACAACATATAATAACCATTACATAAAACTAATACTCTGATTATAAATGAATAAGATAATACATTTGGGACGTTTGTTGCCTCTTTCACCTGAGATGAAGCTCTTTGAGCTTGTCGATGGCTACCCGCAACTTCTATCAATATTTTCACGTTTGGAGATATCTTTCCCTTTTGGCGATATTTCAATAGAGGAGCTTTGCCAGCGTGAAGGTCGCGATGCCGAGCTATTTATCATGCTGTGCAACATGCACCTTGCGCCTGACTACCGACCTGCGGAGGATAGCCTACGCCACGAGATGCTCAAAGATGTTGTTGCCTACCTACGTGCCTCACACCGCTACTACACTGGATATATGCTTCCTCACGTTGCCAACCACCTTGAGCGAGTATTGGAGCATTGCGACAGCGTGTCGCAGCGTGCACTGCGAAGCTTCTACGACGACTATGTTCGTTTTCTTGCTGCACACTTCGAGGAGGAGGAGCGCAACATATTTGCAACCATCGACAGTATCGAGGAGCAGGCCGATGCCTCGTTTGCGATGCTCGAAGCGCCACATGGCGACATCGATGACAGAACAAACGACATAGCTTCGCTCGTTATAAAGAGCCTACCAGAGCGTGTGCCTACGCCTCTGCGTTGCTCTATGCTCGACCATATATATATGTTACGTGACGACCTACGCCGACATAGCGACCTTGAGATGCTATTGCTTCGTCCGCTGGTTGCCAAGTATAAAAAATCTTTGAAGCGATGAAACGTTTTCGTGTTGCCATTGTAGAGCCATCAGCCATTGTAGCTGAGGGTCTTGAGTCGATGCTTAGTAGATATGCCGAGTATGAGATAGTGTACAACGTACGCTCATTGTCGGAATATCAGTCGCAGCGTGCCTCAGACCCAGACGTGGTGCTTCTTGCGCTTCAATATGCCCATGAGGATGTTGGCCAGGCAACAAAGATTGGCATACAAACAGCCATTGCAGATAGCGACACATTGCGCCAGTTCCAGGCTACGGTGTCGATATATTCCTCTGCAGACGAGCTTGCTAAGATTTTGCGCGAGGCCCTAGACAGCCCTGCCGACACAAACTTCTCGGATAGTCACGAGCTATCGGAGCGTGAGCGTGACGTGCTGGTGTTGGTGGCTAAAGGATATACCACCAAGGAGATTGCCACAGAGCTATTCATATCGCCTCATACGGTAATCTCACATCGTAAAAACATTGTGCATAAGACGGGCATCCGCTCAGTTGCGGGTCTTACGGTCTATGCTGTACTTAATAAACTCATTGACAGTGAACAACTATAAACAACTCAAAACCGAGCTTTGTGCCTACTCGGTTGAGGCGTGCCGTGTGGCGGCTCGCTTAGGCGTAAATCGTGTTGAATTGTGTGCCTCACCTGCCGAGGGAGGTGTAACGCCCTCGTTGGCAACTATCGAGCAGGTATCAAAGATTGAGGGGCTCGACCTTAGCGTCATGATTCGTCCTCGTGGTGGCGACTTCCTCTACTCCGACGAGGAGTTTCAGACCATGTTGCTTGATATAGAGCATGCTCGCAATGCTGGTGCAACAGGCGTGGTATTCGGCATTTTGACTGCCGATGGCAAGGTAGATGTTGAGCGCACACGTCAGCTTGTCGAAGCATCGCATGGCATGGAGACAACGTTTCATCGCGCTGTAGATATGACCGAAGACTATGAGGCTGCAGTTGAAGCCGTTATAGAGGCTGGCTGCGACCGCATACTTAGCTCTGGAGGCTACGACAAGGCTATTGACGGCATCGAGAATATACGCCGTGCTGTTGATATTTCACGTGGCCGCATAGAGATTATGGCTGGCAGCGGTGTTGTCGCTTCGAATGCCGAGGCTTTGGCATTGGCTGGTGTTGACGCTCTACATTTCAGCGCAAAGAAGATGGTTATGGGAGGCATGAAGTATCGCAACCCTCGCATCTCGATGGGTGGCTCGTCGGCTGTTGACGAGTTTGCACTACGCATTGTTGATGAGGATGAAGTTAAGAAAATATTAACTCTAATACATAAATAGTGATGAAAAATTGGTTGTATATCTTTGTGGGTGTTGCCATAGCTATGGTCATCATCCTATGGCCAAAGAAAGAGGGAGACTACCCCTCAGGTATCTCAACAGAGTATCATGCCGAGCTCGACAAGCGACTTGCAGAATCTACTCGTGCTGATGAGTTACGCGAGCTGCTACACTCATTGCCAGAGGCTCAGCAGGCCGACATGGCATATCTTATTCTAAATATGCTTGACGAGGATCTCAAGAGCATGGATCTTGAGCTACTAAAGGAGAACGTTGAGTATGCAACGATTGCCCGCGAGAAGTATGAGTGGGCAAAGAACCTACCTTTGGAGGTTTATCAGCAGGATGTACTCCCCTACCACGTTGTTGACGAGGTGCGTGACTCATGGCGTAAGGAGCTATACGAGATGTTTGCACCTGCCGTAGACACGTGCAAAACTATGTACGACGCTGTGTGTGCTGTGAATGCCAACATTCCTAAACTCACAGGCGTTGACTATAACACCAAGCGTGAGAAGACAAATCAGAGCCCACGTGAGTCTATGCGTCAGGGCATGGCGTCATGTACAGGCTTGGCCATCTTGCTTGTTGACGCCTATCGTGCAGTAGGCATCCCTGCCCGCTTTGCTGGTACTGCCTCATGGCACGATAATCGCGGCAACCACAGCTGGACTGAGGTATGGCTCGATGGCGAGTGGCGAGTAACCGAGTACTACTTCCCATCGCAGCTCGACCACCTATGGTTTATGCCTGATGCATCGAAGGCCAAGGCTGACGATCGCACTTATGCTATCTATGCTACCCGCTTCGGTAAGGCCGATGACTGGTTCCCTATGGTATGGGCTGACGGCGATGTCGAGGGCCGCTCAGTTGAGGAACTACCAAAAACCATTGGTGCAGAGAATGTTACCAAGCGATATATCGACCTTGCATACGAGCAGTACACTCGTCATCTTGAGGCTGGCACACACACCTTCATCAAGATTGCTGGCTACAAGGAGCGTGGCAAGACCGAGCACTCTGAGGATAGAGTGGCTATGGGCGTTGACATATTCCGCGGCACAGAGCAGATGGGTGGTGGACTAACTGCGGGCGAGCTTCGCGACATGAACGATATGTTCTCGGTGCTTGTTCCCAAAAATACAGTCTATGAGCTTCGCTACTACAATGCCAATGGCGAGCTTCAAACCCAGAAGGTAGAGCTTGGCGAGGAGGAGGTAGTAGTTGAAATATATCAAAAATAACAACTCTCTAACACTCTGACTATTATCCCCTAAATACATTAGCCCGAATGACAGCATTTTAACTGCTCATTCGGGCTAATTTTTGTAAACACAACATGCACTAACATCGAAACAAAATTGCGTATAAAGATATTCATGGATTATCGCACACCTTTGACTTTTTTTTTATATCTTTGCGCCATTATTTTTATTTATAAATAAAAAGCTATGATTTACGGGTTGCTAGTTATATCGTTTGTGCTTATCATCGTGGGTGCTATGATGCTCACTGATGGCTCGGTTGCTGTGGCACAAAAGTTCAAGGTCCCTGAGTTTATCGTGGGTCTTACGATTGTTGCTGTGGGTACATCTATGCCCGAGCTTACGGTAAGTTTCATGTCGGCACTCGCTGGCAAGGGCGATATGGCTATCGGTAATGTTGTTGGCTCAAACATCTTCAACACACTGCTTATCTTAGGCGTATGCGCTGTAGCTTCGCCTATTGTCTTTACGAAGAGTAATATTCGTCGTGATATTCCCATCTGCATCGTTGCTACGGTGGCTCTGCTTGGCGTGACACTCCTCAACCAGGACATCACACGCATCGAGGGTATCCTTCTTCTTTGCGGCTACATTGCAATGATTATTCTCACCATACGTGCCGATAAAAAGGCGTTGGCTACTCAGCCCTCAAGCGAGGAGCAAAGCCAGAGCAAACCTATGCCCCTATGGCGCATTCCAATCTGGATTATCGGCGGTTTGGCGGGCTTGATTTATGGTGGCGACCTCTTCGTGGAGAGTGCCTCGGCCATAGCTCGTGAGTGGGGCGTGTCGGAGGCTACCATCGCCATCACACTTGTTGCAGGAGGCACATCAATGCCCGAGCTTGCATCGTCGCTCGTGTCAATATTCAAGGGCAAGGCATCATTGGCGCTGGGTAATGTCCTTGGCTCAAACATCGCAAACATACTACTAATCCTCGGCACATGCTCTACGGTAACACCTTTGACAATGGGTGGCGTGGCAATGACCGACATATACATGTGCGTTGCAGCAACCTTCATACTTATGCTCTCAGCGCTTGTCATCGGACGCGATAAGCTAACACGCATCGAGGGCCTACTATTTATCCTCTGCTACGCAGCATACATCTATACACTGATATAAAATATAAACTCAATAAATGAAGATGGAAAATAAGGACTACTCCCTACGTAGCTGGTGCTTGCTCCTGGCCGTAATCGTTGGTGTTGCGGCACTTAGCCTTGTACCAGCAGCTAATGTATTTGGCCTTGAGACCGAAGAGGTTGATATACTTGCTGACCTACGTCCTATGGACGAGACAGAGGCCGCAGCAGTTCCCGTAGACTATGTTGCAGACTTCGAGCACCTCGAAAGTCAGCTTGCTACAGTTGAGCAGATTAACTCTGACTCACTCACAGCAAAAAACCCTGCGCGCCTTGAGTGGATAGCCTACGAAGAGAGCATACCCCAGCGTGAGATGCTACGTAGCGACATGATCAAGCCTAATAGATCGAGCAAGACAGTAGCCATCGAGGACTACGACACAGCAAAGTTTACTCGCCTTGACCGCTTTGTTGAGAAGCTTATCAACGGTGAGGATGTGCGCATTGCATTCCTCGGCGACTCATTCATCGAGGGTGATATCCTCACTCAGGATCTTCGCGATGAGCTTCAACGCACGTTTGGTGGCCGTGGCGTAGGCTTTGTGCCATGTGCAATACCATTCGAGATTCATCGTATGAGCGTACGCCGTAGCGTGTCGGGCTGGACCGCATATAGCCTTATGAATACAGGTGGTATTCCAGCATCTTATCGCGATAAGTTCTTTATGTCGGGATACCTCGCTGCAGGACATCGCGGCTCATGGGCACGTTGGCAGTCAACAGACATATTCCCAACACTCGACTCTTGTAGCCGTGCCCGAGTACTTGTGACATGTCGCGATGAGAGCCGAATCGAGCTTGTTGTCAACGACACACTCAAGCACAGATACAATATTCCAGGCGCCGACTATGTTCGTGAGCTATACGTAGAGGCACCTGTAAAGAGCCTCAAGATAAACGTATTGAGCGGTAATGTTCTCTGCCACGGTGCATCGTTGGAGGGTGGCCAGGGTGTCATTGTCGACAACATGTCGATTCGTGGTAATAGCGGCTACACAATCTTTGGCTCTGGCGCTGCTGTAAACCGACAGATCGACCAGCTTTGGGGCTACGACCTTATCGTATTGGAGTATGGTCTTAACGGCATGCAGCCAGGTCAGCGCAACTTCACCAAGTTTCAGGGCAAGCTCTGCGACATGATTGCATATATCAAGCGTTGCTTCCCCGATGCAGCAATCCTCGTTTTGGGCGTCTCTGATCGTTGGATCAAGGGCGATGGTGGTTGGAAGCCTATGAACTCAGTTGAGATTATGACACCATTCCAGCGCCAAGCTTCTAAGCAGACGGGCGTAGCCTTCTGGGAGATGGGTAAGGTGATTTTGTCGTATGGCGGCATCAAGGGCTTTGTGAACAATGGCTGGGCAGCTGGCGACCACATCCACATCAACTTCAAGGGTGGTGCACGTGTGGCTAAGCCTCTTGCCGATGCTATCATTCTGCGTGCATACGACATGCTTGTTGAGCGCGAGGGTAAGATTGTCGACATGGTATACCCACTGGGCCTTTCACCTGAGGGCATGTATCCAAAAATCAATACTGAAGTAGAGACCTCTACCGAGCCTCTAATCTTTGCTATAGAGTAACTAACGGACTAAACAAACTTAGCTATGGATTTCTTTAAGTTCGATGGTGAGGTATGGCAGCGACTACTATCCCTGCTTCAGTATGATCAGGCATCGCCAATGACCCTTGCAAGTGGCTTCTTCTTGTTTGCCTTCTTGGTATTTGGCATAGGCTACCTTGCTGTACGTAACAACAAACTCATGCGCACGCTATATGTTGTTGTAGTGTCGCTATATTTCTACTACAAAATCTCGGGACTCTTTGTCTTGTTGCTACTGTTTGTTGCTACAAGCGACTTCCTCATAGGTCGTCGCATAGCAAAACGTCGTGATGAGGGCAAGCGTTACCGTATATTGGTGGCACTCAGCGTCATCATCAATGTGTTGATTTTGGCCTACTTCAAGGTTGGCGGACACTTCGAGACTGCCATTAACAACCTATGTGGCAATGGCACAATCAACCTCGGCGAGATATTGGTGCCTGCAGGAGTATCGTTCTTTGTGTTCCAGTCGATATCATACATTATCGACATCTCACGTGGTGTGATATCTCCTATTAAACGCTACGTAGACTACCTCTTCTTGTTGAGTTTCTTCCCCAAGGTATTCCTTGGCCCATTGGTTCGCAACAAGGATTTCATTCCACAGATCGAGCGCGAAAAGGTGGTTGTCACTCGCGAGGATCTTGGTCGTGCTGTAACGCTTATCGCCACAGGACTTATAAAGTATGCTGTTATTGCGAAGGCTATCGACACCTTGCTCCTAATACCATCTGTGTCAGGCGATTTTGGCGATAGCGGTGTAGTGATGCTCGTAGCACTCTTGGCCTTTGGCATTCGTCTCTACTGCGACTTCTCAGGTTACTCCGACATTGCCATAGGTATAGCTCTTACCATGGGTTATAAGCTCCCTGACAACTTCAATGCTCCGTTTAAGTCGGCAACAATCACCGAGTTTTGGCGTCGTTGGCACATATCACTCTCGACATGGTTGCGCGACTACTTGTATATATCAATGGGAGGTAATCGCAAGGGTCGCTTCCGCACCTACGTAAACCTAACAATCACAATGTTTGTGTGTGCCATGTGGCACAAGGTGAATCTTCCATATGTCGTGTGGGGTTTGTTGCAGGGTTGTGGCCTTGCATTTCACAAGCTATGGTTGGAGAAGGTATCGGGCTCTAAGGCATTGGGTAAGGATATGAAGTTAGGTAACCGAATTATTGCTACCATCTTCACCTTCTGCTTCATGACATTGACGTGGCCAATGATTTGCATGGATACATGGGAGGGGGTTATGGATATCTACACCAAGATATTTACGAACTTCTCAGCCACAGAGTTTATGATACTTGCGCATAAGGCAGGCTTTGCCCTTGTGTTGGTGGCTATAGGCTACTTGCTCCACTTCCTGCCAAAGAGCCTCAATGCTACGACTGTAAATCTTGTAACTCGTTCAGGATTCGTAGGCCAGCTTCTTATTATGGTGATCACCATATGGATTGTTATGCAGGCACAGCTTATGCTTGCTGGTAATGGTGGACTCCCTGTATACGCAGCATTCTAAACACTTGTCTTACCATGAATAGCATCACCTGGGATTGGCCTCTGTTTGAACTCCTAAACTTTGATGGCCCTGAGTTTTTGGACTCGGCAATGATACTTGTCTCAAGCATCAAGGTTTGGATTCCGCTATACCTCCTTATTATATATATGGTATGGCGTCGCTATTCGTGGCGTGGCATGCTACTATTCCTTGTGGCTATAGGTGTGGCCATAGGCTTTGCCGACATAGTTGCGGGAATATTCAAGCATCAAGGCATACTCAAGGATCTATTGCCCGATTTTCCAGCACGTCTACGCCCTATGCACACCGAAGAGGTTGAGGCCTTCACCAATGGCTATGGCAATGCTGGTCAAAACGGCTCGGTGTCGGCACATGCAGCAACAATCACGGCTATTGCACTGCTCTCGTCGCTGATAATAAAGCAACGCTGGATCACAATATTATTAGCAGTGGTTGCCATACTTGTCTGCTATTCACGCATCTATCTCGCTTGCCACTTTCCGCAAGATTTGTTGCTCGGGGCTCTGCTCGGCATAGTTGCAACGGCAATAGGATTTTGGCTCTTCCAGTTTACTAATCAGAAGCTGAGAAGATCTAAAAATTAGAGAAGATGCGTTACAGGTGGCTGTAGCGCATCTTTTTATTGTTTGTCAATAAAGTGTCGAAAAAATAGTAC
The DNA here is from genome assembly GCA_017380515.1 of Alistipes sp. GTDB lineage: Bacteria > Bacteroidota > Bacteroidia > Bacteroidales > Rikenellaceae > Alistipes. The sequence goes on from JAFODV010000109.1 coordinate 41,785, forward strand.
CTATTTAGGGGGTATATCCCACGAAAAATCACGAATTTTGTATGCCTGAATTATCCCCCAAATCAAAGTTTCGGGGGTTGATAACGGCTGGCATATAGCATTTCGGTTGACTCGAAAACAATAATAAAACAATATAACAATGACTCAAAAACCTAATAATGAACAGCTTAAGACGGTGAAGTACGAAGATGCCGTTGCAGCATCAAAGGAGTACTTTGCAGGTGACGACCTCGCCGCACAGGTGTGGGTGAGCAAATATGCACTCAAAGACTCGTTTGGCAACATCTTCGAGTCATCGCCTAAGGATATGCACAATCGTATTGCCAAGGAGTTGGCACGTATCGAGAGTAACTATCCTAATGGCCTTAGCCATGACGAGATTTTCGAGCTTCTCGACCACTTCCGCTATATCATTCCACAGGGTGGTCCAATGACAGGTATCGGCAACAACTTGCAGGTGGCATCGTTGTCAAACTGCTTTGTTATCGGCCATAAGAACCCTGCCGACTCTTACGGTGGTATCTTCCGTATGGACGAGGAGCAGGTGCAGCTCATGAAGCGTCGTGGTGGCGTAGGTCACGACCTCTCACACATCCGTCCTACAGGTAGCCCAGTGCTCAACTCTGCACTTACATCTACCGGTATCGTTCCATTCATGGAGCGCTACTCTAACTCTACACGTGAGGTTGCGCAGGATGGCCGTCGTGGTGCGTTGATGCTTTCATTGCTCATCAAGCACCCAGATGCCGAGCGCTTCATCGATGCTAAGGTCGACACTGGCAAGGTTACTGGTGCAAACGTATCTATCAAGATTGACGACGAGTTTATGCGTGCTGCGTTGGCGGGTGAGTCATACCGTCAGCAGTTCCCTGTGGCATCAGACGAGCCAATCTTCACACAGGATATCGAGGCTAAGAAGCTTTGGGATAAGATCATTCACAATGCTTGGAAGTCGGCAGAGCCTGGCGTATTGTTCTGGGATACTATCATTCGTGAGAGTGTGCCCGACTGCTATGCTGACGAAGGCTTCCGCACCGTATCTACCAACCCATGTGGCGAGATTCCATTGTGTCCATACGACAGCTGCCGTTTGTTGGCTCTCAACCTCCTAAGCTATGTTGAGAATCCATTTACTGCTAAGGCTAAGTTCAACATCGACCTCTTCAAGGACCACGTGGCTAAGGCTATGCACCTCATGGACGATATCATCGACCTTGAGTTGGAGAAGGTAGAGCTCATCATCTCGAAGATTGCCTCAGATCCTGAGGACGACGATGTTCGTCGTGTGGAGCTCGACCTATGGAAGAAGATCAAGGATATGGCACTCAAGGGCCGCCGTACAGGCCTCGGCATCACTGCTGAGGGTGATATGTTGGCTGCTTTGGGCCTACGCTACGGCTCGGAGGAGGCTATCGACTTCGCTGTCAATGTTCACAAGACCTTGGCTGTTGAGGCTTATCGTGCCTCAATCATCATGGCTAAGGAGCGTGGTGCCTTTGGCGTGTTCAACTTCGAGAAGGAGCAGGGCAACCCTATGATTGAGCGTGTGTGCGAGGCAGCTCCAGAGCTTCGCGAGATGATGAAGGAGCATGGTCGTCGTAACATTGCAATGCTTACAATCGCACCTACGGGCACTACATCGCTCATGTCGCAGACAACATCGGGCATTGAGCCAGTATTCCGCCCAGTATATAAGCGTCGTCGTAAGATTAACCCATCGGACAAGGATCAGACAGCAACATTCGTTGACGAGACTGGCGAGAAGTTCGTGGAGTACTACGTATATCACCACCAGTTTATCAAGTGGCTGGATATCAACGGCTACGACACCTCTCGTCTTCAGACTATTAGCGAGGAGGAGCTCAACGAGTGGCTCAAGGCATCGCCTTACTACAAGGCTACAGCCAACGATATCGACTGGGTAGCAAAGGTTAAGATGCAGGGCGCTATCCAGAAGTGGGTAGACCACTCAATCTCTGTTACTGTTAACCTTCCTAATGAGGTTAGCGAGGAGCTTGTTGCCGATGTTTATCGTACCGCATGGGAGTCGGGCTGTAAGGGCATCACCGTATATCGTGATGGCTGCCGCGATGGCGTGCTTCTCGATGTCAAGGATAAGGGTAATGCCAAGAAGAGCTGTGGCTCCGACTCTATCCGTCGCCCTGAGTCTATCCCTGCCGACATTGTGCGCTTCAAGAACGGCTCTGAGGATTGGATTGCCTTCGTAGGCAAGCAGGATGACCGTCCTTACGAGATCTTCACTGGTAAGATCGAGGAGGATGCCATGTATATCCCTAAGACCATTAAGAGTGGTCATATCCTCAAGGTACACGAGAAGGATGGCTCTAAGCGCTACGACTTCCAGTATCAGGATCGCTACGGATATATCAACACTATCGGTGGTATCTCACGTCTCTTCGACGAGGAGTTCTGGAACTACGCAAAGCTCATCTCTGGTGTGTTGCGCTACGGCATGCCTATCGACAAGGTTGTTCAGCTTGTTGACGGCTTGCACCTCGACTCAGAGACTATCAACACATGGAAGAATGGTGTTGAGCGTGCCTTGAAGCAGTATATCAAGGACGGCACCCGAGGCAAGGGTCGCTGCCCACAGTGTGGTCAGGAGAACATGGCCTACCAGAATGGCTGCTTGACATGTATGGCATGTGGTTATTCTAAATGTAGCTAATTTGGCGTTATAGCGGCACATCTGTGCCACCTCAATAAAGGCCACGAATGGGCAGTACATTGGGTACAGCTCATTCGTGGCTTTTTTTATCTCTTAGATGCTGCTACAAGCAGTGCAATTCTCTATGTTTTATATGCAAACATAACTTAAATATTGCCTATGACGCATCACGACAATGCTATTTTGAACAAAAATAAATGTCAAAATGTTTGCATAGTTGATATATACTTACTACATTTGCGTAAGTATATGCGTTACATAACGCACTGAAAGCAAGAATATTTAAACGTATTATTAACCCATAATGCACTGATGAGCAGGTTGTTGGCATGCTCATTGGTGTTGCATGCGTTGGATACTATATTCACATAAACAAAGATATTAATAATAAGCAATAACTTTAGTTAGGCGCAGTTTACTGTACGCTACAACGAATAATTTTTGAAGATATAGGATATTCCAATACTAATTTTTATTAACACTAATTTTTATGAAAGCAAGATTTTTAGCATTGGCGGCGTTGCTATTCGGTATGGCAGCCTGCCAGACAGAGCCTGAGGGTCTCGACGTGAACGTAGGTGGCGCAGTTGACACTACCATCACCGTTTCACTTCCTGAGACAACTCGTGCAAACAGTGCAGAGGGTGCATTTGCGAATGTCGACCTCACTGGTGACGCAACTATCCGTTACATCCTCAAGATTTACCAGAAGGTTGGTAATAACTATGTAGCATCTAACGATCGCCAGGTAGAGTACAGCGATGAAAAGAGCGTTGTATTCCCTGTTCGTCTTGTTCCTAACCGTGACTACCGTTTCGTAGTTTGGGCAGACTATGTTGTGAGCGAGGCAGATGTTGACTACCACTACAACACCGCAGATCTCACAAAAATTACTCTCAATGATACTTGGGAAGCTATGGATGAGACTCGTGATGCATTCACTGGCGTATACTGCACAGTAGAGGCGGGCAAGCAGTACACAAGCTCTTCATCTATCAACATCACTTTGACACGTCCTTTCGCTAAGCTTCGCGTTATCACAACTGATATGAAAGAGCTTGGCTACCTCGGCATCGAG
>JAFODV010000110.1 GCA_017380515.1 Alistipes sp.
GGTCAGGTTGACTTCATCTATGGTGCATCACTTTCAAAGGGTGGTAAGGCTATCATCGCTATGCCATCAATCACTACTAAGGGCGTTTCAAAGATCTCTGACGTGTTGACTGAGGGTGCAGGTGTTGTTACCACACGTAACCACATCCACTGGTTCGTAACTGAGAATGGTGCTGTTGACTTGTATGGCAAGAGCCTTCAGGAGCGTGCTCGCTTGATTATCTCTGTAGCTCACCCATCAGCACAGGAGGCTTTGGACGAGGCAGCATTCAACCGCTACGGAAGCCACCATCACTATATTAAAAGCTATATGAAGTAATTTGGATTACTTCATATAATCACAAAGACCTTCCATTTGGGAGGTCTTTGTTTTAGGTTTTAGGGAGGTTAGGGAATTTAAGGAGTTTAAGGAATTATCCCTAACTTCTCTAACCTCCCTAAATTCCCTACTCGGCTTATCTTCCCCTTTGCTCTACACGCATACGATGCATTCTCTCTTTGAAGCCACCCTCCTTGAGAAATTGTTCGGAGAGTGATATGAGTAGCTTGTGCAGTAGATAGTCCTCTTGTTTGAGTAGAATAATTGCCATATTGGCTACGGTGTCAAGAGAACGGGATTTTGCAATGTCTAAAATATCTTGATTGCTACCGTCAGTACCAAGCTTGCGCATTGCAACAAACTTGTTGGAGTCAGCACTCCACTGCTCACAGCCATTAACACGCAGATAGTCCTCATAATCCGCCAGTAACTCCTTGAAACTCGCCTTAGCGACATTGATAAGTTTGATGCCCATCTCGATTGAGGTCTCCAAATCTGCATTGCCCTCAATAATATTCTGCTTACCCGAACGAGCCGCTTGAACCATCTGGTCTATTGTTCGGTTACCATGCCCAAATGCCGAATATGCGAAGTGACAGGTTATGTCGTATATTAGCTCTGCCTTACGATAACATATTAGATTTCTATGGTCGCCTTGCGGTTTAATTAGAGTTACACCATTCATAAGCCATCCTTTTTTACAAAGGTAATAATTATTTAGGGAATTTAAGGAATTTAGAGAAATTAGTGAATACATTGAATATCCTTACCCTCTTTAATTTCCTTAATCTCCCTAAATTCACTAAACTCTCTATTTCTCTTGCATAATCAAAAATTTGGTATGCTTCGTCGGCACGTTCTGCGCCTGCTCCACATGCTCTGCACGGGTGTGGAGTATTGTTTATTTTCGTTGGGGCTACGCCAAATGTCTATTGTCAGATAAACGAACATCTCCACACTTACTATATATATAATAATAGAGGGTGTCCGCACAACTTGCGGACACCCTCTATTTTGCAGATGCTATAAGCGACAGCTTTATTCGAGCAAATTATTAGGAGCTTTCTACTCGAGGAGGTCGGGGCGAAGGGCCTTAGTGCGCAGGTAGGACTGCTCGTCTTGCCACTTCTCGATTTCGGCGAAGTTGCCTGAGAGTAGTACCTCGGGGACTTTCCAGCCATTAAACTCCGAAGGACGAGTATAGACAGGTGGGGCAAGTAGATTATCCTGGAAGCAGTCGGTGAGTGCCGACGCCTCGTCACCAATAGCGCCAGGAATGATGCGCACCACAGAGTCAGCGATGACACATGCAGCGAGCTCGCCACCCGTAAGCACATAGTCGCCGATAGATATCTCACGAGTTATCAAGTGCTCACGAATACGGTAGTCGATACCCTTGTAGTGGCCACACAAGATGATGATATTTTTCATCAACGACAGACGATTTGCCTCACGCTGGTTATATTGAATACCATCAGGCGATGTGAATATAATCTCGTCGTAGTCACGCTCCGACTTAAGCTTCTCGATACAGCGATACACTGGCTCAATCTTCATAACCATACCAGCCTCGCCACCAAACGGGTAATCGTCGACGGTGCGACGCTTATCATCGGTATAGTCTCGTAGGTTATGTACATGAATTTCGGCATGTCCCGACTCCTGAGCACGCTTTAGTATCGACTCATTAAGAGGCGAGGCAAGTAGTTCGGGAACAACAGTAATGATGTCTATACGCATAGCATCCTCTTAGGTTAATTGTTAGCCTTTGTAGTTAATCTCGTTGTTGAGCACCTCGGTAATAAATGGGTTATAGAGGGTCTCATGGCCTATTGTTGAGCTATCCTCATGACCAGGATATATCGTTACATCGTCGCCAAGTGGCACAATCTGCTCCAATATCGACTTCATAATCCACGAGTAGTCGCCACCAGGCAGATCGGTGCGGCCGATACTCTCGCGGAAGAGCGTGTCGCCCGTAAATAGTACCTTAGCCTCCTCGTTATATAGCGACACATGACCTGGGGTGTGACCTGGTGTATGGATAATGCTGAGAGTGGTATTACCAAAGGTAATCTCCTTACACTCCTTGAGGTCGAGGTCGATCTCTGGCACAGGTTTGCACTTTAAGCCATACATCGTTGCCGAAGAGTCAGTTGCCATAAGGAACTTATCATCGCTTGAGCATGCGAACTTAGCGCCAAAAGTATTCACCACATACATAACACCCTGCGTATGGTCGAAGTGACCGTGAGTATTCACCGCCATGACGACATTAAGACCGAACTCCTCAACAACGGTGCGTAGGTGGTCGTTCTCAGCCTCCGACACATTACCAGCATCAATAACAATAGCCTCCTTAGTGTCGTCCCACACAAGGTAGGTATTCTCCCTAAATGGGTTAAAAACAAGACGTTTTATATTCATAGCATTATAACTTTTACTCGATAACACCCTTAATCGTAACACGCTTCACACCGCTCTTAGCAGTCGAAAAAATCTGCATCACCCTTATGTACTGTCCCTTAGGAGCCTTCGTGGGGTCAAGCGTTATGGTCATCACTCCTCGCTCATTAGGCATCACCTTCTTACGCTCATAGTCGATAGACATGCAGGCACAACTTGTTCTCACCTCGGTAATAACCAGAGGAGTATCGCCCGTATTGCTATAGACAAGGCGCACGATATGCTTGCCACCATCCTGAGCTATGTTGCCTATTTCAACAACAGAGCTCGCAAGCTCCAACTCAGCACCCTTAGGCCCTTGGGCACAAAGGTCAAACGTGGCAAGCCACAGCATTGCAACAAGCGATAGTATTGAGAGTGTGGATTTCATGTTATCCTCGTATTTTATAGTTGTAGGTTATTGTACCCGACTGTGTCATGCGCGACGCATCGGGCTTGAACTTAGTACGCTTAGCAGCCTTTACAGCATTTTGGCGCAGCGTAGCATCTGAGGTTGTTGTGCCCTGAGCACGAACATATGCCTCTATGACATTGCCCTCGCTATCGACAACCACTGCTACAACCACCTTACCCTGAGCATTGTTGCCCGAAGGTCGTGGATAACCAGCAACAACACCTCGACCCTGGAGTCCGCCGTCAAAGTTCACATCGCCAATGACGTTAAGGCCTGTGCCCTCACCCTTATGGCTCTCGCTTTCACCCTCTGGCGCAAGCTTATTGCCATGAACAACCTCCTCATCGGGCTGAACACCCGACGTAGGCTTAAAGAGAGCCTGCTGGTTTACTGTTTGCATCTTCTCCTCCTGACCCGATGTCTGATTGCGGGTATTATCCTTTGCCTCGTTCTCATAGGCCTGCGTAGGCTGAGGCTTAGGATTCTCAATCTTTGGCATGTCCACCTTTGCGGGCTGTGGCTCGGGCTGTAGTTGCTCCTCAGCCTCCTGCTCAACATACTCAATCTCGACATATGTTAGATGATCCTCGTAGGGCTCTATGTCGATAGTAATATAGCTCACAAACAACGATAGCAGGGCCAAGACAACAATAGTTATCACGGCAGCATATCGCTTTGGCGAGTGGTCTATAGGATCGTAATACTCCATTACTTCTTATCGGTGGCCAACACCATTTTATATCGTTGTACTCCAGGGCTTATGCCATCAGGGGCTACGACATAGCCATGAGTTTTGTTCTGATCATTGACCATATCCATAACCTCGACCAATGCATCAACAGTTGTAACCTCTTTCTCGCAATGTACCGACACAATCAACGACTTTTGACTACCAACCATATTAGCATCGTAGTACTCGTTAAGCACCACTGCCAACTCCTCGATAGTGCTATAAGGGGTATTCTGCTTGCCATTAAAGACATATACATTGCCTGAAGGACGACTCAACACTGCAATCGACACTGCCGAAGGATCGCCCATAGTGCTCGACGACGATGGCAACGTTAGCTTCACAGCGTTGTTAGGGTTGATAAGTGTTGTTGCCAACACAAAGAACACCAACAACAAGAAGATAAGGTCGGTCATCGACGATGCCGAGAAACTCGAATCTATCTTAGAACTTCTTTTGATTGCCATAGCTCAACTATTTTACAGGCTGATTCAAGATATCCATAAACGCAATTGTTGTAGCCTCCATGCGGAATACCATCTTCTCGACACGTGCTACGAGGTAGTTGTGAGCAAAGTATGCTGGGATACCCACGATAAGACCACCCACGGTAGTTACCATCGCAACGTACATACCCTCAGATAGCTGAGCAAGCTCGATGCTACCATTCGGATTTGACGACATGCCGATAAACACCTGTACCATACCTACTACAGTACCCAAGAAACCAATCATTGGCGCACCACCAGATATTGAAGCCAACCAAGGAAGGCCTGACTCGAGCTTTGCAACCTCGACATTTGCAACATTCTCGATAGCTGTCTGAATATCGCCCATAGGACGGCCAATGCGCTCGATACCCTTCTCAATCATGCGAGCAATAGGTGAATTAGTGCGACGGCACAAATCAACAGCAGCGTTGATATTACCCTCAAGGATATAGTCGCGGATGCGGTTCATAAAGTTTTTATCAATCTGTGTTGCCTTGCGAATGGCGATGAAGCGCTCTACGAAGATAAAGATCATAACAGCAGCCAATGCCACAAGCACCCACATGAGCCAGCCACCACCCATGAAAAGATCCCAAAAGCTAACCGATAGGGTCTCTGATGTCTCCTGCACTGTTGTCTGAGCCGCAGGGTTAGTAGCCACCTCAGCAGCCTGCTCTACTCCCTGAATTGAAAACAAATTAATCATGATTTTAAGTAAGGTTTTAGTTATTAATTATTTGTTATTTATTTTCTGTTTACACACTCCTTTTAAACGCATCAACGCACCGTTATAGTATCTACTTGCGTTGTATCGCGCTGCGCCTCACGCTTAGCCTTGCGTCGCTGCTGGCGTTCTGGATTGACAAACCTACGACGTATGCTCTGTCCCAACTCCCTAAAGGTATTGAAACTCTCGTTATAGTAGACACCGATGCCCGACTCCTGAAGACCCTGGTTCTCACCATAACGGTCGATAGTCTGTGTGAAGCCCTTGACGCGGAAAGCACCATCGGGGTCAATAAGCCATGTTATAAAGCCCTCGGCAACAAAGTTCGAGGCATTCTGTGTTGCTTGCGCAGCAGCATCTGAGAGATAACCACCCTCAACCTCGATGATAAGACGATTATCAAACCAGCTCTTCGAGAAGCCGAAGTCGACCTCGTCGCCCGTAAACTCGGTGCGAGGACGATAGCGCAAAACAATATTATAGTTATCACCCGAAAGCCAGTTGCTAAGCTGATTCGACAACAGCTCAAAGCCTGTGGTTGCTGATAGCGAAGCACCCATTGCACCAGTATCCTCGGCCGAGAAGGTGTTGGCGGCAAGCAACCAGAACATCTGCGTGGCAATTGCCTGCTGGTCGTTGAGTGCCGACTTCACGATGGTCTGAATCTCGGGAGCCACCTGCGTAACATCGACATCGAAGGTCACTTCGGGCGACATAAGCTCTCCGGTGAGCTTGATATAGCAGTTTACGGGCACAGCACGGGCGAGGTCAACACCTTGCATCGAATTACCGAGCAGAGGCTTGAGCGAGGCCTTGGTGCTATACACTGCATCAATATTGAGCTCAGCGCCCAAAGGATCACCCGTCCACTGTATCGTAGAGCCAGGCTCAACCGTAAACAGCTTATTGATGACATTCTGCAACGTGAAGAGGTAGGTACCCTCCGAAATGGTGAAGTCACCACCCATCTCAAACTGGTTGGCCTTAGGCACAATATGCATGGTTATCTGTCCTGAGCCCTTACCCTTGATAATATCGCCTACCGTCGGGTCAATCACAAGCTGTACCTCGACATTTGGCAGAATGTTGAGCGTTATATCCATATCCATCATACCCTCCGAGCTGCTCACCTGACGATTTCGCCTCTCATGGGCCATCATACGACGTGTGATAAAGCGTGAGGTATCAACCCCCTCAATTACTGGCTCCTTAAACCTCACAAAGTCGGCATAGGCAACATCCTCCTTACCTGATAGCGGCATATAGAACTTCGAATTAGCGGAACTTGTGCCCTCAACCTCCATCTTCATACCCAGCTTATTGCCTCTGAACGACGCTGTTCCCGAAGCATAGACATGACCATAGAATAGGTCGTTATCCTTGGCATCGGTGTCGAGCACAAGCATATCGGTGGCATCAATATCAATGTTATACACCACATTCGACAGATGGTTAAGGTCAAGATCCATTGAGTAGTGACCGCTATTTCCCTCCATGTCGTAGACAGGAATCTTATTGGCCGTGACATGGTTATCAACGATTTTTATCTTGCCACGTGGTGCACGATAGCGAGTGTTCAGGTAGTCAACATGAACATCGATGCTATCAACCGTAGCATCACCCGAGAGGGTTGCCATGCGGCCCTCACCACGTATCTGCGCCGTAGCACACGCCGTACCTTTAATATCGGAGATTATACCCTTGAGGAATGGCTGGATAATCTCCATCTTAACATTCTGCAACTTAGCCTCGGCAAAGTAGCGATTGCCATGAGGCTGGTAGTAGCCACGGATAACAGTATCTTGTGAGTTACAATCACGAATTATGACACGTGCCTTATTCTCAGCAAAATCCCAGTTCGACGTGAGCTGCTGAGGAGGTGCTTCAAGGCCATTGACATTAATATCGCTAAGGTCGATGCGTGCCTCTATCTGAGGGTCACGCAGTGCCGAGCGCACTGTAGCATATCCGTTAGACTGTGCCGAAACATTATAGCCCCAACGACTAATAAGTGCCGAGAATGGCGATAGATCAAAATTATCGAGCGTTAGGCGTATCGAGTCGCGTCTGTCGCGCGATGCCACACCGTTGATTATCAACTGCTGCTCGGGGCGTGCAATGTGCAACTCACGCACGTGAACTCTCGAAGAGTCTATGTCGACACCTCCTGCATAAAGTCGCCACTGCTGCGTCTTTGTAGTGAAGTGTGATGGCGAAATATCGACATGCACCGAACGGTGATTAGTCTCTGCATTGCGAGAGAACTGAGCACTCATAGCCACAAGACCCGACTGCTCATTATTCTTGTCCTTAAAGTCAGCCGATAGGTTAATCTTATTTTGATGCGCCGTACCCGTCACATTGAAGTTAGGCATGATGGGGCGCGAACCGAAATACAAAGCCTCAGAGTTGACCCACATAAGCAATGAGTCATTATCGTTTTTAACGTCTACCTCGGCATCAGCCAATATGACACCACTATACTCCAACGCCTCCGAATCGAGCTGCAACACAAGATGGTTATTCTGAGGACTAAACACCACTGATAGGTTGGTATCAGGGGCAACCAGCATGTCACCATTGATTGTGGCCAACAACTCATTGAGCTTTTCGTGTGTCTGCAGCCTAAACATCGAATAGTCGTAGGTAGCCTCATCACCACTACCACTACCACTATCGCCACCCTGCGTATCGCCATCGTAGAGGAGTGGCACATAGCGTTTCAAGGCATTAAAGATATAGTGACTAATCTCTTTATAGCTTGCCTTACTCTGGAAGTCGACATCTACAAATTCCGACTTTACGGATATATCCTTACGATCGTGATAACCGCGAATCTCGGCATTAAGGCGATCCGACAGCAGCTCACCACCAGGATACTCATAGCGCATATTCACTACGCTTATCGTACCATCCATCTCGTCAATAGTGCGACCATCAATATCGAGCCCCATCTCAAGTGATGCCACCGATATCGAGTCACGCTTATTCACACCAAGCTTATGAAGGTCGATATGATCGAGACTAAGCATAACCTCATACGATGGAATCTCTCGATCGAAATTTATAAGGCTATTGAGGTCGAAGCATAAGTTTGGATCTTTTGACTGCACTTGGGCCGCATACATACCATGGTCAACATTGCCTTGTGCTGCGATGTTGTGCAACTTTCTGCCAGCAATGCCAATGCTATTGACATTAACGTCGATGTCGGCAACCACACCTCCAGCACCAAAACTACCATCAGCCTGAATATGCGAGCTAAGTGTTTCGAGTCTATTTATGTTGAGGATATTGCCTAAATGTAGGTTATCGGTATCGACATCTCCGCTAAGCTCGTAGCGTGAGCCCTGAGTGCGATGCATAGCGATATTTGCGTTGATTCTACCCTGAGGAGTTTTGACATCACCCTTAGTGTGGAACGAGTATAGTTTACCGCCAAACATACCACGCGCATCGACATAACGCAGATTACGAACAATGTCGAGGGCCTTGGCATTGAGACTCTTTCCCGTGACATGACTTACAAGGTATTCAACATCAGATGCCGTAGTATGCAGACTCTTTACGTCGATATTATACTCCGATTCTCGCCAGTTAGGCTGTCCCAAGATGTACACATCGGCCTCGACAACAGTTTCATCACCTATCTTCGCACGCTCAACCTTTGCCGAAAAGTCGCTCACCACGCCATTGAAGCTACCCTCAACATCGTATATTTTGAGATCCCAATTACGAACACCAGGAGCAAAAAATCCGAGATCATAGCTCGACAATGACGAGCTCTCGACACGACCACGCATATCTACCTCATCAATGTAGTTTTTATATTCGAGCCAATCCTCGCCATCAATAACAAATGAAGGGATATTGACCTGCGAACGCTCTGTGTAGGCCTTTAGATTATCAAACGATATTACACCCTTGTCAACAAGGAAGCTTCCTGTCATATTGTTAAGGACAAAGCCACTACGCTCCTCAGCATAAGCACTCCTTATCTCCGACGAAACAACACCTGCGACAACCTTGAAGTCGGACAATGTGCAATCAATATTACGAATATCCATGTCGTAGTAGTCGACTCCATATTCGGGGTTACGATGCACCAAACGCTCATACCTAAAGCGTCCATTGTCAACTTTAGCATCGTCAACATATAGTCGAAATGTGCTCTGCTTATCAGGATTTGTCAACTTGCGCACTATAGGACGCACATTGAGCTCTCCCGACTCCATCTCACGGCAGTTAAACTCAACGCCAGAGGCCTCAACACCCTTAAGCATAAGGCCATCACGCTTGATGTTTAGGCTCGAGATACGTGCCGAAGCCTCATCGACAAAGAGCAATGTATCTTGCTCTGGATCTTCGACACAGAAGTCGTAGATATGTACTCTCGACAAAAGGTCAATATCAATGCGTCCAATCGAGATTTTACTCTCAAGCTTCTCGCTTGCAAAGTCTGCAGCGCGATGAACAATATAGTTTTGAACCTGGTCAATACTAAGCAGCAAAGTGACAACAACAGGCAAAAATATCAACAACAAAACGATTGCTGATACCACCATTGCCAATATTTTTATAACTTTGCGCATTGAAACTTAGTTGTTGTATAACTACACTATACTGCAATTAACCTACAAATGTAGTAATTTTTCTATAATATAGAAAACATTTACAAAAAAAAGAGCAACATAAACCATTCCATTATGGATATTACAATACTCGGCATTGAGTCGTCATGCGACGATACTTCGGCAGCGGTGCTACGCAACACCACCCTACTATCTAACGTAATTGCCTCACAGGCAGTACATCAGAAGTATGGAGGCGTAATCCCTGAGCTCGCCTCACGTGCCCACCAGCAGAACATTATACCCGTTGTAGACACTGCCCTTAAGGAGGCCGGAATAACTATCGACAAAGTCGATGCCATAGCCTTTACTCGAGGCCCAGGCCTACTTGGCTCGCTGCTTGTTGGCGTATCGTTTGCCAAAGGACTATCTATTGCCAACAACATCCCACTTGTTGAGGTTAACCACCTTCAGGGCCATATCCTATCACACTTTGTGGATATGCCCGACAAGGAGCTACCACACCCATCGTTCCCATTTTTGTGCCTGCTCGTAAGTGGCGGACACACACAGATTGTACGTGTTGATTCACCCTCAAAGATGGAGATTATCGGCACTACCATCGACGATGCTGCTGGCGAAGCCTTCGACAAGTGCGCCAAGGTAATGGGACTACCCTACCCTGGCGGCCCCATAATAGACCGTCTGGCAAAGGAGGGCGACAGCAAGGCGTTTAAGTTTGCAAAGCCTCACGTAGAGGGCGAATTCGACTACTCATTCTCAGGCCTCAAGACATCATTCCTCTACACCCTACGTGATGCTGTTAAGGAGAACCCCAACTTCATCGAGGAAAACAAGGCCGACTTGTGCGCCTCGCTTCAGCATACCATTGTAGACATCCTCTTAAACAAACTTATCAAAGCATCTAAGGCTACAGGAATCAAGGATATAGCTATCGCTGGTGGCGTGTCGGCAAACTCAGGTCTTCGCAACGGAATACTCGAGGCAGGCAAGCGCCGTGGATGGCGAACATTCCTTCCCGAGCTTAAGTTTACGACCGACAATGCAGCAATGATTGCCGTTGCGGGCTACTATCGCTATATGGCTGGCGAGCTATCATCGCTCGACGTATCACCCGTAGCACGCATTCAAGATTTGTAAACAATACTATGAATACCACACTGCCATTCAACGACTACGGAAGCTTGATGCGCCAGCGTCTTGGTGGCCGTGTGCAAAAGATAGCAATTGATGCCGCCCTAAGCTGCCCAAACCGCGATGGTAAGATAGCTTATGGCGGCTGTACTTTTTGCCTAAACGAGGCATTTTCCCCCTCGTACTGCCACACCCAACACAGCATCACCGAGCAGATCAACAGCGGCATCAACTTCCACCTGTCGCGCGGCCGCTCAGCACAGCATTATATAGCTTATTTTCAGTCGGGTACAAACACATATGCCAGCATAAATCATCTAAAATCATTATACGATGAGGCCATTAGCCACCCAAAAATTAGTGGCCTGATTATCGGCACACGCCCCGACTGTATAAGTTCTGAAATACTCGATATTTTGGCAGATATCGCCACACACAAATATGTTGCCATTGAGTATGGCATAGAATCTGTTGTCGACAAGACGCTACACCACGTAAATCGTGGTCACACATTTGCTGATGCAATACTCGCAACAAGACTTACTCGTGAGCGAAACATTGACGTTGGAGCACACTTCATACTCGGACTTCCCGAAGAAAGCCTCGAACAGATGGTTGAGCAGACACAGGTAATCAACTCTCTGGGTCTCAACTTTATAAAGTTTCATCAGCTGCAAATTTATCACACTACACCCATGGCCGAGGAGTGGACTATGCACCCCGAACGTTTTGCACTCAACAACATATCAGCCAACGAGTATTCAGAGCTTATGGTTGAAATAGTGCGTCGCCTAAACCCAAATACCGCCATCGAGCGCTTTGCGTCACAAGCTCCTCGCCACCTGCTTCTTCACTCACCCTTAAAAGGCATACGCATCGACGCTCTACGCCAGATGATAACCTCACGACTAATGGAGTTACATGCCACACAAGGTGATAAGCTAACCTCAAAGTAGTGCAAAACTATGCACAATACATCAGAGAGCGCTATATTATTTTGACTTTATAGGTTAATTTTATATTCTCCACTCAAGAAAACAACGGCAAATTGAACTATTTTTCTTTAGAAAAAAGTTGCACGTTTACGATAAATTACCTATCTTTGCTATATATAGTCTTTGTGAGAGTCTACGCACACGCACGTGCTATTACCTCACAACACACTACTACTCAAGAATATAACAAACAAAAATACAAACAATTTTAACTTTTCACACTATGAAAAAGCTTTTACTTTTTTTGATGGCTACTATGCTTTTGGGCGTATCATGCCAGCAGAACGAGTTTAGCGAGCTTAACATGAAAAACGGCACCTCTGTTACTTTGAAAATTGATGTTCCAGAGCTAACAGATACACGTAGCGGTGAGACCGACATGAACAGTGGTCTTGGTGCTATCGACAACTTCACAGCCGACGAATGGGCGAAGTATGATGTTCGCTACATCATGGAGATTTATGATGCTACAGATGGCTACGTAAATCTTAACGAGCCTATCAAGAAGCGCGATGTTAAGACTCTCGACGAGTATGCAGAGACAATGTTCGATGTGCGCCTTGTTCCACAGCGCACCTACCGCTTTGTAATTTGGGCCGATTTCGTTGAGCAGGGCTCAAAGGAGGATCTTAGCTACAACACCTCCGACCTTAACAACATCACTCGCAAAGAGGTTGTTGCCATGGATGAGTGCCAGGACGCCTACTTCATCTGCAAGGATCTCTTCGTGGGCAATGAGGGTATTAGCGAGAGCCTTACACTAAAGCGTCCTTTCGGCAAGATTCGCGTTATCACCACCGACCACAACGAGGTTAACATCGGCTCAGAGCCTGAGAAGGTTGAGGTTAAGTTCTACAACCACACCCTCTACACCTCTCTCAACGCTGTTACTGGTCAGGCTACTGGTGAGACTGTAAACGAGTACACCTACACCCTTACCAAGGAGAGCACACCTTACACACAGGGTTACGACGCATCAATCCAGAACCTAACTCTCTTCTCTGACTACATCCTTGCTGGTGACTTTGAGGAGGAGGGCGCACAGGAGGTAAACTTCACAGTAAAGGTATGGGGCAAAGATGGTCGTGAGATTAAGACTAACGACTTCAGCACCCAGATTCCATTGGGTCGCAACCACCTAACAACCATCGTTGGTAACTTGCTCACATTGCAGAACAACATCAACATCGTTATCGATGACAAGTTCGATGGTGAGTATATCCGCAACACTGAGGTTAGCGACACCACAATCACCAACTGGGCATATGGCAAGCTAAACGCCAACAACAACTATGAGTTTGAGCTTAGCGACAACCAGAACACATTCTCTGTTATCGTTGCAAAGAGCGCTATCGAGGATGGCAAGCTCAAGATAGGTGAGTATGCATTTGTAGCAAACGAGGCCTTGCTCCAGGACAACACCTTCACCATCAACAACCTTATGGTAGCAACACGCTCGAGTGTGGAGGCTATCATTAAGCAGGGCTCAATGAGCATTGCCGAGGGTGAGAATGGCGGTGCAGTTGCAACACTCGACCTCTACTACGCCACAAGCGCTGAGGATACCGAGTATGACTACATCCGTCTTTGCTTCACTAGCAATGAGAGCATTGCTGTCAAGGAGCGCATTGCCACACCTAACGTAGAGTCAAAGATTGAGGGCAATGTCGTAACACTTTGGTGGACTGCCGTTGAGAATGCTGCAAGCTACTCAGTGGCAAATGGTGAGCAGGAGCCTGTAATTATTGAGACCACATCATACGTGTTCACTGGCGAGTACGACACAGAGTACACATTTAGCATCATGGCCTTGGCTAATGACACAACTAAGTACTATGAGTCAGAGGCTAAGGTAGTGGTTGTAACAACTGAGGCTGAGCCTGTAGCAGATGATGTTATCCTCTACTTCTCTGCTCCACACTGGGAGGTTGACGGCGCTCGCTTTGCTATCTACTATTGGAACGACAGCACACAGAACTGGGCTGACCTTCATTTGGCTGAGGGCGAGAGCGCTATCTACACCACAACAATTCCTGGTGGCTATTCAAATGTTATCTTCTGCCGTATGAACCCTGCAGGCGACAACAACTGGAATAACAAGTGGAATCAAACTACGGATCTTACGATCCCTACAAATGGTAACAACCTATTCACCGTTAACAATAACGCATGGGACAGTGCAACTGGCACATGGAGTCTCTACACTAAGTCTGAGAAGGTCGAAACTACATCAACCCTTACTTTCGACAATAAGGCAAAGCGCACAGCATTCTCTTCAGCATCTCAGACATGGGAGGAGAATGGAATAACATTCGTTAACGATAAGAGTCAGTCTACAAGTGCAGTTGCTGACTATGCTAAGCCAGCACGTTGCTATGCGAACTCAAAGATTACTGTATCGACAGAGGGTGAGATTTCAAAAATCGTATTCGATTGCAACTCGACATCATACGCTACTACATTGAAGAACTCTATCGGTTCTTCTGCTACAGTTTCATCTGATAAGGTTACAGTAGTGCTTAATGGTCAGGAGTCATTCGTTATCAACAAGCTTACAGCGCAGGTACGCCTCGACGCAGTTACAGTTACCTATATGAAGTAGTTGAATCAAGCATCAACACATTGGGACACTCGTTTCGGCGAGTGTCTTTTTTTTTGTTGCAATCTAAGCCATGAGCGCTATTAAGATTCTAAAAATACGTCGCTCTACCCCATTGCTACACACCTATTATATATATTGGTTCACTTTTCTTTCGACTCAAAGAGCAAAAAAGAGTAAATAAATTTCAATTTTTGTGCAATAATTTGTATCTTTGCTCAATTATTATAAATAACACCATCCGTATGGCAATTAAGAACAACGTAATGATCGTGCGCCAGAGACTTCTCACAAAGCTTGTGGGCCTCTGGAATGAGGGTGCACTTGTCGAGAAAATCGACCGAGTACCTATTGAGTTTAGTCCCCGCAACTCTCAAGTGCGTGGCCGCTGCTGTATCCACAAGGAGCGCGCAGTGTGGAAGTACAAGTCATTGCCTTTGTTGGGCTATGACATGACAGATGAGACAGATGAGCTAATGCCACTATCGGCTTATGCTAAGATGGCTCTCGACCGCAAGCAGATTAAGGATAACATCATGTGTGTTATCGATGAGGCTTGCTCATCATGCGTACGCACAAACTACGACATTACAAACCTCTGCCGTGGTTGTGTGGCACGTGCTTGTGAGCATGCATGCCCTAAGAACGCTATCGAGTTCGATCCTGAGACATCACAGGGTAAGATCAACCACAAGATCTGTATCAGCTGCGGCAAGTGTTTCAACGCTTGTCCATACCACGCTATCGTATACATCCCTGTTCCTTGTGAGGAGGCATGTCCTGTTGGCGCTATCTCTAAGGACGAGTATGGCGTAGAGCATATTGACGAGAACAAGTGTATCTATTGCGGTAAGTGTATGAACGCCTGCCCATTCGGTGCTATCTTCGAGATTTCGCAGGTATTCGACATTTTGGAGTCTATCCGTCGTGGCGAGGAGGTAGTAGCTATCGTTGCTCCATCAATCCTCTCACAGTACAACGTACCTACTGAGCAGGTATATGGTGCTATCAAGGCTATCGGCTTCAAAGATGTTATCGAGGTAGCTCGTGGTGCTGAGATCACTACCGAGAAGGAGACTCACGAGTTTGCTGAGAAGATGGAGGAGGGTCAGCCATTCATGACTACTTCATGCTGTCCTTCATACATGGAGATGGCACGCAAGCATGCTCCAGAGCTTCAGAAATACATATCATCTACCTACTCTCCAATGGTCTACAC